>DATGEA010000451.1:0-20575 GCA_035310605.1 Nitrospira sp. | reverse complement strand
TCTGACCTGTCGTATCTGATTGTGCAGATCGACGGAGGAAGACACGCTCACTTTCAAGAAGTGCCCGGTTGTTCCCAGCCGGAAGCCATCCGCGTCACCCGATTCGAACAGGACCGGGAGCATTGATCCGATCGAGCGTTCGGCAAAGGCCAGCCGCTTCCGGCGGGAGAGGTCTGCCAGGGTCTTCGCTCGTCGCCGGGCTACATGAACCGGTACCTCGCCGGATAGTTTTGCCGCAGCAGTTCCGGGTCGCTTGGAGTAGGTGAAGACATGGAAGTATGCGAAGGGCAGGCGTTCAGCCAACTCCAGAGTATGGCGGAAGGCTGTTTCGGATTCGCCCGGAAATCCGACCATCAAGTCGGTTCCCAGGCCAAGATCGGGAATCGTCGCGACCGCGTGCTCGATGAGCGCGACGAACTCCCGCACATTATAAGGACGGTTCATGGCCGAGAGGATCGCGTCATCTCCGCTCTGGAGCGGAATATGGAGATAGGGACAGAGTTTCGAGGATGAAGCCATGCGGTCCAAGAGGGCATCGGTGACCGTGGTCGGTTCGATCGAGGAAATCCTGATTCGTCGGATGCCTTGAACAGCTTCTAGTCGATCAATCAGGCCGAGCAGATCCACGCCGCTCTGATGAAATTGGCCGATATTCACGCCGGTCAGCACCACTTCTTGATAGCCCCCAGCCGCCAGTATTTCCGCTTCACGGAGAACATCGTCCAGCACGCGGCTGCGTTCGTGGCCCCTCGCAAATGGGATAAGGCAAAAGCTGCACATGACGTTGCAACCGTCCTGGATCTTGAGCAGCGCCCTGGTTGAATCCTGTTCGCCGATGTCCGGAATGGAGAAGTCTTCCCGATCGATCGTTCTGGTATGGAGCACTTCCGGTTCGGGCTGTTTCTTCAAAGCCTGCGGTGCCGGCAGGTAGGAGGCTAAATCCCACTTGAACTGATTGCCGACGATGAGGTCAATGCCGGGAATCGTCCGCAATTCGCGAGCGCCAGTTTGTGCGTAACAGCCGGTAACCGCGACGAAAGCCTCCGGGGAATGCTTTAATGTCTTGCGAATGACATAGCGGCAGGTGCGCTCCGCTTCATCCGTGACCGAGCAAGTGTTGACGACGAGGAGGTCCGTCGGCTGTCCGAATTCGACGACGTCATATCCATCCCGACGCAGTCGGGACTCAAGCACGGCCGTTTCCGCCTGATTCAGGCGGCAGCCCAAGGTATGAAGCGAAGCCCTTTTTGTCATAACCTGTATATTATAGAGAGATCCCCGATCGTCGGGCAAGCCGTGGACCGCATGAAGGCCGCGAGGTGAAGACCGATTGTTGAAGACCACTTGCGAACATGGTAGCATTCGCACCATGATTGCTTTCACGTTGGGGAAGCCTATCGTGATCATTCGCCGGTCCATCACAATTTTCTTCGTTACGTTCGCTGTGCTTCTTGTCGGTTCGCTTAGCCAATCCAGAGAGATGCTTCCGGTCGAACCGGATGTGAGCACGCGCGTTGACGAGTTGTACGATCATGAAGCCCGATTGTTCCTGATGTTGTTTTCTTTGAAGGGGAACGGACAGGTCGATTATGTGACCGGGCGATCGGTGCAGGAGTATGCACGGAGCAATTTCGGCAACCCGGTATACCAAACCGATGTCCATCCTTTGTTCTATTGGTGGAACCACACGATGTGGAACGATCCGGAACAGGACGGTGTCAACGGAAACGAACGCGTGTACCAAGAGAACGTGGAATTCGACTTCTCCCGCTACAAGCCCTGCGCCTTTAACGGCCAGCCTTGCTGATTTCGGTTCATTCCGATTCCGCTGCCAACGCTTCTCCGCCGCTCCGATGCATTTCATGAATCTCCTGATGCCCTGCGCAGCCTAGTGCTATGCTAGCTGCACGTCACGTGTAACTCACATCGAATGACTACGGCTTCTCTCAAGGAGACTCTAGGCAACCGGCGCATAGGACTGATGCTGCCGTTGGGCTTCGCATCGGGTTTGCCCCTTGCCCTGACGGCCGGGACGCTGCAGGCATGGCTGGCCGTGGTCGGCGTCGATCTGAAGACGATCGGTATTTTCACGCTCGTCGGACTTCCCTACACCCTGAAGTTTCTCTGGGCGCCGCTGGTGGATCGTGTGGTGCCTCCATGGCTGGGACGCCGCCGCGGTTGGATGTTGATTACGCAAATCGCCGTGGCCATCGGGCTGGCGTTGATGGGGCTCACCGGTCCCGGCAAGCATCCGGAATGGCTCGGAGTCGTGGCGCTCGGCGTCGCGTTCATGTCCGCTTCCCTCGATATCGTCTACGATGCCTACCGAACCGACCTCCTTCTGCCTCCCGAGCGCGGATTCGGTGCAGCGGTCTGGGTCAACGGTTACCGGTTCGCATTACTGGTGGCCAGCGCCGGAGCGCTGATATTGGCCGACTATATCGGATGGCAGGGCACCTACCTGCTGCTTGCCGGCCTCATGGCGGCGGGGGTCGTGACAATCCTGCTGAGTCCCGAGCCACCCGCCGTTGAGGCAGGACCGGCCAGTCTGGCAGAGGCGGTAGGTCTCCCATTGCGCGAACTGTTCAGTCGGCCCAGCGTGTACGGATTGCTGAGCCTCATCATGCTCTACAAAGTCGGTGATGCCGTGGCAGGCTCGTTACAGACGGCGTTCTTTATCGGAGGGATGGGGTTTTCGGCGAGCGATGTAGGGTTCGTCAAAGGCATCGGAATTGCGGCAACGCTGCTGGGGGCGCTGGCAGGAGGGCTGGCCATGGCCAGACTCGGCCTCGTGCGATCACTGCTGCTGTTCGGCGTGCTGCAGGCCCTCTCCAACCTGTCGTTCATGCTCCTGGCTTGGATCGGGAAGAGCTACGTTGCGCTGGCGGCATCGATCATCGCCGAAAATGTGACGGGCGGAATGGGCACCGCCGCATTCGTCGCGTTGGTGATGTCGCTCTGTGATCACCGTTATACGGCCACGCAGTTTGCGCTGCTGTCATCCCTGGAAGCCTTCGGCAGGGTTTTTTCCGGTCGCCCGTCGGCGGAATTGGTTGCCCTTGTAGGATGGGGGCAGTTTTTCTTCGTCTCATTCCTGCTCGCGCTGCCCGGCGTGTGGCTGGTCTGGCAATACCGCCGACAGCTTCCCCGGGAACCAGAAGAGGGGAGTGCGTGTGGATCAAGGCTGTGAAACCGGTTTCAGGCGACGCTGGAGAAATAGCACGAACAAGAGTAATGTCGGCAGCGGCGCAAGTGCGAAGGGGACGAGCCAGAGCCAGACGTTCTTTGCCCGCATGCGGGCCTGATCGATCATCCACACGAAGACCCAAATGACCAAGCCGATATAGTTCAGTGCCATCCACCTCGTCGTATGGATCTTCAACCCACTTGCACTATCGGGAGTGCCGTGGATCAGAAAGACTCCCAGCATCAGCACGAACAGCCCCAACAACGCTGCTACAAGACGTTTGCTCCAAACAAACATGTGGTTCCTCCTGTGCCTGTCGGTCGCGATGGGCGAGTGGTTCGAATCGACGATCTGCGTCGCGGTAGGCTAATCATGCGGCTTACTTTTGTCAAAGGGGAATCCGAATGAGCCTGCTCCGCCTCAGCCTGCTGGTCCTGACGTTGAGTCTGTGTATCTGGCTCGCTCTCTCCAATCCCACGATGGATGACTACCTGGCGTTCGTCGAAGCCGAACTCGGCAAAGCGATGGATCGAGGCGAGGGGACTCAGCCGGACCGTGAGCGCGCCGTGGTCAGATCGATCTTTCGTTCGCACAGCCGTGAACTGGTCGGCAGCATGGTTCGACCCCGCACGGTACGTCAAAACTGGGGGCTCGCGAGTGTGTACGAAACCACGTTGTTCGATTCCCGAATTCTTGTCCTTGGAATAGGCGGCCGGTTCATTCCAATGAAGGGAGTCGACGAGGCCATACTCCGTCTTGGCCGTATGGCCTTTTAGGTTTTTTTCGATTCGTGATGGTCACGGATCTCGATTTCGATATGAGTTCAGATCCCCAAATCTGTGGATAACCTCCATAGAATCGACGCAAAACCGCGCCGAGTAATCAACATCAGTTATCCACAGGGTTTCCCCCATTTCCCCAGTTGGACCACAATATTTGGTATTGACAATTATTCGCAATGGCTATATGTAGTCTTGCCTCTGCTGGATCGTACGAGAGCCCCACCGGCGGAAGGCGATGTTTTAGGGAGAATCTCAGGATGGCGTTTCAGGATTCCCGCGCCTCTCGCTTGTTAGCTCGGCAAAGCCACCTGCAGGCCACCACACCACCTTTTGGGGAGGAGAGATCGTGAGAATAGAACGGCGATTTACACGTTCCGGACAAAGTCCCTACGAAGGCTTGAAGTTCGTGAAACGTTCATCGGAGATCCGCAATCCCGATGGATCGACCGTATTCAAGTTGGACCAGATCGACATACCGGAATCCTGGTCGCAACTTGCCATCGACATTCTGGCGCAGAAGTATTTCAGAAAGGCCGGAGTGCCGCAGCGGGATGAAGCCGGCAATCCGGTCGTCGGACCGGACGGCAAGCCGGTTCTGGGGGGAGAGCGCGACGCCCGTCAAGTGTTTGAGCGGTTGGCCGGTTGCTGGACCCATTGGGGAAAAGCCTACGGCTATTTCAAAACCGTCGAGGACAGCGCCGCGTTTCACGACGAACTCTGCTACATGCTGGCGCATCAGATGGCCGCTCCCAACTCTCCCCAATGGTTCAATACGGGATTGCACTATGCCTATGGATTATCCGGACCGGCGCAGGGCCATTACTACGTCGATCCGAAAACGCGCGAGGTTGTGAAGGCGACCAATGCATTCGAGCACCCGCAGCCCCACGCGTGTTTCATCCAGTCCATCGAAGACGATCTCGTCAATGAGAACGGCATCATGGATCTCTGGGTGCGGGAAGCGCGTCTGTTTAAATACGGCTCCGGTACCGGAACAAATTTCTCGAAACTGCGGGGCGACGGGGAATCCCTGTCGGGCGGAGGGCGTTCGTCCGGATTGATGTCGTTTCTTCGGATCGGCGACCGGGCAGCCGGTGCGATCAAGTCGGGCGGCACGACCAGACGCGCCGCCAAAATGGTCTGCCTGGATCTGGACCATCCCGACATCGAGGAATTTATCGATTGGAAGGTGATCGAAGAACAGAAGGTCGCCGCGATGGTGACCGGGTCGAAAATTTGCGCCCAGCGCCTGAACGCCGTGCTCAAGGCCTGTCATGTCGTCGATGCCAATGGTAATCCGAAAATTTCCATCGACGCAAAGCAGAATCCGATCTTGAAGGAAGCGCTGACGGCGGCCCGGCGCGACGCCGTCCCCGAAGCCTACATTCAGCGGATGTTTTCCTACGCGCAGCAGGGCTTCACGCATTTTGTCTTTCACGAATACGACACCAATTGGGATGGAAAAGCATACCAGACGGTATCGGGTCAGAACTCGAACAATAGCGTCCGGATTCCCAACGAATTCTTCGCCGCACTGGAAGCGGACGCCGATTGGCAGCTCAAGCGCCGGATCGACGGCAAGGTCTCCAAGACCGTCAAGGCGCAGGACCTGTGGGATCGCATCGCGTGGGCTGCCTGGATTTGCGCCGACCCTGGGACACAATACGATACGACGATCAACGAGTGGCACACCTGTCCGGAGGACGGGCGGATCAATGCCTCGAATCCCTGCTCGGAGTACATGTTTCTCGACGATACGGCGTGCAACCTGGCGTCCCTGAACCTGGCGCAGTTTTTCACGCCGGAAGGCCAGTTCGAGCTGGAACATTTCCGCCATGCCGTCCGGATTTGGACCGTCGTGCTTGAAATCAGCGTCCTCATGGCGTCGTTCCCCAGCCGTGCGATCGCAGAGCGGAGCTATCAGTTCCGCACTCTCGGCCTCGGCTACGCCAATCTCGGGACGGTCCTGATGCGGCAGGGGATTCCCTACGATTCTCCCGAAGCGCTGGCCATTTGCGGCTCCTTGACCTCCATCATGACCGGTGAGGCCTACAGCGCTTCGGCTGAAATGGCTGCTGAACTGTGGCCGTTCCCCGGTTACGCGAAGAACCGCGAGGCGATGTTGCGTGTCATCCGCAACCACCGCCGCGCCGCGTACAATGCTCCCGGAGAAGAATATGAGCAGCTGACGATCAAGCCGATGGGCATTCAAGCCGAGCATTGTCCTCCCGATCTTCTCATCGCGGCCAGACGTGCCTGGGACCGCGCGCTCGAGTTGGGAACGGCCTATGGATACCGGAACGCGCAGGTCACGGTCATCGCTCCGACCGGAACGATCGGCCTGGTCATGGACTGCGACACGACGGGAATCGAACCGGACTTTGCGCTGGTGAAATTTAAAAAGCTCGCCGGCGGAGGTTACTTCAAGATCATCAATCAAAGCCTGCCGCCCGCTCTCACCACGCTGGGGTATACGGAATCCCAGGTGCGAGACATCGTCAGCTACTGTGTCGGCCGACAGACCCTGCAGGGGGCACCGTTCATCAACCACGAGGCTCTGAAGCAAAAAGGCTTCGACGATGCCGCGCTGGCGCGGATGGAAAGCGGTCTGGCGCAGGCATTCGAAATTCAATTCGCCTTCAACAAGTATGTGCTCGGCGAGGACTTCTGCCGGGAAAAACTCGGACTGACGGACCTCCAACTCACCGAAGCGAATTTCAACATGCTGAAGGCCCTGGGATTTACCCAGGAAGAAATCGCGGCCGCCAACGATTACTGCTGCGGCACCATGACGGTGGAGGGGGCGCCTCATCTCAAGGCCGAACATCTGCCGGTGTTTGACTGCGCCAATCGCTGCGGCCGGATCGGCCAGCGCTACATCGCCGTCGATGCGCATATCCGCATGATGGCCGCCGCACAGCCGTTCATCAGCGGCGCGATCAGCAAAACGATCAACATGCCGGCAGATGCGACGTTGGAAGACGTCAAGTCCGCCTATCTTTTCGCATGGAGAAGCATGGTGAAGGCCGTCGCACTCTATCGCGACGGATCCAAGCTGAGCCAACCCTTGTCCGCTTCGACGGACAGCGGGAAGACAGTCGAAACGTCGGCCGAAGTCTTAACCATTGCGGAAAAGATCACCGAACGGGTGCTCGTCCGCTATCTGGCCAAGCGGCGGCCGCTTCCGGCCAGACGCAACGGGTATACGCAGAAGGCCGTCATCGGAGGGCACAAGCTCTACCTCCGGACCGGTGAATATGAAGACGGCACGGTCGGCGAGATTTTTCTCGACATGCACAAGGAAGGCGCAGCCTTCCGCAGCTTGATGAACTGTTTCGCCATCGCGATTTCCCTCGGTCTCCAGCACGGCGTTCCGCTGGAGGAATTCGTCGAAGCGTTCGTCTTTACGCGCTTCGAGCCGAACGGCCCGGTCAAGTTGAACGACCGCATCAAGATGTCGACCTCGATCATCGATTACATCTTCCGCGAACTCGCCATCACCTATCTGGATCGTTACGATCTGGCGCAGGTGAAGGAAGAGGACCTGCGCATGGACTCCGTGAAGAAGGATGAGCAGGATCCGGAATGCTCCGACGAGCAAGCCGATCCGCAGACGCTCGCCTCCTCATCGATCAGCACCGAGTTGTTCCCCTCGCGTCGCGGCATCACCCCGCGACACGGAGGTAACGGGCACGGAAACGGCAGCGTGACGCACAAGGTCGAGCTCAAGCGTGAAACGTTGACGATGACCGCTGTTCAGATTGCACGCCAAAAGGGCTATGAAGGCGATCCCTGCACGGAGTGCAAACAGTTCACCATGGTGCGAAACGGCACCTGCCTCAAATGCGAAACCTGCGGAGCGACGAACGGCTGTTCATAGCGACAAGGACACTCGATGAGTGCGACGCTTCGGGAGCAGGGCATTGAGACGGTGCACGATCAGGTCGTGAGTCTGGCGGCGCAGCGCTGGGCCAAGGCGTTCGTGTGCAAGGTTACGATCAGAAGCAGTCTGGAACAGAATCCCTGGGCCGACCCAGACGAGCAGTGGGACATCGTCGGTTGGTATGTCTGTTCCGCCGGTAATACGATGGAATGGATGGCCGAGGTCGAGACCCCGGAATCGCTTTCGGACGCGGATACCGTAGCCAAGGGAAGAAAACGGTTGCCAGAGGCATCCCCTGTTACCTCCTCGTGCCGCGGGGGGTGAAAGAGTCGACACGACAGATGGCCCGGGATGCCTCTGTGAACTTCAGCTGTATCTATGAGCACGCCTTTGTGAACGGGGTCTGTCACGCTCTATAGGGTGCTGTCATGAGCATATCGGGATTGGTTCCCCAGAGGACGGTGGCTTCGATCGAACCCTGCGGCATCGACGAACCCGTTTCGGCTGTACAGTTCGTCGAACATCTTCATAACCCTATTCGGGAGATGGAGCGAACGCTCGCGGATGATGAACAGCTCGAGATCGTCGCGTTTCTTCCGTCCGCCAAAGCGATCTCAGTCGACAGCATGGAGTACGAAGATCCGGTCCTGGTGATCCTGAACGGCCAGGAGCAAGACACCGGAACAGTGTGCACGCTGTTGGCCCACCAATCATCCGTCCAGATGCTCGTCTCGGTAGAGCCGGTTCAATCCGGAGACTACCGGAGGGTGTTGCGGTTCACCCACGAGAAGTGATAGGAGTCGTACTCGGCGATCAGGCCACGGAGTAAGGGACATGCCTACCACCACGCAATTGGTCATCAGCGGACAGAGCCGGCCAGGAGTCATGGCCCAGGTTGCGGCAGTGTTGGCTGCGGCCGGCGTCAATATCAAGGCATTTTCGGCTCCGGAAGTGACGGGCACAGGGAAGCTCAGGCTTCTGGTTGCGGATCTTGAAGGCGCACGCGCCGCATTGAAAGGCGCAAAAATCAAGTTTGCCGAAGAAACGGCGTTGATCCTCAGCCTGGAAAATAAGCCGGGCGCATTGAACGAAGTCGCGGATCTCCTGACTCAGGCCCGCATCAACATCAAATGCGGCTACTGCACTCCCTCGAGGGAGGGGAAACGGGCGATCGTCGTCCTCACCGTATCCAATACCGAGAAAGCCCTTACCATCCTTCGAGATCAATCACTCGACGAGTTTTGACGATGCCCTGCGGACCGCTGGTCTTCTGGCTCCGCCCTCTCCGTTTTCTCTCCTGTCTCCTCTTCCTCTGTTCCCTGGCCGCCTGCAGCAGTCCGGCCCCGAAACCAACCTATTTCCCGGGCTATCCCATCGGATACGTCGAGCGGGGGATGGCCTCCTGGTACGGTCCGGGCTTTCACGGAAACAAAACCGCCAACGGTGAGCGCTACGACATGCACCGGCTTACGGCCGCCCATCGCACTCTCCCGCTGGGCTCGGTGGCCGTGGTGCGTTCGATGAGCACCGGTCGTCACGTCACGGTGCGCATCAACGACCGCGGCCCTTTTGCCAGAGGACGCGTGTTGGATCTTTCGCTTGCCGGCGCCAAGGTCTTGGGAATGATCGGAAACGGAACAGATCAAGTCGAGCTACGGGTTGTAGGCTTTCAGGGACGGACAGACGACTTGGGAGCTCTCAGGGTGCAGATCGGCTCTTTTGCAGAGCAACAGAACGCCGTGAATCTCCTCGAACGGACGAAACGAGCTTACCCTGGAGGACGAATTCAGATGGTCGATCTCCCGGAGGGACGCCGCTATCGGGTCCAAGCAGGGGAATTCAGGACTGAGGCGCAGGCTGAGGCCGCGGCTTCCGTCTTGGAATCGGAGCTGTCCGTCCAGTCATTTGTCGTGCGGGACGACGGCTAAGACCTGATGGTTTTTGCGGACATGAAATGCAAGTATATGATTTCATGACTTGTTTTTGCGATATGCTTGCTCCATATTCCCTCCTATGATACATCTACTGGTCATGAAGACCATCCCTTCCGTCAGCTCCTATCTGTTCGTTCCAGGCTCTTCCCCTACAGGGACCTACCCCTATCGGAAGGGCGGTCGTGCCGAAATTGTCGCGCCTTGCGCGTCGGCCGGCCACGTCGGACGTTCCTAAACCAGGACTCTTAATGGACATTGTCATTTTGTTGGGCCTCATTGTTCTTTCTGCCGTTATTTCAACTGCTGAGATCGGCTTCTTTGCGGTCAATGAGACCAAGCTGCGTGCTCTGGCTCAGAATCATAACAACCGGGCTAAGATGGCTCTCCTGCTGCGAAGTGACCCGCAAAAGCTGCTGGCCACGATTCTCGTGGGGGACCGCCTGGTGGGAACGGCGATTCCGGTCTATGCCACCTTCTTCACTTTGAACCAGTTCGGGGCGGAACGGACGTTTTTTAGCGATACCATCGTAGCCGTGGTTGGGTTACTGACGTTCGTCTTACTGGTGTCCGTGGACGTGATCCCCAAGACGCTGGCGGCGAAGTTTGCCGTTCCGGTGACCTTGAACATGGCCTATCCGGTCTATGGCGTGCAGCTGCTCCTGAAGCCGCTCCTCGTCTTAATGGTCCCCTTGATCCACAAGCTCACCGGCGGGAAGGGACTGACGCTGCCGCTGGTCACCGAAGAAGAGCTCAAGATCATGCTGGACGAGGGGGGAAAAACGGGAGCGATCGAGTTTGAGAAGGTCAAGATGATAAAGAACGTCTTCCAGCTGAAAGACATCACGGCGGAAGATGCGATGACCCCGCGCCTTTACGTGTTTTCGCTCGACGGGAATCTACGTCTCAAAGAAGCGCAGGAGTTGCTGTACAACTCGAAGTATTCCAGGATTCCTGTGTACGACGGTACGCTCGACAACATTACCGGCATTCTCTACAAGACGAGGGCCCTGACCGAACTGGCCAAGGGGCAGTCCGACGCCAAGCTGAAGGACATTGCCTATCCGCCGATTTTCGTCCCGGCAGGCAAAACGGCAGACGATCTCATGAAGCAGTTTCAGCAGGAAAAGCGGCACATGGCCGTCGTCGTCAACGAATTCGGGGGCGTCATGGGCATCGTGACCCTCGAGGACTTGCTGGAGGAAGTCGTCGGGGAGATCATGGACGAAACGGACATTACCGAAGAATTGATCAAGCGTTTGGGAAAGAACCACATCCTCGTTCACGGCCGGACCGAAGTCAGGAAAGTGAACGACTTCCTGAAGGTCGATCTCGGCGACGAAGCCGTGACGATCAGCGGGTTGATTCAGCAGGAACTCGGCCGCATTCCCAAAGTGGGCGAAGAGGTGCGCATCGGAAATTGCCGTCTACTCATTCATGAGGCCGAGCCTCGCTCAATTCGCAGCGTGCAGATTTTCAGGGAAGATAAGGCGCCGGTTCCGGTCGAAACACCCAATCTCAACCTCGTGAGTTAGCGACTCGCGCTCAGGCGGCTCTAGGAACCCTCCTCAATGAGTTGCCGGAATTCCTGCTCGGTCAGCACCCTGACCCCCAGCTTGTTGGCCTGATCAAGTTTCGAACCTGGGTCCTCCCCCGCCACGACATACGACGTCTTCTTACTCACGCTGGACGACACCTGTCCCCCCCGTTCCTCCACCAGTTGTTTGGCCTGGTCGCGACTCAACCCGGCAAGGCCTCCCGTAAACACGAAAATCTTTCCCTTCAACGAGGCATCGGCGGAGGCGGGAGCCTCAGTTGTTGCAATTTGAAACCCGGAATCGACGAGTTCCTGAATCACCCGCCGGTTGTGTGGTTCCGTAAAATAAGAGACGAGGCTCGAGGAAATCTCCGGTCCGATTTCCGGAACCTGTTGGAACCTGGTTTCGTCGGCTTCCATGATGCCGGCCAATGAACCGAACTCCCGGGCAAGGACTTTCGCGGTATGTTGCCCGACCTGCCTGATGCCCAGCCCCATCAGGAAGCGGTCGAGCGAGACCGTCTTGCTCCGTTCAATCGCCTCCAGCAGGAGACTGGCCGAGCGATCAGCGAACCCTTCCAACGCCAGTAATTGGGATTTTGTCAACCGGTACAGATCGGCCAGCGACCGGACCAGCCCTTCGTCCACCAATTGGGCGACGGTCTTCTTCCCGAGGCCGTCGATGTTCAGCGCGCTCTTCGACGCGAAATGTTCGATGGCGCCTTTGATCTGCGCCGGACATACCGATTGTCCCGTGCAGTAGTAATAGGCGCCCTCGCGCGCAACCGCCGATTGGCAGACTGGGCAGCTGTCGGGCATGCGGAACGGTTCGTTGCGTGTTTCACCGGGGACGGGAATGCGTTCGGCAACGGCAGGGATGACGTCACCGGCCCGTTCCACTTTGACCGTATCACCGACGCGGATGTCTTTTCTCGCCACTTCATCGGCATTGTGCAAGGTCGCGCGGCTGATCGTGACGCCGCCGACTTCCACGGGCTTGAGCAGCGCGACAGGGGTCAACGTGCCGGTCCGCCCGACGGACACCACGATGTCCTGCACCGCCGTGACTTCCTTCCGCGGCGTGAATTTATAGGCGATGGCCCAGCGGGGGCTCCTGGATTTGAATCCGAGCTGCTCCTGCAGATTCCGGCGGTCGACTTTCACGACGACGCCGTCGATTTCGTAAGGCAGGCTGTCGCGTATCGATTCCGTCTCGTGATGGTAGGCGATCACCTCGTTGATCGAACCGCAGCGGCGCCGGTGTGAAGGAATGGGAAATCCCCAACCGGCCAGGGCATCGAGTTCCTCCCAGTGGGTCGGAATCCCCGGCCCGGAATTCGCCATTATCTCGTAACAGGTCACGACCAGCGGTCGGGCCGCCGTGATCGCAGAATCGAGCTGCCGCAGCGCTCCGGAAGCGGCATTCCGCGGGTTGGCGAAGGCCTCTTCGCCGCGCTCCGTCATCCGTCGGTTGAGAGTCTGAAAATCATCCAGCCTCATGTAGACTTCACCACGCACGACGAGACGATCCGGATAGCCTGATTGCGGCAGCAACTGGAGGGGGAGGGAACGGATCGTCTTCAAGTTGATTGTGACATCTTCTCCCGTCGTGCCGTCACCCCTGGTAGCTCCGCGTGTGAACTGACCCTGTTCATAGAGCAACTCCACGGATAATCCGTCGAATTTCGGCTCCGCCGTGTAGCCGACCGAGTCGACATCGAGTTCCCGTTTCATACGCTGATCGAAGGCCAGCACGTCGGTCCGCTCGAGAATCGAATCCAGGCTCAGCATGGGCTGCTCATGCCGGACTTTCTTGAGTTCCTCGAGTGGAGGGGCTCCCACCCGCTGAGAAGGGGAGTCGGGCGTGACCAACTCCGGATGGGCCTGCTCCAGTTCCGTCAGTTCGCGGAACAGGCGGTCGTAAGCGGCGTCCGAGATCTCCGGCCGGGCCTTCACATAGTAGAGATGGTCATGCCGGCGAATCTCGTTCCGCAGGAAGGTCAGTCGAGCCTGGACGTCGGTCGTAGCCATCGCGCGCGGTGAACTGAAGAGACCGGGGTGGAGATTGTGCGTCTATCCGGACGAATCGACCCGTAATGCGCCGACCGTAACACAGGGCGAGGGAGGCGGTCAAACCACGGATCGGCCCTAATCCCTTTGACTTTCGCCGCGTTAGACACTATTCTAGTCAATCCTATTGGTCCGGTTTTCATGCCATCGGGAGCTGGAGAGGGCTTCAAATGGCAAACGGCGGAGTGCCTCAAGTTGTGATGGGGAGGTGGACATGAAGGAGGAAACACGCGTGGGACGATCGATCATGAAACCTGCCTTCCGGATCATCCTCATGATCTGTGGAGGATTCATCCTAAGTGGCTGTGTTCTCACTGAAAAATATGAGGCGGAGAAAGCAAGAAGCCTGAACTTCCAACGACTGCTTGCCCAGGAGGAAAAGCGGACGGGCGAACTCGACAACGAAGTCAAACGTACGAAGCGGGAGCTCGCGGAATACGAAACGAGAAACCGGGAATTGACCGCCCAGGTGCAGGCCGTGCGGGAGCAAATGGCCCGGGTGCAGGAAGAGGCCGAGGCCGTGAAGGAAGCCGCGTTGCTCGAACGTAAAGCCAAAGCGGACATGAAGCGCGCCACCGCGCCGGCGATCAAACCCCGTCCGGCGGAATCCACGCCGAGCATCAGCGAGTTGCTGGGCACGGCACCCGGCGCTCAAGCGGAGACTCAGGGGGAGGCGCCGTCTGAGACGGCGGCCGTTCCCGCTCCCATGGAATTACAGACGGAAACCAGGAGCGCCCAGAACATCCATGTCGTGAAACCGGGTGAAACGCTCTACCGGATCAGCCGGCGATATGGGGTCAAAGTCGACGTGTTGCGCAAGTGGAACAAGTTGCCGGACGACATCATCGAGGTGGGACAGAAACTGATCGTCAGCCAGGAACCATAGGACCGTACCAGTGTCGACACCGTCGTATTCAATCAGTCTCGATCAATTCCGCCATTATGCCCGGGAGGGGAATCTGATCCCTCTCTATCGGGAGATTCTGGCGGACTATGAAACCCCTGTGTCGGCGTTCGCCAAGATCGACCACGGTCCCACGGCCTATCTCCTGGAAAGCATCGAAGGGGGCGAGAAGTGGGCACGCTACTCCTTTCTCGGAAGCGGCTCACCCGTCGTGATCTATGAGGATCGCGGCGACCTGATCTACCTGCGGGGCAAACGGAAGAAGCGTATCCCCAGCCGCGGAAATCCTTTGGAACGGTTGCGCGAGCTCATGGAGGCCTATCGACCGGTGACCGTCCCCGGCCTGCCTCGCTTCGTCGGGGGTGCCGTCGGCTATCTGAGCTACGACATCGTGCGGACATTCGAGGAGCTGCCGGGCCGCCAGAAAGAACATACCAATCTGCCGGACTTCGCCTTTCTGCTGACCGATACGTTGGTGATCTTCGACAACGTGGCCCAGAAGATCAAAGTCGTGGCCAATGCCCATGTCACATCCAGCCGCGACCGGGACGTCAAGCGGGCTTACCGCGCGGCGACCGAACGGATCGAACGCATGATCGCGCGCCTGAAACGTCCGCTTCGGCGGAGCCGCCCGCATCGCCGCCGCCGGCCGATCGTCTTTACGTCGAACATGAGCCGGGCCGATTTCGAAAAGATGGTGGTGCGGACGAAGGAATACATCTGCGCCGGCGATATCGTGCAGGCCGTGTTGTCTCAACGCTGGGAAACCAATGTGCAAGCGCCGCCCTTGCAGCTCTATCGGGCCCTGCGCGTGGTTAATCCCTCCCCGTACATGTACTACCTTCGCGTAGCCGGGGTGGAACTCGTCGGCTCGTCGCCGGAAACGCTGGTCCGGTGTGAAGACGGCATCATCTCCGTCAGGCCCATCGCCGGCACGCGTCGTCGTGGAAACAATCCGGAAGAGGATGAAGAGTTGGCGCGCCGACTTCTCGCCGACGAAAAAGAACGGGCGGAGCACGTCATGCTCGTGGATCTCGGACGCAACGATGTCGGGCGAGTCGCGCGGCCCGGTTCCGTCACGGTCGATTCGCTGATGCACGTCGAGCGCTACTCGCACGTCATGCACATCGTGTCGAATGTCACAGGCCGGCTCGACCCTGCCAAGTCCGCGTATGATGTCCTGCGGGCCTGTTTTCCGGCTGGGACGGTGTCCGGTGCGCCGAAAATCCGGGCGATGCAGATCATCGACGAACTGGAACCGGCGAGGCGAGGTCCCTATGCCGGCGCCGTCGGCTACTTCAGCTTTTCCGGCAACATGGATATGTGCATCAACATCAGGACGGTGGTCATCAAGAAGCATCAGGCCTTCGTCCAGGCCGGCGCCGGGATTGTCGCAGACTCCGTTCCCGAGCATGAATACGAAGAAACCTGCAACAAAGCCAGGGCCATGATGAAAGCCATCGAGCTGGCAGAACAGGGACTGGAATAAGGTGGCGCTCAGCTGCCAGCCCTCGGCTGTCTGCTCCGAGCCTGTCCTAAGGAACAAGAATTCTTGCATTGTGCTGAATGCTGAGAGCTGACTGCGAAAAGCCGGATGTACCCATGTTGCTCATGATCGACAACTACGATTCCTTCACTTACAACCTGGTGCAGTATTTCGGAGAGCTGGGTGAGGACGTCCGCGTCTACCGCAACAACAAGATCACGATCGAGCAGATCGAGGCGCTGAAGCCGAACCGGATCGTCATCTCTCCGGGGCCCTGCACGCCGAACGAGGCTGGAGTGTCCGTCGATACGATCCGGCATTTCGCCGGACGTCTGCCGCTTCTCGGCGTCTGCCTCGGCCATCAGTCCCTGGCGGTCGCGTTCGGCGGAGAAGTCGTCAGGGCTGATCGTCTGATGCACGGCAAGACGTCCATGATAAAACACGACGGCCGCACCATTTTTCGCGACCTTCCGAATCCCTTCGAAGCCACCCGCTACCATTCGTTGATCGTCAAACGCTCAACCCTGCCGGCCTGTTTTGAAATCTCGGCGGAAACGGCGGAGGGAGAGATCATGGGCATGCGCCACAAATCACTCGGCGTCGAAGGCGTGCAGTTTCACCCGGAATCGATCCTTACGACGGCGGGCAAAGATCTGCTCCGCAATTTCCTCAAGCTGTCGTAACCCCCGTGTGTTCTCATGATTAAAGACGCGATCGCAAAACTGGCCGAGCGCCTCCCGCTGACCGAAAAGGAAGCTGAGGCCGTCATGAACGAGATCATGGACGGGGCTGCAACGCCAGCCCAGATCGCGGCCTACCTGATGGGCCTTCGGCTCAAAGGCGAAACGGTCGAAGAAATCGCAGGCTCCGTGCAGGCCATGCGCGATCGCGCCGTGAGAATTGCCGTCGGCGATCCGCTGGTTGTCGATACCTGCGGGACAGGCGGGGACGGGCGCCATACCTTCAACATTTCAACTACCACGGCGTTTGTCGTCGCGGGCGCCGGGTTGACCGTCGCCAAGCACGGCAATCGCTCAGTGTCCTCCAAGTCCGGGAGCGCCGACGTGCTGTCCGCCCTGGGCGTGAAGATCGATCTCTCCCCCGATCGTGTGTCCGACTGCATTAATGAGGTCGGGATCGGATTCCTCTTCGCGCCGCTGTATCACGGAGCCATGAAACACTGTGCCGGGCCGCGCGGGGAGCTGGGCATCCGCACCATGCTCAACCTGCTGGGACCGCTGACCAATCCGGCCGGCGCGACCATTCAGGTTCTTGGTGTGTATGAACAGCGGTTGACGGACCTGCTCGGCAAGGTGCTCATGCGCCTCGGTTCGCAACATTGTTTCGTCGTGCATGGCATGGACGGCCTCGATGAAATTACCTTGACGGATCGAACGATCGTGTCGGAGGCGAAGGGCGGGGTGCTCTCGAATTACGTGGTGACTCCCGAAGAGTTCGGCCTGACGCGCGTCCGGCCGAAAGATCTGGCCGGCGGGTCCCCGGACGACAACGCCAAGATCACGAAGGAGATTCTCCATGGCCGCAAGGGGCCCAAGCGCGACGTCGTCTGCCTGAATGCCGCTCCTGCACTGGTCGCAGGCCGCAAGGCCAAAACGCTGCAGGAGGGATTTCGTCTGGCCGGCCGGACCATCGATTCCGGAGCCGCCGCCGAGAAACTCGCGCGGCTGGTCGCCTACACCGGCAAAGGATCGCGCCCATGATTCTGGCCCGCATCCTCGAACACAAGCGGGCGGAAGTGCGGCACAAGCAGAGCCGCGGGTATCTGTCCGACCTGAAAGCGAAAATCCGGGACGTGCCGGGCCCGATGGGATTCGCCGTAGCGCTGGATGCGACCAGGACGGCCACCAGTCCCGCGCTCATCGCCGAGGTGAAGAAAGCGTCGCCGAGTTTAGGGCTCCTGCGGCCGGAGTTTCAGGAGAAATTCGACCACGTGGGCATTGCGAGGACCTATCAGGAGTCCGGTGCCTCGGCGCTTTCCGTGCTGACCGATAAGGATTTCTTCCAGGGCAGTCTCGACTACCTGCGCGACATCAAACAGGCTGTTCCGCTGCCGGCCCTCAACAAAGAATTCATGGTGGATGACATTCAGTTTTATGAGGCGCGCGCCCATGGAGCCGACGCGGTGCTGTTGATCGTGGCGGCGCTCGAACGCCGTCAGCTCATCGATTTTCATGCGTTGGCCAGGGATCTGTCCCTGGACGTACTGATCGAGACTCATCATGAGCGGGAACTCGATACGGTTCTGGAATGGATCACGGACGTCCGCATGATCGGCATCAACAATCGCGACCTCAAGACCTTTACGACGGATCTGACGGTGACGAAACGTCTGGTCCCGCGCATTCCCGCAGAAAAATTGATCATCAGCGAAAGCGGTATCCATACGCGCGGCCATGTCACCCAGCTGCTGGAAGCCGGCGTACACGCCATGCTGATCGGAGAATCGTTGATCCGGGCCGAGGATACCGGCGCGAAGATACGCGAGTTGCGCGGCGTCCAGGCCCCCACGCACGCCTAAGCCATGTCATCCCGATACAAAGTCAAAATCTGCGGCATTACCAACGCGGAGGACGCCGCTGCAGCAGTGGCGGCGGGCGCCGATGCCTTGGGGTTCATCTTTCATCGAAAGAGCCCCCGTTATGTCGAGCCGGCCTTTGCGAAGCAGATCATCGCAAGCCTGCCGCCGTTCGTTGTTCCGGTCGGGGTCTTCGTGAACGAGGAAGCGGCCACGGTCCGGACTATAATGGACAGCTGCGGGCTCGCGCTGGCCCAGTTGCATGGCGACGAAACGGCGGCTTATTGCCGGGATCTCGCCAGACCGCTGATGAAGGCCCTCCGATTGAAAGACCGGGGAAGCTTTCTCGCTCTTGCGGAGTTCCAGGGACGGGCGGGCGCCCGGGGCTTCGTCGTCGATACCTTTTCCGAAAAGGCCTACGGGGGAACCGGCGCAGTGGCCGACTGGGGCCTTGCCGCCGAAGCGGCAAGATCCGCCACGATCCTGCTGGCCGGCGGGCTCACGCCGGAGAATGTCAATGAGGCGATCAAGACCGTGCGGCCCTATGGCGTCGACGTCAGCAGCGGGGTCGAATCGTCCCCCGGCAAGAAGGATCACGGAAAAATACGCGCGTTTCTCGATGCGGTGAGGGTTGTCTCCTCGACCTGAGGCCGTTTATACTGCCGTCGTTTCACCCGAAGAAGGACAAGTATGACGATCGTCCCTGACAAACACGGCCGGTTCGGCGCCTATGGCGGCCGCTACGTTCCCGAAACGTTGATGCCGGCCCTGCTCGAACTGGAGCAGGAATACGCGAAGGCCAAAAAGGACCGTCACTTCCAGGCGGAACTGGCCTATTACCTCAGGCAGTACGTCGGTCGCCCCACGCAGCTCTACTTTGCGGAACGTCTGACCAAACGGCTGGGCGGAGCCAAAATTTATCTGAAGCGCGAGGATCTCTGTCACACCGGGGCGCACAAGATCAACAACGCGATCGGGCAGGGACTCCTGGCGAAACGGATGAAGAAGCCGCGCATCATCGCCGAAACCGGCGCCGGTCAGCACGGCGTGGCCACGGCCACCGTGGCGGCGATGTTCGGATTGCAGTGCGAAATCTACATGGGCACGGAGGACATGCAGCGCCAGGCGCTGAACGTGTTCCGCATGCGACTGCTCGGCTCGACCGTCACGGGCGTCGATGCCGGCAGCCGGACCTTGAAGGATGCCATCAGCGAAGCGATGCGCGATTGGACGACCAACATCCGCACCACCCATTATATTCTCGGCTCCGTCCTGGGCGCGCATCCCTATCCCATGATGATCCGTGATTTCCAGTCGATCATCGGCAAGGAGGCCCGCAAACAGATTCTGACGACTACGGGACGGCTCCCGGACTGTCTCGTGGCCTGCGTGGGCGGCGGCAGCAATGCGATCGGCCTCTTTTGTGCCTTCCTCAACGACAAGAAGGTGAAGATGGTCGGGGTCGAGGCGGGCGGCCTCGGTGTCACCAGCGGCAAACATGCGGCGCGCTTTTCCGGCGGGAAGACCGGCGTCCTGCAGGGCACCATGACGTACCTGCTCCAGGATGAGGACGGACAGATCAACCTGACCCATTCAGTCTCCGCCGGCTTGGATTACGCCGCCGTCGGTCCCGAACACAGCTACCTACGTGAAATCGGCAGAGCCACCTACACCTCGGCCACGGACGATGAAGCGATGGCGGCCTTTGATCTCCTGGCGCGAGAAGAGGGGATCGTGCCGGCGCTCGAAAGCGCCCATGCGATCGCCCATACGGTCAAGCTCGCGCCGAACATGAAGAAACATCAAATCATCCTCGTGAATCTCTCGGGCCGCGGTGACAAAGACGTCCAACAGGTCGCGCGCATGAGAGGCATCGCCCTGTGACCTCCCGCATCGACCGGACATTTGCCCGCCTCCACGAGCGCCGCGAAGCCGCGTTGATCGCCTATGTGATGGCCGGGGATCCCACGCTCGCCGAAACCGAACAACTCGTCCTGGAGTTGGAAGGGGCGGGGGCAGACATCATCGAATTGGGCGTGCCGTTTTCCGACCCGATCGCCGACGGCCCCGTCATTCAACAGGCGGCGGAGCGGGCCCTCCGGAGCGGGACCTCCCTTCGCACGATCCTGCCCATGGTGAAACAACTTCGAACCAAGACGCAGATCCCGCTGGTCCTCATGGCCTATTACAACAACATCCACGCCTTCGGTCCCGAACGGTTCTGCCGGGAAGCGGTGGCGGCAGGGGTCGACGGGTTGA
>DATGEA010000450.1:0-11728 GCA_035310605.1 Nitrospira sp. | reverse complement strand
TTCATATGGAATAGCGGACGAGCACGAGCGCGCTGCATGGGCAGGCTAGACTGGCCCCATGACTCTTCCACGCATAGGCATTGCTTCCCGAATGACCGGATAAAAAGTTCGCGGCAGGGATGGCTGTGAACGTCCCGGAATCAACCTCAAACCACTCGCCATGCTGCAGGAGCACCGTGGTGACCTTGTCGAAATCGATATTGTGTGTCATGGCACACCTCCATACCGTTCTCTCCCCTACCGGTTCATAATGGCGTTCTGGCTTTCCTCATTCATCGACTTCTGCTCATCATGGTTGGCGGGTTTCACAGTGGAGTCTCTCTTGCCCGTTGCCTGCTTTGCGGGGGAAGGAGGGCTGGAGAGCGCGCAGCCTGCCATGGTCAGTAAGAACATGGAGAGGACTACCGCCGGTACGATGGGCATGGAATCTCCTTGAACCTGCAGCTAAACACCAACTCCTCACGCTCACATTCAGGAGCGCGTCGGTGCTGTTTAAGGATCCGATTGGTAATGGCCTTCTGTGATGATATCAGATTGCCTCTGTTTAAACGGTCCCACCGTCCCAAACTCACAGTGCCGGGCTCCTGAGGCGGGCTCACCAGCCTCATCATTGTAATAACCAGTGTCGGTCCGCTCCGACCTGTGATGCGGGCACAGGGAGGATTCCCCTGACTACTTCACTTGGTTCCTAAAGCGTCGGCGTCAGCTGGGGGTCAAGAAATACCATCAGAAAAAGAATCGTGAGCAACGTGCCTTCTGGTGATCTTTGCAATGAGGTGAGGGAGAGGATGGGACAATGCTTTGGCCAAGGAGGCCGAAGATGCAGGGTACCGGCATACTGTCCAAATGCCACCATTCATTTGTTGACTAACTATCGAGTCGAGTCGAGTCGAGTCGATTCTCTGCCTCTAACACCCTCCTGTCTGTTCAAGAGGCGACACTAGGACATTCCCTCGTCATCATAAGCTCAACGATCTGCCCAAGGGGCGGGCCAGGCATCGGACCAGTAGCGAGGATATCGAGACTTTACTCAACAAGAAGAATGGGTAACTGCCAAGGAAGCTGACCGACATGTCAAAGCGCACCAGCGGCAGTTGCTGTGATGACCCTAACCAGGCAGTTCCGAAGGCGGTCGGCGAGACCGGACTGACGCGCATGCCTCACCCCTGAAGGAACCGACCACAGGGGGCAGGTCACCTTCATAGCGCCCAGTGAGCACCGCCTCTAGGTAGCCGTCCTGCGGCTGGAACCAGCCGGATCTCGCAGCGTCCAGTTGCTCGAGACCCTTCCGGGATTGAGTCGCGTAATAGCGAGAGCGTGGTTGCGGAAAGTGCGTGACGATCATGTGAAACATCTCTCGTGCAAGGTACAGACGTCCGCTTCCCTGCGCGACGTGACCGGCACAAAGGGCACAGGCAGCAGCCATCGCGGCTGGATCCGCCGGGAGGCGGACGGATGGTTCCTTGGGCGCCGGCTCCTCACTCTCAGGGGATATCGGATCTGCGGCGGGGTCCTTCACCTCCACGGCGAGGCTCAATCGTTGTGCATCGACAGGCATCACATCCGGGTCTTCGCTTTGGGAGCAGTGCGTATAGATGCCCCACATATCCATAAAGCGGCCCGTGTCAGTGAGCGATGGCTTTGAGGATTCTCTGCTCGTGTCGCATCCGCTGATTGCGATCGGGAGGATCAGTACGAGGATGAGCCATCGGCGATTCCTTTGACGCAGAGGACCACTCTTTCCTTGTCCCAATCTCGTATGTGCCTCCGCCACCGTTCCAACCGTTGCTGGAGGCCGCCTGAAGTCGTGATGGCAGCAGATCAATGCTTGTGGCCAGGATCGGCACAGATTAAGCGTGCGAGTTCGCTTCGTAAAGCGGATGCCGATACTTGCTCGGCCGTCTGCGCAACCGGGCCCGGACTCAAGGATTGGTCGAGACAGTGCAAGGGAAACGCTGGGGTCTTGCCGATACGGCGGATCGTCTCGGCGATCCGTTCCGGTTTGCCCCAGTCGCTCCACAGTACACCGGCCAACTCCATCACCGCCATCCGGTCCGGCAAACGCTCGAGCAGATCCGAAGAGAAATTATAGACCGGCATCGTGCGGTACGCAGTCTCCAGCAAGGAGCGTTCGCCCGGGGTATCCCAGGCCGGTACCAGACGCTCGAACAGGGACATCATGTCGGGAAAACAGGTGTACCCGGCTTGCCACAGCGATTCCACGGTTGCCGTGAAGACGAGCGTGTTCCACAGGCCTCCCGCCCGGAATGCGGCATCGGCTTGCGCCGCCAGAGGTTTTTCGAGGAATGAAGAGACCGCGTGGACTGGATAGTTCGGCGAGCCGTTCAGCTGAGGGCCCCGCTGAATCCATCCGTATTCCGTCTCCACCCGATCGGGCTGGACGCCTAACAGCAGCAATCGCTCCGGCATCCCTTCGACAGTGACCACGGCCTGCCGGACTGTCTCAAGAAATTGGTGCTCCGGATAGATAAAGTGGTCCGATGGAAGGATGACGACGATGGCCTGGGGATCGCGAGCGCGCAGATAGGCGACCGGCAGGAAGATGCCCGCCGCCGTATCGCAATTGGTGGGTTGCAGGAGCACCTTACCGATCGGCCGCCCGCGCAACTGGGAACTGACCTCGCTGTGATGGTGGAGAGCCGCCACGACCATGGTGCGCTCTGGCGACGTGAGCGTGGTCGCACGTTCCACCGTGTGTTGAAACATCGACCGGTTTCCGACGAAGGCGCAGTATTGCTTTGGCAGGTGGCGGCCGAGCCACTGGAGGACGAGAGGCTTGACTCGCTCTCCTTCCCCGCCGGCCAACACGATGGACCAGACATGCCTCTTCGCGGCGCGCGGCATCGTCATGAGCCGAGTCCTTTCTCCGGGGCCCGGAGGCTGCCGTCTCCCGGATTGGGACCGCCCTTCCGCACCAGCGACACGCCGTATCGGACACGACTCCGGCTGGCCGTCAGTCCGTGGAGCTGTTTCCGATTCGCTGTGATCACCGAGTCGATCACGTCACCACACATCAGGCATTGCCATCCGGAAAAGCGGAGGGACGAGCCTCCCGCATCCTCCAACCGGAGAGTCACCATCAGACCATGACAACGAAGGCAGTTCATGAGTTGGCTCCAGGGCTCGGCATGGCTCGACGTTTCGGCACATCCACCCCCGCCCTCCGATACAAGGACGGGGCCGTTCTGCTGTGTCAAAACGAGACAATGAGTGCGGAAGAAGGGCTGACGAGAACGTCTGGCGTTGGAGCGGCGGAGACTGGAGAATCGGTCGCGCAAGGAAGCACCGGGAAACGCGAAGGATGGGACAGCCAGCGAGGCTGAAACGTCACGGATTCATACTGGGCGTGAGGGGCAGCGTAGTCAAGCGGTATTATCGGGCCCTGTGATAGTTCAATGATCCAGCCATGTTGGGGCTACTTCCAAGACAAGAGTTCGACCCGAAGCGCTCGCACGACGGAAAAGTCGCAGCTTTCGTCCGCAAGGAAACGCACGGACTAGCGCGTGGTTTGTTTGCGAGGAGGAGCACCCACACACACCGTTTCTTCGAGCGCCACGGTGTCGACAATGTAGCCAATGGCAGCCTGGATGTCGGCTTGAGCAACACGGCCGTGGGGAGTAGCATAATTGTAAGGGTGCAATAGCCGATGTGAGTGTGAGCCTGCGATTGTATGAGCAGGATTCAAAGACTCTTTGAGTCAGGAGGTCACCATGAAAGCTCCCTGGTGGGTCTTGGCTTCAACACTTGTACTTCTTACCCTCTATGGGACAAATGCTGAGGCCAGCAGAATGCTCCGTGATTCTAGCGGCGATCCCATGCAGCGCTTTAACAGTCGGATGATGTCGTCTCCCGTGATGCACTTCCCTGGTATATTCGGAGTATCCCCCTGGCCATACATCGCCTATCCCCCGGCCCCATCGATGACGATCGTGAACATTCAGATCCAAATGCCCGGGTCGGATCAACCCCCGGCGCCACCGCCAACACCTCCCGCCCATGCTAAATTCTGGACCGCTCGTTGTGGAGTCTTTGTCGAGCTCGACGTGAGTCCGACGATGAATCTAATGGAAGAGGAACGGAAACCCTGCGCTCCCTAGCGAGCGAACAGAGCGGCTCACGAATACGCCGGATGTGCTTCAGCAAATAAGTCAGTGAACGCTGTAGCAGCCGAAAGAAGGGGGAATCGTTTAGGATCGTCCCTTGTGAGGAACGGACCTGCGGTTTTACGAAATTCAGGCAGTCCTACCTCAGACAACCTAGCCCCACAAGAAATCACAAACCAGGATGCTCCCGACAAGGAAGCAGAGGGGGAATGATTAGTCCTGTCCTGGTAGCAGCGTGGTGCCAGGAAGGTTTCACGGTTCTACAGATTTAGACCCTGCTGATGCAGGAGGATAAGAAGGCATGGCACCCTTATCTTTTTGGATTCTGGAAGCAAGTGTTCCAGAGTAGCTTGTTGCTGATCTGTTCGATAGTGTGGCCTCAAGCCGTGACGGTCACACCGTCTTGCTTGAGTACCTCCAACACCTTGGGAATGTCGGGGGGACCCGGAGGGATTTCCTTGCTTACAATGGTGAGCATCTTCGAAATCATGCTCCTGTCAGGATGCTGAAAAAGTCTCTCGTCTCACCCCCCCGGCACATATTTTCACCCGCCCGCCCTCCGGGTGCGGCGCACTCAATATCCCGAGACGCGCCCTTCAGCAAGTCGTCTTCTTCCTTCGCAAGGCGTTGCGAACGGGTGAAGTAGCCTCTCCCCTTTTCTTGGACGGAATTGTTCGAGGGCGGATTCGGGGTTGTCGACGGTGTCTGAACACGGATCATCTATCCCTGGCGCCTTTGCCTTCCCGGTTGATGTAACCGCTCCCCATTTATCTCCCGGTCGACTCGGTGCCTGTGGCATCCGAACGCATCCTAGGTTACAGTGACCGGCGTCATGGAAACGGCATTCGAATGGATTGTCCGCCATGAGTATGGCGCGATCTTCGTGCTGCTGATGCTGGGCATCGTCGGCCTCCCGGTGCCGGACGAAACCCTGCTCGTCTTCACGGGCTATCTCAGCTTCAAGGGCACGCTGCGGTTGGAGCCGGCGTTGGCGACCGCGTTTCTAGGCAGCGCCTGCGGCATCAGCCTCAGCTACGCGCTCGGACGGTTCGTGGGACTGCCCGCCCTCATCAAGTTCGGCCCTGTGCTCCATATTCGGCAAGAACATCTCGAAAAGGTGCATCGGTGGGTCGAACGCTGGGGGAAATATTCCCTGCTCCTGGCCTATTTCATCCCGGGATACCGCCACCTTGCCGCATTGGTAATGGGCGCTTCCCTCCTGCAACCAACGGTGTTTGCGCGCTTCGCCTATACAGGAGCCTTGATCTGGTCGGCCAGTTTCGTCGGGCTCGGCTACGTCGCAGGGGAAGAGTGGCAGCAGTGGCTTCCACATCTGCATCGGGCCTTCACTGTGGCGATGATCCTGGGGCTGGTTGTGCTTGCCGGTGCGGTGGTCGCGCTGCTCATCAAGCGAGCCGGCAGATAGAACGTCGCGGGTCCGGAGATTATTCGAAGCAGCCTGTCCACTGTTCCTGTTCTCGAGAATGGCAACGCGCTTGACGCTTGCGACAACCCTCCACATCCATTGCAGTTCGAACGCGATCTACCCTCAATAGATATGCTCGAAATACGTCATGTGATCGTTTTTGATATCCAACGCGCAGTAACGCAAGTTCGCGAGCGTCTTCTCATCAGCTGTTGTCACGTTAAACTGCCCGATCACGACCAATGCATCCAGAAAGGGCTGGAACGAATCCACGGACATAGCACGAGTCACTGTTGGGCCCAGGTGGCGCTCGAAGAACGTCCGAGCAAGTCCGTCAAGAGGAGGAGACCCTTGCTGTGAACCCACCCCCGCCACGCCTAACTCTCTCGCGATGCGCCTCACGTATCGCTGGCAGACTTTGCGCCACGGCTCATCCATGGCGCTGACAGTTTTTTCAAACACGATACCAATACGTGACACGTCCTTCTGATACTCGACTCGTGCGGAATGGTAACTCTGCTTCGACAGCCTGAATTCGTTTTTCTCAGGCCGTAAGCCCTTTGCGACCTCATTGGCCTCCTTGTCAAGGCTATACAGCAGTTGGTCCAGGAGCGTAAACGGTCGTGAGAGCACGTCACTCTCCAGTAAATCGACGCTACCTTTCTCAATTGCCAGCTGTGGCTTCGCGAATACGGAGGGAGCGATCAACATGAGAACGAAGAACCCCACAAGTTGGATCATTCGATTGCTCCACTGGGATGAATGAATTGATGGTCCCTATGCCAACCCCAGCCGCCGCATTGTTGTTCCGACTGATCTGCGTTCTGGCAGAGGCCTCAGGAAATCGAGAATGGCCCCGTGTTCTTCTTACACGATGAGTTCGCAGGGCAGAAGGAACGCCTTGAACGGGACCGGGTGCCCCAAGGACTCCTCCACCAGCCTGCCCTGCAACAACTTCACGGCTTGCACGAGTGCGGGCATCCGATCATCGTCGAGGGCCACGAGGAACAGCTTGTTCCCGCCTGAGCTGGTGTGCGTCACCGACACCGCGCCCGTTTCACCGCTGCCGCCCACCGCATGGACCACCGTGTACCCGGTAATGCTCAGAGCCTTGAGCACGACGAGTACTTCATCTTCAAACTGCTCACGACAGACGATGGTAAGCATCTTCATAATTAATCTCCTGTCAGGATGCTGAACAATTCTCTCGTCTCACCCGCCCAACCCGGTACATATTTTCACCCGCTCGGCCGCCGAGCGCCCCGCAGCAACACCTGCCCTGCCCTCGTGCCGGTGTTTTCACCAGCCGGGACTAATGTCCCTCATCGCTTCCGGGGTCAGCTCCGCGATCCTCCGACACCACCTTTAAGACCGCCGTTAAGAGCGCGCTCGGCGTCGTCACCGTGGCGACTCCCAGTGCATCTGCCCGCGCAACACGGTCACCGGGATCCATCGTATAGATCACAGCAGGAATGTGGTTGTCGGCCGCCCGTAGTTCCTCGATCAGTGTCAATCCCGCTTTCCGGTCCCATCCGCGGGTCAGGTCTGTAATGAGCAGATCGAAGCTGCCTGCCTCCAGATAGCGCTTCGCCGCCATCGTTGATGTCGTCGCGGTAATGTACATGCCCAGATCCCGGAGCATGAGATGCTCGTCGATGTTGTAATCGGGATGGTCATCGACCCAGAGCACCCGGGCGCGGCGGACCGCCTTGACCATGTCGAGATTGCCGATGGCTGTGGGAACGTCTGCATCCTGCTTTCTCTCATGCGCGATCTTTTTCAGATGGGTGATGACAGGATCGTGTTCTTCCGGCGATAGGCCCATCAGCGTCAACACGGCATTCGATGGAGTGGCATACACATACCCGAAGGCCGGTCGGGGATTTCTCCCGGAACCGGTCGGGTCCATACCCGGATCGGGAATAATTCGCTTCAGGTGGCCGACCACCGCACCTTCCACCACAACCGGCGATCCCGAGAAGCCGTGAATCGGCGCAGCCATGCCTGCGGCGACTTCCGGGCAAGCGAGAATCAGCACCGGGGCGCCCAGATCATCGTGAGCGGCGGGATCTCTGACCGCGCCTTCCAAGGGAATGCCTGCACCCTTCGCGATGGCCGGGTATCCATACCCATCCCAGGGTGCCTTCCAACGACAGCGCGCGTTCAACCGAAGCGGTTTCACTTCCGCGAGCGGCTGGTGCAATCGGAGAATGGCGCAATCATTCGCGCCGTCCAGCTTCAGGACGTTCGCGTCCCGCCCCACACCATGAAAATCCACGCTGATGGTCCCGCCCTCAACCGTCCCCTGCACCACATGGGCGCACGTTGCCACATGTGCCCGGTCGATGAGATAGCCGGTCCCCTTCGTCGTCCCGGCGACGATCAACCCGCAAGCCGCCTTTAACTCCTCCAGGTCAATCACGGTCCACACCTCCTCGGGAGCATGACAAAGAGACGCGGCCTAGCTCGACAATCGAGTCAGGCATCCATCGGGGACCCGTTCCACCTGTCCGGGGGCGTCGAAGAAAAAGACATCCGCCGACGTGAGCGTATCACCGGCGAACTCAATCCGTCCGAAGGTCGGCACCTGCCGGCGCCATGGGCTCAGGCGATTGGCCTTCAGCGCGTCGAGAAACTCAGCCAATTGCCGATGGCCTTCAGCTTCATCCCCCGTGAGCACCGCCTTCGGCACCTGCATGAGATCCGCCCATGTGCCCGTATTCAGATAGAGCGAACCATCCTGAAGCGCCACCCGTTTTACCAGGTGCGTGTGACCGAAGACCACCACTTTGAACCCGCGTGCTGCCGACGCCCTTGCAGGGTTGAGATACACATCAGACTCCCGGTTGACGTCGAACGCCTGCCAGGTACTCTCGGCTCGCGCACGCAGCGCGCGATAGAGTCGCTGCAGTTGGCGGGTGTCGTCCTCCTTGGAGTTCCTGACCCGCCAGAGTTCGATGATCCCTTTCAATTCTTCGAACGCGCCCACGCTCGCCGTATCACCATAGGCCAGATCCTGTGCCAGAGCGATCATCGCCTCATCGTGCGATTGGGCGGCAGCGATATTCGCAGCATCGAGGGGAAGACCGGCCTCATCAAACTCCACCTGCGCTTGTTTGCGCCACATGGGTACGATCTTTACGATGTCACTCATGCACGAGGGGGCCAGCACCGCCAGCAATGGCAGCAAACCGGCATCTTCCGGCTTGAGCAAATCGACGAACGGATACTGCGACTTGAGGCGATTCATCACCTCACACACGAGATGACTGCCGGCAGGACTCTCAAATGCGGGGGGAGGTTCTCCGCGAGACAAGGCCGAACGCACCTCACGGAGGCCGTCGTGCGACACCACGTTCCAGGCGTCGTACCGGTTCCCATGTTCGATCAGCACAGGCCCTTCGACGTAGGCCTGGTTGTCGTAGATGAATTCAATGCGCCCGCCGCCCAGCCGATCGAGTAGCAGACGTCGTGGTCCCGGCAGGGAGAGCTCGATGTCGTGATTGCCCAGCAGCAGCGTGAGCCTGGCGCCTGAACGGACCAAGCCTTCAAGACTGCTCCACACCTCATCCGTGCGTTGGAGGATACGCTCAAGCTTCTGTCGTGCCTGTTGGTCGTCCGTGAAAGCCGCGAAGTCTTCCTCCGCTAAGAAATCCACGATATCGCCCGCGAGCACGAGATGAATGTCCTGGTGAGTCCCCCGCTGGGAAGTGACGAACTCGATGAAGGCGGCCAGCCGCGCCCGTCCAGCCGCGGTACACATCTGAAAGCCGGGATGATCGTTTCCTCCAGGCGCCCCACCGAGGTGAAGATCAGAAACGACAAAGAGCAGACGTTCCATAGAAATACCAGCTCTCACGAGTGACACGTCACTGTGACATGCGAAGCATTGAAATCTGACAGGTCAACGACATCCGCGCCGACGCCGACCGAAACACGAGGAGTTCGGCTTCGTGCCGGTCATTCGAGCGCGGAATCGAAGATCACCGAGAATTCGAGCTGCACTTTATCATCGCGACCAATCAGCTAACCACCCAGGTACTTGTTCAATAACCGGTCGGCGCGTCAAGCCCGCAACACAGAAGGCTGTCCCCTTCTGCTGCCACGACGCCTTAGCTTTAATGCGTACCACTCGCCATGCTGCAGGAGCACCGTGGTGACCTTGTCGAAATCGATCACGTGAGTCATGGCTCACCTCCAGGCCGTTAATTCCCCTACCGGTTCATAATGGCGTTCTGGCTTTCCTCATTCATCGACTTCTCCTCGTCATGTTTGGCAGGTTTCACAGGGGACTCCTTCTTGCCCGTCTCCTGCTTTCCGGCGGAAGGATCGCTGGAGGTCGCGCAGCCGGTCATGCTGAGCAAGAACAGGGAGAGGACGAACGCAGTCGCAACGGGCATGGAACCTCCTTGATCCTGAGTAATCTTGGCAGACTGCATGCGAGCAACAGGGAGACCGCTCAGTCCGAATCGGTCGCCAAGTCAGAGTGAAATGGCTTCAACTTGTTCCAGAGCGTCTTCGAGATCATCGATGATGGTACGCCAAGGGAGCAAAGTGCTCCTAACACCGTTCCACATCCTCAGAAGAGCCCAGCGCCAGCGCAGAATCCACATCCTGCGTTGCCCGTGGCAGCCCCCAGGCAGAGACCGCAAAACCGTCGATGAGCGCGTACTGATCCAGGAGAAGCCGGGCTTTCGCGTCGTCGAGACGATGCATGATCTCTGTTAGTGCTTGGGCGAACACGAGCGCTGCAACTCGTAGCAGGTGTCGGACAGTTTCAGGGCGAGCGTGAGACGTTGGGCGGGAGTCATCTGTCGTATCTCAGCCAGCATCTCTTCAGAGAGCCGCTCGCTGAGAACACTGGCTCGTCGTGTAGGAGCAGCCTGACGGGTAAATTTGACGGGCTGTGTCATGCGGGCATTCTACACGCAATGGAGGGCGGAGGGAATACAGGACCGGTGACGACGGGACGACCATTTCCTTGCCGGATTGACCGTCGAATCAGAATCAAACGGGCGGGCACTCAGCAGGGCGAGACAGTGGGAGGAAACGGAGGATTGAAGCAACTCCAATTGCGGGCAGTTAGAACAAAGATTGGATAACCGGCAGGAGCTGATGGAAAAGAGAATGTCCCGGTTTCGGGTCTTCTGAGTTCGAATGGTTTCATCAGTAACAAATGGGGTCAGGTTGACATGGTCGCCCCCATCACTGCGTGATCAACCCTGCTCGAAGTACGCCTCGCCGACTCCCTCACACTGAGCTAGACACAAGTCCTCCCAGGGGACTAGAGTCATTCATCGCCTTCTTCCACATGTAAACAGTCTACGGTTTTCGTGTTCTCTGGTTACCACCCGATGAAGGAGGACGCCATGAAAGTCCAACGGCTGATCAGCATGATCCTGATCTTGGCGAGTTGTTTCACCCTGCTGGCCTGCGCGAAGACGCCGAGAGACAAGAAGATCGAGTTTGTGTATCTCGCGCTCGGCGCCAGCGATGCCGCAGGGGTGGGCGCCCTCCCCTTAACAGAGGGCTATGTCTACCTCATTAAGCGTGACCTCGACCAGCGCCTGCCGGGCGTGGCCTTGGTCAATCTTGGAGTGCCCGGGGCTCGTATAAATCTCATCAAAGAGCAGGTCCGGATTGCCCTGCAAGTCAGCACGAAAGCCAATCTTGTCACCCTCTGGACCGGTGCGAATGACGTGGTGCACGGCGATGATCCCAAGATCTTTCAGGAAGACTTGAGATTCATCTTGCAAAACCTGCGCAAGACCGTCTCCAAAACGATCGTCGTGGCCAATTTGCCGGACCTCACCCAACTGCCTCGCTTCCGTAGTAATCCAAGTCCTGCTGTCACGATCGAGCGCGTCCGAGCATTCAACCGTGCCATCGAGCAAGAAGCCAAAGATATCGATGCGTCAGTGGTGAACCTGTTTGCTCAACCGGTTCGAGACGATCTGGTCTTCGACCTGGATGGCTTTCACCCCAATGATGCCGGCCATCGGGAAATTGCCCGACTCTTTTTGGAGGTGATCAGGCTGAAACTTGGATTGAAGTAGGTTAGAAGTGGTGGAGAGCCCTTACGAGCCTCTCCCGAATGAATCGCGTGTCGACGTAGCTCAGCTGACTCGTGATATGGTAGGCGGCTCCGGGAAATTCGATCCCCAGCGGACGCGCCATG
>DATGEA010000449.1:0-2221 GCA_035310605.1 Nitrospira sp. | reverse complement strand
TGTCTCCCCGCGGGAACAGTAGGCCGCCGGATAGGCCATTTTAGCCCCTGGAGGGCTTGACGTGGAAATGGGATTGTACGATCCTCCGCCTCATTCTCACGGGGGGTGGATATGCGGCATGCACGAGGACATCGGTCCGGACGGGGGGTGCCGCTCTTTGCCTTGTTCTTGTTGAACGGCATCCAAGGGCTTCTTTGGTCGGCATCTGCAGGAACAGCCTGGGCCCTCACATTGACGGCACCGGCCCAGGGGACGGTATTGCAATCCGGAAAAACAGTTCCGGTCGCGGTCGCCGTTGAGAAGGAGGCCAACATTCGAGCCGTGCGGTACTACTGGTACCGGATCGATGAGGAGCCGCTCGCTTCGCATCAGGCCACCGCCGCCCCCTTTACCGCGGCGGGAGCCGGAACTCCGTTCGCCGGGACGGTGGTAGTCCCCGCCGAGGCGCTTGGAGCCATGCGGCTGCTCGCCGTCGGAGAAGTGACCAGAGGGCGGTTGGAAAGCTATGAGGAGTTTGACGAGGTGGTCGTCACCGTCGAAACGGCGGCGGCTTTGAGCGCCGTTGAGTTTACCGTTGAGAAGCCCTGGCGGTTCAATCAGGTCGGCAAGCGTATCGGCGTCCCGGCCGTCGGGCAATTCAACGACGGGATGTTGCGTCCGCTGACCGGCCCGAATACGGGGAGCAGCTTCCGTTCATCGGATGAGGAGGTTGTGTCGGTCGACGCGACGGGACTGTTGCAGGTGATGGGACCCGGGAAGGCCCTGGTCACCGTCGAGAATCGCGGAAAGACGGGGGCTGTGGAAGTGGTCGTTGAGGCTGACGGGGAAGGGAATCGTGCGCCCGTTGCCGAGGTGGCCAAGGAACTTCATGTGAAATCGGGAGAACTCGTCGTGCTCGACGGCCTTCGCAGCCATGATCCGGATGGCGATCCGCTGCACTACGAGTGGAAACAGATTCTGGGTCATCGTGTCATTCTGAGCAACGCCAACGAAGCCAAGGCGACGTTCGTCGCGCCGAAAGTCTCCGGGCGGAAGCAGTATCAATTTTCTCTCGTTGTGACCGATATGGCCGGTCCGGACACGATGAAGGGGGCGGACAGCCGTCCAGCGGTCGTGACCGTGTGGATCGCTCCCTGACAGAGCAGCCACACGATGCCGGATGTTTGCGGCGCGTTACCGGAAAGAGCGCATCCGGCGAAGGCTAGGCGCCGAACTGCGAACGTTTCTCACCCCCCGTTGCAACGTCCGGTAAGTTCATGCTAGATGGAGGCCGCATCAGTCATCCACCTGTTTGTGGATGAGAGAGGAGCGGATCGATGGCGAAAATGAAGAAGCGGCCGGCGAAGAAGAAAACCGCCAAGGCGGCGACCAAGAGGTCGGCGAAGAAGGCGGCGAGAAAACCCGTATCGAAGATGACAGCCCAAAAACCCGCGCCCAAGAAGACGGCCAAGAAGCGGTCTACAGCACGGGCGACGACTGCTCCCAAGAAGAAAGCCGTGGGAACGTCCGTTCCGGCGAAACCGGGACCAGCCATGAAGAAGACCGGCGTCGACGAGGAGCCCAGGAAGACGTCGTTGTCTAAGCCGGCTCCGGCGATCATCCCTAAGGGTCCCGATCTCGAGGAAGAGGGGATGGGCGAAGAAGAGATCGAGATTAGCGATGAGGGCGAGATCGAGGAGGAGATCGAAGAGGAACTCCCGCTCGACGGCGACGAAGAAGATGTCGACTATCTCGAGAAATCGGAAGACTTGCTCGACGATTCTGACGAGTTTCGCCACTGACCCTTTCGCGTCCACCCGGGTGCGATTGTTCCCCTCGTGTCCGCCTGTCGATCATCACTGAGGATTCGTACTGACGGTCCCGCCTGTTGTCCTGTCGGCCGGTCTCTGTCCGGCCGATCCACCTGGAGAATCGATCGTGAGTCATTTTCTTTTTGTTGCGGCAGCGCTGCGCGAGCGAACCTCTGAAGAGAGTGCGGAACTCCAACTGGCCCATCAGTTGTGGGGGCTCTGTACGTCGCTCATTCGAACCAATCTGCAGACCTACCTGGAGCCGCAATCCAGAGGGCTGGTGTATGTCCTGAAGGTGGGTCTCTGCGCCGACTTCCGGCTCGTGCCGCCGGTGCAGGATTTTGCCGCCCTGGACGAATTTCTGAAGGACGAGTTGCGGACGGAGGCGCGGTTCGGATTTATTAGTATCGCCGACGTGCATCGGCGCGCAT
>DATGEA010000448.1:0-4323 GCA_035310605.1 Nitrospira sp. | reverse complement strand
GAAAATCGCTAGTTGGCCCCGTCTATTTGAACAAGGGGCGGAGGACCTTCTACATGCAATGCGGGTTCCATGCGTACATGGAGAGTTGGGCGATGGCGGTCAACAATCCTTACTACGCGTTGACCGATGCAGACGGGAAATTCACTATCGAGAACATTCCCCCAGGCACCTATCAATTGGTGGTCTGGCATCCCCAGACCGGCCCCGGCGCCACGAAGATGGTGACGGTCAAGCCGGACGGGAAGCTTCTCGAGCTGCTTTCGCTGCCGGCACCGAAGGGGAATCGCACCGCCTACAAAGTCGTGGACAATCCTCGGTTCGGTCCGGAGACTTTGGGATATTCTGTCGACATCAATCCCTTCGTCGAACACCAGCACTGACATCCAATGCGGATTTGTCTTGCGAGGAAGGCCCGGTCGTCGGTCCTTCTCCTCACGTCTCTTGCCTTCGGGATGGGGGCGACAACCAGCGCATTTTCCGCGGATCAGGCTCTCCCGCACCTTCGTGAATTCTCAGGCACGATCGTCAAACAGGTGCATGGCAAGAAATATCAGGCCCAGGTTTTTGCCAAGGGAGACCGTCTCCGGTTGGAGTACAAGTATGCCATACGGACCGAGCACGGCTATGCCGCCATCGAGATCATTCGCCTCGATCAGTCGGAGACGTGGTATGTGCTGGCCCAACAAAAAATCCTGTTGGTGACGCCGCTGGATCCGGACGACGTGCTGCCGCTTCAGGCCGTCCTGCCGGGAGAACGGGAGCGGACATTGGTCGGCGACGCCACCGCCGCTGGTCGGTCCGCGCAGCTGTACGAGGTGCACACGGATCATAACGGACGAGCCGAACGGTTCTATGAATGGGTGGACATGGAATCCGGCATCGTTCTCAAGCTGGTGAGCCGGGATCGCGATTGGTCGTTTGAATATGAACGGATCAGGCTCTCGCCGCAGCCGGAGTATTATTTCGACGCGCCGCCCGGATACAAGAAACGGTCGGGGGCGACACCCGTGCAGCGACAAGGCTGAGTCAACCGTGGTTGGAGGAATATGAGTCGTCTTTTAATTCAGTATGGAGCAGGGCTGTTGATGGCCGTGTGCCTCTGGTCATCGGCGATGCCGGTCACCGAGGTGTGCGCCGCACGCCCGGCGGTGGTTCCCAGGGAAGTCCAGAACCTCTACGAGAAGAAGGAGTACCAAAGAGCTCTTGAGGAGCTGGCGAAATTAGACCAAGACACTGCCGCTGCGCCCGACATTCGCCGTCTCAAGGTTCGCTCACTCGTGGGACTCGGCAATCCCAAAGAGGCGTTGGAGGAATACGACAAACTCTACAGTGTCCTCAAGCAGGACGACCAATTGCTGCTGCGCGAAGTGGCATTGGGATTCATCATCGTCATGATGAAAGACATGCGGGAGCAAATGCGCGGGGCCGCCTACTCGGCCTTGAAGGAGATCGGGGCGCGCGAAGCCCTACCTTACTTGGAGGATGGGCTGACCGATGGGTCAGGAGTGGTACGAGCGCTTGTCGTCGAGGCACTGAGCCTGACGGAAGAGGGGCGTCGGTCGCCAAAATTGGCCAAGGCACTCGACGATCAAGCCGGTATGGTTAAAGCGGCCGCATTGAAGGCGCTGGGGCGCACAAAGAATCCCAGTGTACGACCATTGCTTGAACAGGGGTTGAAAGATGAGCTGAGCGCTGTCCAGCTTGCGGCTGCGGCAGGGCTCTTCTCCCTTGGTCAGACGAAGTACTGGGATCAGATCCGTCAGATCGCCGGCTCGATGAATCCCGAAGAGCGGGCTGCTGCCCTGCGGGTACTCGGTGAGTTGAAGGATTCTCGAGCCTTACCGATTCTCGTGGAGGCGTTGAAGAATCCCCAACCTTCAGTCCGTGGCGCCGCCGCTGCTGCGCTTGGCGATCTCGGCATGCCCGAGGCCGTTCCGGAACTGAAGGTGATGTTGAAAGATAAAATCCCCGCCGTTCGGACATCTTCTGCCGTCAGTCTGGGAGAGTTGGGAGACAAGTCCGCGATTCCCGCACTCAAGGAGGCGCTGGAACAGGGGAATCCTGTTGTGCAAGCCGCGGCCGTTTCAGCCTTGCTTCGGCTGAACGAACCGTTTGGGTCGGTGGCTTCCGTGGTTCGGCGGCTCTCGCAACAACAGGATCCCGGGACGCGCGCCGCCGCCGGGAGGGCACTCGGGCGGGCAGAAGGGAAGAATGTGGAGGCGGCGGTCGGATTTCTTGAGGGGTTACTCGAAGATCCTATCCCACGCCCAAGAATTGCGGCGGCGCGCTCTCTTGGCCATATCGGAGGAGATGATGTCTTGCCGCTGCTCAAACAGAAACTCCATGATGAGGACGATGCCGTGCGAGCCACGGTGGCTGGCGCCCTCGTCCATATTATGAATAAATGAAGACAGGGCGCGTGAGGAATCATTGACTGGCGCCCTCTTGTTTGCGATTGACAGGGTACGGTAAGATTTTATATACATACTCGGTCCAGGCCAGCCTCGCCAGCATGACGTCGATCGAGTGCACCAGAGGGGATGCTGTTCCCACGTTCCTCTTATTGGCCGGTGGATAAAAAAGGGGAACAAGCGCGTAAGGATTTAGGGCGGTTAGTTAATCACAAGGAGGCAGTCACATGAAGAGTGCGTTATCAATCGTATTAGGCGTGGCAGCCGTCGCGTTCGTCGCGGCGCCTCTCACCTCGTTCGCGGGCGGAACGATCGCCGGCAAGGTGACCTTTGCCGGAAAGTCCGAAAAGAAGGAGTTTTCCTTCGCAAAGTTCCCGAACCCCAAATTCTGTCCCAAGAATCCGAACAAGAGCCTGATGGACGGGGATAAGCGGTTCATGCCCACCATCGAAGTCGGCAAGGATGGCGGTCTCAAGGGCGCGGTGGTTGCCGTGACCGACATCGAAGATAAGGCGTTCATGGACGGGTACAAGGGGACCGAAGTTGTGGCGGCATTCTGCGAGTTTCAGCCGTTCAGCGGAGTGGTTGTAAACAACAAGTCATTCAAGGTTGAGAACACCGATGCCGATCCGGACGATCCAAAGTCGGTTCAAGGTGTGCTCCACAATCCCCATAGCTTCGTCGTGAAGGGTTCGAGCTCCGCCACCGGTTTCAACATCGGTTTGGCCAAGAAGGGCGACAAGCTCGACAAGCCGGTTGTGTTCCGCGGCGGCGCGGAAAAGGACGGTTACTATCGTTTACAGTGCGACCAGCATGAATTCATGCAGTCCTTCTTCCTCCCGGTTTCGAACCCCCACTTTGCAGTGGTGAAGGAAGATGGTTCGTTCGAGATCAAGGACGTGCCTCCTGGGAAGCACAAAGTGGTGGCCTGGCACCCGTTTGCAGCCAAGGGCAAGAAGGTGGAGTTTGAGGTTGAAGTGGCCGATGGCGGCACCGCCAACCTCAAGGCTGAAATCAAGTAAGCCGACGTTTCATCAGGGCGGGGAAACCCGCGATCAAAGGGCAGCGGAGCAATCCGCTGCCCTTTGTGTTTTTGGTAAGGCGAACGGCCGGATCGCTGCCTTGCCTTTCACTTTCTGAACTGGGTAAGATGCGAACTTTGCAGGATTTCTAGCCGAAGAGGCGTGGTGTGTCACGAGAACTTTCGCTCGCGGAAATCTTCCAACTCGGGTACTACTGGGAAACAAAAATCCTCCTGACGGCGGTCCGGCTGGATGTGTTTTCGGCTCTGGATGGCAAGCGGAGAACGGCTCCGGAGCTTGCGGGCCGGATTGGGGCGTATGAGCCGGCCTTGAGCCTGCTTCTCAACGCCCTGGTGGCGATGCGGTTGCTGACCAAAGAAGGCGGGCTGTACGGCAATTCTTCGACGGCGGAAAAGCACCTCGTCCGCCATTCTGCCCAATATATCGGGCACTTGCTGTTGTTGCACGATGCCGAATGGAACAATTGGGGAAAGCTGGAGGAAACCATCCGGTCCGGACAACGGTTGGTCGATCGGCATGTCTTTGAGACCGATCCGGAACTGGGCAGCAACGTTCTGGCGGTGCTCCACCGAATCGGTCAACAGAGCGGGCCGGAGTTCGCGAAACGACTGCAATTATCCGGTCCCGTACGACTGCTCGACCTCGGCGGCGGAGCGGGGACCAATGCGATCGCGTTCTGCCAGGTCTATCCGGAACTGAACGCGACGGTCTTCGATCTGCCCGCCACATTGCGCCTGACCGAAAAAACGGTAAAAGAAGCGGGGTTGGAATCGCGGATCTCCTTGCTCCCCGGAGATTTCAATGCGGATCCGCTCGGCGGGCCCTACGACCTCGTGCTGATGTCCGATATCCTGCACTACCAGACGTTC
>DATGEA010000447.1:0-6014 GCA_035310605.1 Nitrospira sp. | reverse complement strand
CTTCGTCATCTTGGCAAACCGCATGTACTCGTCTTGTGTCACTTCTTTTCGGTCGATGAAGAAGCCTTTCAAAAACACTTGATGCTCGGGCGCTTCGTCCGGATCACCGTCCTGACTCCCCATCGTAAAGGGCCCTTCAGGAATCTGCACCATCTCACGCCCCTCATCGCCCATTCTTGTCTTATACATCGAGTAATCCTGTGCGGGAGCGTTGCTCACGGTCGGCCGGCTTTCGGTCTTAATGGACTGCGCCAGTTCCTTCATTTTATAGGCTTTGTTCGATTCCCAGAGCATCATGCCTATCATCAGTATGAACGAGCCGAACACGAAGATGATTGATCCAATGAGGACGCCCTTATTTTCCATAACCGTTCATTCTCCTTCGCTCATCCTTCAGACTGATGGCCCGGGATGTTCAGGCGACGCCTTCCGTGCGGCGCGCATGTCCAAGAGCATTGAAATCTGGACGCCGAGAAACCCACCCATCGCTGCTCCTGCCCCGGCGCCGACCCAGATTCGCTCGTCGCCCGCCACGAGCCATGCCAGAGCACCTCCTAGCACGGTTCCCACTAAAATGCTCGCGAGAAATCGTCGGCCTCCGAGGAACCCGATGACCCCACCCATGACGAGTCCAATCCCCACCGCCACCGGCATCAACCCGCCGCCCATGATGAAGCCGATCAGGGTTCCTACGGTCCCCATTACCGCGAGCCCGAAGACGATATCGAAGAATTTCTGAGCGGGCACGGCACCGGCTTGTGTCGCATCCATGATGAAGATCCCCTGGCGCTACTTCCCTGAATTCGCCATCATCGGACCGAAATCAATCTCCACGCCCGGGCCTGCGATAATGGAGATTCCCCAGGCCTTCGCCGCCGGCTCATGCTGGTGAATCCGCTTGAAATCTTCGTACACATTCACCCGTTCTTCGAACCACTGGCCGATCTCCTTCGTTCCGGACTGCACCACGATTTCTGAACCGCTGAACATCCCGCCCTCGGTCAGCGTCCCTTCGGGCTTCGTCGCACTCCACACGTACTTGGTGAAGACCGGGATAAACAAAAGATCGGTATCGAGGGAGGCATAGATGGCTGCGAGCGGTTCCGTGCCGCTTGCGGCCTTATTCAGCCGCCAACGCCAGGTGAGCACCGGATAGGCCTTGGGATCCCAATCGATCTTTTTTTTCTTGATCCGTTGCCCCGCGTCCTTCGCCGACAGGAAATTCGCGCTGCCTTCGGTTTGCACCTTGTACGCATCCCGCCCCTTCGACTGACTGCGCTGATTCTCATGGTCCCAGTTCGACGGAAACCCGTCGGATTCCTTGGCCTGAAAGTCTTCCAGTATGAGCGTCTGCGCCTGCGAGATAGCGACAACCGGCATGCCCGGTGTACCGGATAACACCACTGCAAACAGCAAGGCCCCGCTGATCCGGCGTTTCCTCGTCATGTCTCCGATGATCCTTTCTCTATGTTTGCGCTTCTTGAGACGGCGCCAGCGCCTGTGATTTATCTTCGACGAACTCTTCCATTATTTCCGGCTGCTGCCCTCGCTGACACATCCAGAACAAGACCAATACCGATCCCCAGAACACGACCATGTTTAACGTGACCATCTTCGCGGCAAATCCCAGATCAGGCGTAAAGGCCCAGGGGGACACGTCCGCCATGAGTTCACTCACATGCCAGGAGAGACGGCCGGACGATCGAATATAGCCCATCAGCCCCATGACCCAGGTAAACGCCGCAGCTAATCCGAAGAGCCCGACCATGCCGCGAACGGGAATCTTGCCCCACTGAATTGGACCGTGTACGATCGAACCTCTGAGCATGGCGCGATTTACCAATACGCTCGCGACAATGACCGTCAACGTCGTAAAGACCTGCGGCGACGACAGGCCCACCCTGATTTTTGCCGGCAGATAAAACCCGTAGACTGACAACCAGATAACATTCAGCAAGCCAATCGCATAGAGCGATCCGATGATGATATTGCCGGTCTTCACCCACGACACGGTCATCGTTCGATTGGCACGGCGGTAATAGAGAAAGCTCAGCGCCGTGATCAGGATCATCACGTTCACCGCGCCGTTCTTGGAGGACATGACGCCGTAGTTCCCCACGACCGGGTGCTGAGCCCCTCCCATCGCCTTCACTTCACCCGCCGACATCATCACTGTGTGCGGCGTCAACCAGATGAACAACGCCAACATCAAGGCCCCGAGCAGGATCTGATAGTAGGGCTGGTACCGTTCCCCGCCTTTGATCCGCCCCATGCTTTGCCAGATGTAATAGTTGACCCCGAGAAAGAGCGCGCCGATCAGGAGCGCCTGGACGACGAACAGCCAGGTGAGCAGTCCGCCCATCATGGTCACGCCCATACTCTGGCTGAAGGCATAGACCGATCGCATGAGCCAATACCCGGCGATCGGCATTGGCAGCAGCGCACAGACCGTGACGAACAGGAAGATATATCCGACCCAATCGAAGTAGGCCCGCTCGCCGTCGGTCTTACTGGTAAAGAATCGATAGCAGGCATAGGCCAGGACCACCGCGCCACCGGACATGATGTCGGCTAGGAACCGATGCACATTGAGCGGGTTCCAGAGCGCGGAGTGCAAGAGGTGCCAGCCGTTTCCCAGGAACCGCCCCTGGGCATCCACACCGGCCGGAGACATCATGAAGGACGCCCACGAGTTGGCCAGCAAGAGCAGGGCGGTTCCGAATATGTTTGTCAGAATGCCGATCGCCGCATGAATCCACTTCAGTCCCGGCTCGGCCATGCGATTCCAGCTGTAGTAATACAAGATGAGCAGGAACGCCTCTCCGGGAAACACGAGGGCGTAAGCCGGCATGAATGATTTAAACGTCTCTCCCATGTATTGCATGAAACTGGGATAGAAGGTGATGAACATGGCCAGCATGATGCTGCCGACGACCGCGGTCACGGAGAGCGCCAGGAGCGCGACCTTTGCCAGATCCCTCGCCAAGCCATCATAGCGAAGCGATAGCGCAGGCTTCTTCGTGATCAGCCCCAGGAATTCGAGCAGTGCACAAAACAGCGGCAATGCCAGCACAAATCCGCCGAAATAGGTATGCTGCTGCGTCACGAACCAGACGAGCAAGCGGCTGTCGAACGAGCCGACGCGGGAATACACGGTCTCCGTGGGAGACGGCGCGGCCGGTCCTTGCGGCGTGCCGGGCGTTCTGAAATAGAGATCCGTTGCCTCCCCGGCAAACGACGGACACTGGAGACCCATGCCCGCTATATCCACCGTTGCAAGGACCGCAACAATCAGCGTCAGCCCCAACCATTTGCCCTTCGAAAATATCTCGATCATACCGTTAGACCTTTGGCGCAGGGGCAGTGGACATCGGAACCCCCATGTTATTTGTCGACTTTCCAAGAATCCCCATCACGAAAGGACAACGGAGCAGCGCGCTGGGAATCCCCTGCCCCTGAAGTTCTTCCACCTGCCGGCGATAACCCAGATAGTATCCGTACAGCGCCATGAGTCCCGCAACCAACCCGCCGCCGCCAGCGGCTAACGGAGTCGGAATCCCCGGCTGTTTCAAGAGGAAAATGACGGCTCCTGCCGCGACGAGATAGTAGGTCGAGGCAAACGCGAGGCCGGGCCACCACCAATACTTCAGCAACTCGCTCGCCTTGGTTTCGAAGAATCCTGCCGTCCAAGCCGCCTGCGGCCTGAGCCCCCCGAAGTAGGCGCAGAGGGCGATCGTACCGCCCAACATCGCCACCGCCGACAACTGCACAACAGCCGCGGCCTGCTGACTCTCGACAAAATGACCTAACGAGGCGCCGACCGCCCCGACCATCACCCCGGTGATGACCCAAGGGCCCAGCTGCCTCGCGTGAGAACCCAGCAAACTGCGCAGTGCGACACCGTTGGGGAATGTCGGAAACGGCTTCCCCATGAGCGCAACCTTCCGTACGTGACCGATTTCAAAGGCATCACGCGCGACGGCGGTGCAGGAAATAATAATCGCCATCATGGCAGGACCATCGGGGTGCTGCAGATAGTCGTACCCGACCAGCCATAAGAGCGCCAACACCAGAAGCGACAGCTGAATCCCGTAGACAAATCCGATCCAGCCGGCCATCCACGTCAGCATTCTGGTTCCATCTTCATGCGCCAGGACTCGCCAGGCCGTACCACGACCGACACGGTAGGCCAGCATGGCGGTCACCAATGCGACGACTCCGCTGACCAGGAGCAACACCGTCGGCTCGGTCAATGGCAACAGATGCTTGGCCAGACGGTACACTGCGAACGCGACCAAGCCCGGCACAAACATGACGATCCGTTTCTGCTTGCGAACGGACGCTTCCGTCACGGCGAGACTGAGACTCGGCAGGACCCGTAAAGCCAGTCGGTGCAACATCTTTGATCCGCTAGGGATACTTGGTACGAGAGAACTGGAGCATGACTTGCTTCGCCATCATTTTCGTCTCACCCCTTACCCTTTTTGCGCACCCATCCCAAAGTACCGCGCCTTCACTTCTTCCATCAATGCGACCGTAATCCTGGTCGTCCCGCGCTCCGCCGCCGTACGTTCCAGTTCGATCCTTGCCATGGCGCGCACCGGGGCCGGCACATTGTCCAACCGACGCTCGGCGTCTGGTTCCCATTCAATCCGCTCCCCGGTCCGCGGGCGAAGCAGTCCGTCGTAGGAAATGACCCTCTCACCTCTCGCACGGACGTCCTGTTCGACTTCCTCACGAAAGAGCGGGGCGAGGTAGGGCGGCATCCGCTCCAACCGATGCAGCGCATCGTCGGTCCACATCACCCGATCGACCAGACCGTTGGCCTCGCCCGCCGGCACGTCGACGCCCACTTTCAATCCGCAGCCGCGGCACTCGGTGCGGATGAACCATTGAGGCGCAGCGGATTCGAAGGCCCGCTCTTCAATCCCTTCCGTATGCATCCAGCGTCCGCAGCCACAGGTCAACATAAACAATACTCAGTTCTGACTGCGGGCTTGTGCCGCCTGTGCTCGCATCGTATCTCCTTCGACCACTCAGCACCTCGGCCGGTCATCCTATCTTTCCCGGATAGAGAATATAGAGCATCGTATAGGTGAACGTGCCGGTGACGAACAGGATGCAGTAGATGATCATCGTAAATCGCCCAAGCGCCCGATGTCGCCTGGCGCCGTCAGGCCAGATGCGCTGAATGGCCATTTCAATCGCGAAGACGATCGCCACCAGGATCAGCAGCCCCAGATAGACTTCCATCTTGCGCATGGAAAATCCGGCTGTCGCAACCCGCGAAACGAACAGCCCGAGCACGACGACCGTAATCAACCCAAAGATCCCTCCTACTGTCTTCCAGGAGGCTTGCAACACACGTTCCCTCAGTGACCGCACTCCGTTCACGACTTGCTGAGAGCGGAAACCCAAGACGATCATGTAGACCGCCATGACCAATCCGATGATCACGAGAATAATATGGAATGTGAGGACAGGAATGAAGACATAGTCGTAGAGCGCTTGCGAGCCGCCGAACCCCTCTTTGCCCTCGACCGCCAGGACCCCGAGTTGTCGGAACAGGTAATATGCGATGAAAAAGGACAGCATGGCGATCATTCCGCCGAACATCAGCCAGTGATGCGCATCGGCCTTGCGCTTTTTCGCCTGAATCCACCCGATGACGAAGAGGCCGGTAAAGAGCGTCGCCATCAACTGGCTCAGGTCAGCCCCGATGGTGGCATGTGTTCCCAGAAAACCCGGATCGCGCAACCAGTCCATGTTGTCGACTACCCGTTTCCTTTCACGCCTTGAACGACGGCCGTTTTTTCGATTTCCGTCGCCGAGACAAACCCCGCGTTTTTCATCCATTGCATCGCATCGGCCGTCTTGTAGCATGCGCCCTGCTGCGTATTGACGAGGATGTGCACGGCGAATGCGGTCGTCCAAGCCGGCCCGGTCCCCGCCTCGTCCAGGAATCGGTCCTTGATGATCAGCCGCCCGCCGGGAGCCAAATGGCGATACACTTT
>DATGEA010000446.1:0-3287 GCA_035310605.1 Nitrospira sp. | reverse complement strand
AGGGCTGGTCAAAAGTCTACAGGTTTCCCACCTAGACCGAGCGTCCTCCCTCTCGGAATGCGTCTGCGAAATTGGAAAGGAAAAGCGGCATGATTACAAGGGAATTCATCGAAGAGGAGTGGGCGCCAGGCGCCTGCATTGTCCGCTCATCTGGATGGATCTCGGGATGAACTCTGGACGATCTCCCAAGCTTCCGGCCAAGCCTCCCTACATTGGCCGAGATCTACTGGCGTCCGCCGAGTGGGACAGGATCTGCGGGGAGCTGCGAAACAACCCACGCATTCTGGAAGTGGGTCAACAGCCCATCGCTTCGGCGGCCAGCTTGTATGCAGGCATTGCTCGCATGGATGAGCTGCTGAAGGTCCAAGGAAGAACGCCGGACAACAAGCCCATGGCAGATGATCAGGCACATGTGGTCTCGATCTACCTCCGCTACATGACAGAGCTGGAGGTCGAGCCCGGGCCGATCGTGAGGCTGCGACGGATCGAATGAAAGGCCGAAAACCGAAATCACTGGAGATGAAGCTCTTGACGGGTAACCCCGGAGGGAGGCCGCTCTGTCGGGAGACCGGCGCCCCGTTCACGGTTTCGCCGCTCGAGAAGCCGGATGGACTGGATGACTATGCGTCTCGGGAGTGGGATCGGCTCGTATCGACCCTTGCGCCGATTCTTTCTCCAGCATCCGCCGGAATGGTGATGATCGCCGCGGACGCTTATAGCGAACGGCGAAGAGCTTGCGATCTCATTGCTCGCGAGGGGGAAACGTACATCACGGTAAGCCGCGAAGGTCAGGAATTTCACCGCCAGCGTCCTGAAGTATCAATGCGGGCAAACGCGCGCCGGGCCTATCATCAGGCGCTGGCCGAGCTCGGGGCATCGCCGGTGGCCCATACGCGAGTGCAGAAGCTGCCAGAGAATGGACAGACCGAGTTGCCGGGGCTTCATCGGCTGCTGGGGTAACCAAGGGGGACTTATGGCAAATCGCCTGGCGTTTGAAATGGTCGCGGATGCCAATCCGCTCTTGAAGAGCCTGGATAACGTACAACGCAACCTCGATCGGTTCATGTCAAGCGCAGATAGCGCCGGGAAGAGCCTTGGAAGTGGAGTCAATCGTGCGTTGGACGTGTTCGCCAACGTGGCCAAAGGTGGCGGGGCGGCCGCCGGCGTTCTCGCCGGAGGCTTTGCTGCGGCGGCATTCGCGGCCGTGCTGCTGACCGCGAGCGCCGGCCGAGTGATCGCGAAAGTGGTGGCCGACAAATTTCCCTCCGTCTTGCGCATGGGCGGGGTGCCGGCATGATGTTCGGCGGGGGCGGTCTGAGCAGTGTCGGTCTCGGGTCCATCTCGCAGGATCCCGGAGCTATCATCGATCCGACCAGTCTGCGGCCGATTTTGACCGAGATCAACGGCATTGATGCCCGCGATCGCATCCAGCCCGATTCCATCCAGATCGACGATACGCTGGGCCAGCCGGTCTCCGCTTCATTCATCATGGTGAACCCGGGCAGCATTCCCATCGTCGGGGACACGATCCGGATCCTCTTCTATTCGCACGTGATCTTCGCCGGCACCATCGACCGCGTCGAAAAATCGACCGACGATCTGGCGGCCTTTCATTATCGCTGCGATTGTCTGGATTGGTCGCAGGTGCTGATCCGCCGCCAGCTCCGCCGGAACTTCACGAATCTGCCCGTGCAGAATATTCTCGATTCGATCCTCGACAATGAACTAGCGGAAGAATCGTTGACGATCGGCACGATCGACAGCCGATCGAGCCTGCCGCTCGTCGATGCCGAGAATGCCCGCGTGTTCGACGTCTGCCGGGAGATGGCGGGGGCCACCGGGCAAACGTTCTATGTTGACTATGACAAATCCATTCAAATGCGCAGTACATCGGTCGAGGCTGCGCCGCTTGTCTTGGATGAGGACCATGTCGAGGTGCAGGGAACACGAGTGCAGACCGATCGGGAAGCCTATCGCAATGTCCAGATCGTGGTTGTGACGGGGACGCCGCCTGATAAAAATACCGATGCCATGACCGTCATTGTGGAACGGACGAATGATGATCAGATCGCGGCCAGGCAGGCGATTGAAGGCGGGAGCGGGCGCTATGAGGAGATTGAGGAAGTGACCCATCCGATCTCGAATGATGGCGTTGAGCTGGCGCTGCTTGGCATTGGCTATGCCAGGTTACGGCTCGCGACCTCCGGCACAACGAGACAGACTGTGCGGGGGCAGGTGCGTGGCTATGGTTTTCGAGCGGGGCAGTTGGCGAGCGTGAATCTTCCGACGTTCGGGATCGTCGGGACCTTCGTGATTCAAAAAGTGTCAATCCAGGAACAAGCAGCACAATATCTGCTCCATCAGCTTGAGCTCACCTCGTCGAGTCTCCAGCAGCGTGCCTATGAAGCCTGGCTGTCGGTCGTGAAGAAAGGCAAGGTGACGATTCAACTGCCCGGCTCGTTGACGAACAATCTGGAGACCTTCAACACTCCGGGGGGCTATACCTGGACGGTCCCGGCCGGTGTCACATCGGTGGAGGTCACCTGTATTGGCGCTTCCGGAGGTGGTGGCGGGCAGCGTAATACCAACCTGGCGACACCAACGAATGGCGGAAAGGGTGGTGATAGTGGGAAAGCGGTGACCATTCTTTCTGTCTCTCCAGGAGAGATCCTGAGCCTCACGATCGGGGCAGCTGGTCTCGCGGGGTCTGCTGGCTATGCACATTTGGGAATTGTCGCGACTGATGGCACCGACGGCGGGTTGTCCTCTGTCGCGCGCGCATCCCTTATTGTTTGCCAGGGGAATGGTGGGACAAAAGGTATCCATGCCACAAGCGCGGGCAATGGGGCCGACGGAACTCCAGGAAGCGGAATAGGAGATGCCATCAGCACAGGTGGTGGGAAAGTCGGTGGGGCCGGGGGGATAGGGCAGAAGGGCGGAGATGGGACAAATGCAGGACCCGGTTCGGACGGCCTCGTGAAGATACGCTGGTGATGCGCTACTACAGCACGCCGCGCGCCAGTTCGGAGGTGACGACGATCGCGGGAGGCAATGGTGCCCACTCGGCGGGATCATCAAGTGTCAGGGAGATCGGGGGAATGGTGGCGCGACGGGGCAATCGGGTGGCGGGAATGGATCGCCATGATCAGGCATCGGCGATGCCATATCTGTGGGGGCGGCAAGCCCGGCTGCGCGCTCGGGCCTGGCGCCGGTCAGGACGGCGCCATCGAGGTTCGATGATGATGGCCGAGCTGCTTTCATTGTGCAGACGTCTGCAGTGGGGAACC
>DATGEA010000445.1:0-12488 GCA_035310605.1 Nitrospira sp. | reverse complement strand
AGCCGGCGCGCCACTGCCAGCGTCTCGGCCAGTTCATAGGGCTCGGTCACCATCGGGGGAGCGACGGTAAAGGTGCCGTCGGTAAAAATTATCGCCGCTGCACCCTGCTTGCCCTTGAGCGGAATCACCGCCTCGACGGTTTTCCCTCCCAGCGCCTCCCAGTGTCCCAGCAAGCCGGGAAACTGCTTCATGAAGGCGACCTTTTCCAGGTTGGCCTTCCATTTATCTTCTGCGGCCATCTCGTTCCTGCAAATCTAGGAATTCAGGGGAGGAAGTTTCGCCGGGGCTGGGTGATCGGCCATGACCAGACGCGTCACGACTTCGCCCTTGATGACGTGCCGCTCCATGATCTCGGTGACATCGGCTTCGGATTTCACGCTGTACCAGACGCCTTCTGGGTAGATCACCACACTCGGACCTTGGGCGCAGTGGTCGAGGCATCCCGCCTTATTCGCGCGGACGATATTTTTCAGGTTCAGCCGCTTAGCCTCCTGCTTAAAGTGAGCGTGCAGCCCTTCGGAGCCCAGTTTCGAGCAACTGCCTCGCGGGTCGTCGGGGCTTCGCTGATTCGTGCAGACGAATATATGTCGTTTGAAGATCGGCAAAGTGATTCCGGCTCAACTACGCCTGCATGGCGGCGGTTTGGAAACGGTTGATAAGCTGTGACACTTCGGGAGCGGCGAGAAAAGGGGATTGTCCCCCCATGGTGCCGAGGATCGTGGCGATTTCGCGTAGCCGGATCGTGGCCCGTTGAAACGTGTCGGTCTTGGACAGCTCCGAACTTTGCCCGGCGCTGAGTTTGTCGAATTCAGCCCGGATATCGCGGAAGTCGCGTTGAAGATTCTTCTGCATCGAGCACTGTTCGCAATACCACTTGGGGCTTTGGTCGGTCGAGGGGGAGAGGCGATCGTAGGCCCGGCCGAAGAAATCTTTCCCCAGCGACAATTTCATGAGGGCGGTCCCGGCAGCTCCGCAGGCATTACATGATCCCGCTGCTGTATCCATAACACCTCCCAGTCTCGATCGGCCCGTCACAGAGCGGCAAATCTTACACCAGCGTCGCGCGCACTGTCCACCGCGCGGTCAGGAAAATCATCAGTTCAATTTCGGCTGCTGAGCCGATAGAATAGGAGTCGAAGACGGCACTGCACAAGGAAGAGAGGGACGGTCGATGATCATCGGAGTTCCCAAAGAGATCAAGGATCACGAATATCGCGTGAGTGTTACGCCGGACGGAGTTCGGGCGTTGCGCGAGGCCGGTCATGTGGTCGTAGTTGAGCCTTCTGCCGGAGCCGGCAGCGGATATTCGGATGATGAGTATCGATTGGCCGGGGCGACGATGGCCATATCAAAAGAGGACCTGTTCCGCCAGGCTGCGTTGATTCTCAAGGTCAAAGAGCCGCAACTCTCTGAATGCGCGCTTTTTCGCCCGGGCCAGGTGCTGTTCACGTATCTGCATCTGGCCTCGTTGCCTGAGCTGACCAAAGCGCTGCTGGAGGCCAAGATCACGGCCATTGCGTATGAAACCATCGAGGACAGGGACGGTACCCTGCCGATGCTGAAGCCGATGAGCGAAATCGCCGGACGGATGTCGGTGCAAATCGGTGCACGCTATCTGGAAAAGACGCAGGGGGGGCGGGGGCTCTTGCTGGCCGGAGTGCCGGGGGTCGAACCCGCAAAGGTGGTGGTGTTGGGAGCCGGGGTGGTCGGGAGTGCCGCGACAAGAATCGCCGTGGGGATGGGAGCGCAGGTGACGGTGATCAATCTCGATATCGAGCGATTGTGGCATCTTGACGAGTTGTATCAAGGGCGGATCGTCACGCGCGCCTCCACCCAGGCGGCGATTGAGGAGGCCGTGCCGGCAGCCGATCTGGTGATCGGCGCCGTGTTGGTTCCCGGCGCCCGTGCGCCGAAAGTGATTTCGCGCGCGCTGGTCGCCAGGATGAAACCGGGCTCCGTGATCGTCGACGTGGCGGTCGATCAGGGCGGCTGCGTCGACACGACGAGGCCGACGACCCATTCAGATCCCGTCTATATGGTGGACGGGGTGCTTCACTATTGTGTCGCCAACATGCCGGGGATCGTCCCGCGTACGTCCACGCTCGCGCTCACGAACGCGACATTGCCCTATCTCTTGAAACTGGCGTCGCTCGGCGTGGATGCCGCGGTGCGTGCCGATGCCGGATTCGCCAAAGGCGTGAACCTTTTGCAAGGGAAAATTACCTGTCGGGGAGTGGCCGAAGCCCATGGCTTGCGTTTCGACCCCCTGATGTAAGACAATCCCCCCTCGCCTCGTGGGAGGCACCCCCGGTCGGGGCGTAGCGCAGCCCGGTAGCGCACTGCGTTCGGGACGCAGGGGTCGAAGGTTCAAATCCTTTCGCCCCGACCAAATCAAGCTTGCTCGTGCCGGCGCCTCATCGGCACCGGATAAACCCCTCCAGTATTCTATCCCCGTCCGCAAGCCTCACTTCGTGCGTACCATGCGCTCATCATCGATCCATCGTTATTGTTGCACGCGGATAAGTACCTCAACTCGACTTCTTCGTATTATCAGCTAGCTCGTGGCGTTGGCCTCTTTATCGTTCCCTCCGCTGCCCTCTTCCAAAAATTCTTTTCGCGCTCGTTCCTCACGGGCCGCTGTCGATGATACAGTTTGGACGAAACCATCCGGGGTGAGTCTTTTCGCGTAGAATCCACAAGCCGTGTGTGGAGCGCATAGAATTGCAAATCGCGTGACGCGTTTCTCGAGGTGTGAGAGTATCCGTTCGTCGGGACGAATGTCGTGTGGCTGAACGATGACCGAAGCGAGTGAGTCGAACCCGGTTCGAGCCAGGATTTCCATCTCGGGGAGGGTGCAAGGTGTCGGATATCGGGCCTTTACCGTTCGCGTGGCGACACGGTGCGGGCTGGTCGGCGGCGTCAGAAATCTTGACGATGGGCGCGTAGAACTGGAAGCGGAAGGCCCCAAAGATCGCATTCTGTCCCTGATTGAAGAGCTCCAAGCCGGACCCCCGGCCTCGCGCGTGACGTCGGTGCAGGTGGAGTGGGTGACCGCGACGGGACGACATACCGAGTTTAGTGTGTGGTACTAGCGGGGGATTGGAGCGGAAACAACGCAATGGCACGAGGAGAGGACGAATTTTCAGACCAGAGCGAAGCGCGGAGGCACCTCGCCGACCATGACGAGGACGACGCCGGCGAGGCCGCAGAGCGAGACGATTCGCCGGCCGAAGAGGAGAAATCGCGCGGCCGCTCGGAAGGCCTCGATACCCTCAAGAGCTATCTGCGCGAGATTCGCCGGTCGACGCTGCTGACCTTCAAGCAGGAACAGCAGTTGGGCAAGCGTGTCATGGCGGGCGATGAGCAGGCGCGCCAGCAGATGATCGAGTCGAACCTGCGCCTTGTCATCAGCATCGGCAAGCGCTACATCCACCGCGGGTTTCCGTTCTCCGACATCGTCGAAGAAGGCAATCTCGGGCTCATCAAGGCCGTCGAAAAGTTCAACTATAAGCGGGGCTTCCGGTTCAGCACCTATGCCTCCTGGTGGATCAGACAGTACATCGAACGGGCGATTATCAACCAGGGCAAGCTCGTGCGTTTGCCGGTGCACGTCGTCGAGCGGTTGAATCGTTATCTCAACAAGGTCGAGGCGCTGGTGCAGGAGTTCGGGCGGGAACCGACCGCTGAAGAAGTCGCCAGGAGAATGAAAACGACGGAAGAGGAAGTGCTGGACCTCAAGCAAGTGGTCCGCACCACCTGTTCGCTGGACAGTCCGATCAACGATCAGGCCGATACCTTTCTTCGGGACGTCATTGAAGATCCGATGAGCGTATCGCCGGCCGATACGGCGGAAGGGGTGATGCGGCGGGCCGAAATGATGACCTGGGTAAAAGAGTTGCCTGAAAAAGAGCAAACTGTTATTGTGGCGCGGTTTGGGCTCGATGGAAGTGAGGCGAGAACCCTGGAGGAGATCGGTCGCGAGATGGGACTGACTCGCGAACGGGTCCGGCAGATTGAAATAGCGGCGCTGGGCCGCCTCCGCCACACCATCGAACGAAAAACTCTGACACAATCGGATTTGCTCTGAGCCAATGACTGCTGCCGAGTATCGATCCCTCATTCGGGAAGTGCCAGACTTCCCCAAGCCCGGTATTCTGTTCTACGACATCACCACGCTACTGAAAGATCCCAAGGCTTTCACGGCCATTGCCGACGATCTGACAAGCTACTATCACGGACAGCGGATTTCGAAGGTGGTGGGGATTGAGTCGCGGGGCTTCATCTATGCCGGTGTGCTGGCCCAACGGCTGAACGCAGGATTCGTTCCGGTCCGGAAGCCCGGGAAGCTCCCCGCCGATTGTTTTGAAGTGAAATACAGCCTCGAATACGGGTCCAACTCGCTCGCAATCCACCGGGACGCCATCGCGATGGGGGAACGGGTGTTGATCGTCGATGATTTGCTGGCTACCGGCGGCACTGCGGCAGCCACGGTGTCCCTCGTACGACAATTGGGCGGTGAGATCGTCGGGCTCGATTTTCTGGTCGAGCTCAAGAATTTGAACGGGCGTCAAAAGCTCGCCGGGCATGCGGTGCATTCCACGATCCTCTATCCCTAGGGGCGAATCTCCCCATTTCCTACAAGCCCTTGTCAAACAGCAGAGTGCCGTGCTATGAATGCCGAACTTTTTTCAGCCGTTCGGCGTTCACCCAAAGAGAGGACGACGCTATGGCCACCAAGACTCCACCGAAGAAGAAGCCTGTGACAAAACCGAAAGCGACAGCCAAGCCCGTTGCCAAGAGCCAGCCGGCGGAAGCCGTAGTCATCGAGAAGCCGGTCAGCGTCGCCGTTTCACCCCTGGCCGCCAAGCCGAAGGAGTCGGCCAAGGAACGCGAGGCGCGCGAGCACCGCCGCGACGCCTTGCAGCAGATGCTGTTCCGGAAACGGCAGGAGATCATCAAAGAGATCGAGGGGAGCCTCGGTCAATCTCTGACGGAAGATCAACAGCGCCGTTTGGAGTCCGCGCGCGACGTCGGCGACCAGGCGCTCATGGATCTGGACCGCGAGCTGGGCATTTCTCTCATGGAAATGCGCAACCGCCGCCGCCAGGCGATCGATGAGGCGCTCACGCGGCTCACCGAGGGCACCTACGGGATCTGCGCCGAATGCGGCGTCGAAATCAGCGAGCGCCGGCTGGAAGCCGTGCCGTTTGCAAAGCTCTGCGTCGAGTGTCAGTCGAAAGAAGAGCTCCTCGAAAAAATCGAGAAAGAAGAAGATCGCGACTAGCACCTGGTGCGCGGTCGATCCCTCCGCTGCCGGATTTTCCTTCATTATCATAATCACTCCGCAATGGCCGGGGCAGCCCGAACGGCGAGACCGGGGGCTGGAGTTCTCCGCGCGCCCTTGATACGGTAGCGAAGGGCGGCTACCGAGGATGAACCGGGTGACAAAGACGCGCGCAGTGGTGCTGGCCAGCGGAGGCTTGGATTCCACGGTGACGGCCGCGATCGCCGGGGATGAGGGGTGCGAACTTTTCTTTCTGACCGTCGATTACGGACAACGCCATGCCGTGGAAGTCCAACGGGCGCGTCAGGTCGCTGCGGCGATGGGCGTCTCCGGTCATGTAGTGCTTTCGATCGATCTTCGGGCGATCGGCGGATCTGCGCTGACGAGCGAAATCGAGGTTCCCAAAGATCGGGAAGCCGCGGAGCGCGGTCGGGATATCCCGATTACATACGTGCCTGGCAGGAATCTGATTTTTCTGTCGCTCGCGGCTGCCCATGCCGAAGTCGTCGGCGCCTCGCGGATCTATTTCGGGGCCAATGTGGTGGACTATTCCGGGTATCCCGACTGCCGGCCGGAGTTCATTCGCGCGTTCGAGGCCGCGGCGAACGCGGGGACGAAGGCGGGCGTGGAGGGGAAGCCCCTGCGCGTCTGCGCGCCGTTGCTTGCGATGACGAAGGTTGACATCATTCGAAAGGGCCTGCAGCTTCATGCGCCGCTGCACCTGACGCACAGCTGCTACGACCCGGTCGGGACGCTGGCCTGCGGGCGCTGCGACAGCTGCGTGATCAGACGGGAAGGATTCGCGAAGGCTGGAGTTGCCGACGTGATTCAATATGCGATAAGTTAGTCCTATGTCCCCCGAAGAATTCTTCATGTATCTGACCATCGGACTCATCGTGATCGTGCCGATCGGCGCGCGGATCTACCGCCGCATGACGCTGCAACGGACGCAGAAAATGCTGCAGGAGCAGTTCGGCCGGCCGGGCGCCAAAGACGGCGGGGCTCACTGATGGCGAGGTCAGCGCAGTCGCGCCTGCATATCTTGGTAGTCACGGCGGCGCTCGCCGCCTTCGTGGCCTGTGACTCTTCTCAACCGAAGCCGGCTGTCGGCGGAGGGACGGTTCCAGTCGAGCTGCAGGCGGGCGAAGCCAAATTCAACGCGAACTGTTCGGTTTGTCATGGTCAGCAAGGGGTGGGCACGCAGCAGGGTCCGCCGCTCGTGCACAAGATTTACGAACCGAACCACCACGGCGATGCGGCGTTCCAGCGGGCTGCGGCCAACGGAGTGAAGGCACACCACTGGGAGTTCGGGAACATGCCGAAGATCGAGGCCGTGACCCCCGGTGACGTCGATCAAATTATTCAGTATGTCCGCTGGCTTCAGCGCCAAGCCGGGATTTCCTGACCCCGCCGCGTTTCTCGATTCTCCAACCACAGAACCGGCCTCCGGTGCCTGTCATCCTCTTCTGTCGCTGATCCCGTCCGGCCTGTTTGACATTTCTCAATAGCGCTTCGCAAGGTGTTCTCCAGCTTTCGAAGGGGGGCCGGGCACGTATTGGCGCATCAATCGGATCCTCGACCGGGAGGGAGATCACAGGAGGACCCTATGAATGGCTTCGGCGCTCGCGTCTTAGGATTAGCGGCAGTCTTGTCCATCTTGGCGGTGGCCAGCGGTTGCGTGGCCATTGAAGCGGGTCATGAGGGCCTCCTGGTCGAACAGCCCTTCTTCTTCGGTCACGGTGGCGTCGATCCCGTTCCCACCAAGACCGGACGAGTCGTCGTCGCGCCGACGACCAACGTCATCGATGTGGACATTCGTCCAGTCCAATACTCTGAACATTTCGATATCATCTCCGCCGAGAACGCGCCGGTTTCGTTCGACGCCTTCCTCATCGCCAACGTCGTCGAAGGCCGCTCGCCGGAACTGATCGCCAGGTACGGGCCCAACTGGTATCGGAACAACGTGAAGGAAGCGTTCCGGACGTTCGTGCGCGAAGAGGTGCAGAAATATCCGCTCTTCCAGCTGACGACCGACCCAACCACGAGAGCGAAGCTGCAGGACGCGATTGCGCGGGAGATCCAGACGAAGCTGATCGAGAAGCAAGGCATCCCTCTGTGGCTCAATCAGATGGTCGTCGGGAGCCTCCTTCCGCCGAAAGGCGTGGTCGAGCAGACGGCGCAAACCATCATCCAGGAACAGCGCAAGATCACCATGGTGGAATTCTAGAAGGCGGAGGAAGCGCGCGAGAAAGCCGAACGCCGCACTTCCTTCTCCCGGCGTTGATTCCTCAGGACGGCATGGACGAGGGGATGGACGCCGGTCTGTTCACCTTCGCGCTCAACATTCCGCCGGAATTCCAGCGTGACCTGCTGGCCGGACGTGGGCCGACGATCCAGCTCAACGTCGATGCCACCCGCATGAGCCAGGCCTTTGTCGGCAGCGGCTACATCCAAGCCATGATCAGCGACGAAGTGAACGAGTTCGCCCGGCGCTATCGCGGAGGCACGACGCCGAGGGTGGAGCTGGCGCTACGCGCCCGCTTCAACCCTTCGCTGACCCACACCTGGTTCGGCGCGGTGATGCAGGTCATCAACAACGTCACGATGTTGTCCCTCGTGCTCACCGGCGCCGCGCTGATCCGCGAGCGGGAGCGGGGAACCGTCGAACATCTGTTGGTCATGCCCGTGACGCCGTTGGAGATCATGGCCAGCAAGGTCTGGCCGATGGGTTTGGTCGTCCTCGCCGCCTTCGCTTTCTCCCTGTTGTTCATCGTGCAGGGGCTGCTGGCGATGCCCATCGAGGGTTCGCTCGCCCTGTTCTTTGCCGGCGCGGCCGTGCACCTGTTTGCCACCACCTCACTGGGCATCTTCCTGGCCACCGTCGCGCGCTCGATGCCCCAGTTCGGCCTACTGCTGGTGCTGGTACTGATACCTCTGAATATGCTGTCCGGGGGGGCCACGCCGCACGAGAGCATGCCAGAGTTCGTGCAGGCCCTGATGCTGGCGGCCCCCACGACTCATTTTGTCATGCTTGCCCAGGCTATTCTGTATCGTGGCGCCGGCCCGGAGGTGGTGTGGCCCCAATTCCTCAGCCTCGCAGCAATCGGCGGTATCTTCTTTGGCATCGCGCTGGGGCGGCTCCGGAAGACTATCGGGCAGATGGCCTAAGAGCGTCCGGGCACAGAAGACGCACCGAGGCCTATGGCGCGCGCGGGCCATTGACGGCGAGACCATCGAAGTCGCGCAGAGCCGGCATCCTCTAAACGTATCCGCCTCAAGGGCACGGACAAGGATAGACCTCGAAGGGTTTCAGCCATAATGTCCCCCTCTACACAGCGATCCACCTGCTCGTTCAATCATCTGTAAGTATTCCTCTTATACGTATGTGCACTGGTACAGGCGTACACGTATACAAGATGCTACTCCCTTCAAGATCCACGAACTTACGAATCTTGGTGATCAGCGCTCTCCCGGCATGAGGGTTGCATCGGTTTCGGTATGGGAATGGGGCGAAGCGGCTTTAGCCAGTGCGGGGACCAGATGGGCAGCGGTGTGGCGATAGAAGAAATCTCTTCAGGAGGGCAACCCGCGTCAGGGATCAATGTGAGTATCATCAGGGAACTGATCGAAACCTGGTGTGAGACCCAGCTCCAATGGGTAGAGTGCGAGCCCACCAATACCCCTCCCTTGTGGGACAAGGTCGTCCATAACATTCGCGGGTATCTCCTCACCTTGTGGGCTGCCGGGATGTTGCGGGGAAGTACCTCGAATGAGGCCTTTGTTGTGACCTGTGATCGGACGACAATGACACAAGCCGATATCCGCGAAGGCAATCTGATCTGCCAGCTTCGCATCGCCCCCGTGAAGACGTTGGAATTTGTGCAGTATCGAATCCGTTTCCGAATAAAGCCCCGTTAGGGATCCTGTCGCCACGAAGATCATAAACTGCTAGCATGAGCGAGTATGATGATCGTCTGGGCCGGAATGCTGCACATCTTTCTCACTAGCGCCGCGTTCGCAGAAGAGTTCACCGGGCCCGTCGTTGGCGTGAGTGACGGCGATCTGATCCGAGTCATGCACAATGGCCGGACAGAAGAAATTCGGCTCAACGGCATCGATTGTCCCGATAACGGGCAGGATTACTCCCCGCTAGCCAAACAGGCGACGTCGGAGCTCGTGTCCGGTCGTGAGGTGACGCTCAACACGTTCGGCAAGGATTCGCAAGGGCACACCATTGCTGATGTGTTCCTGCCCGATGGCACCAACGTGAATCATATACTGGTCAAAGAGGGTTGGTGCTGGTGGTATCGGAAACATGCGCCCGATGACGCCGAACTGATGCGTCTGGAGCACGAAGCGCGTGCCGCCAAGAAGGGCCTCTGGCGAGATCCTTCCCCGATTCCCCCATGGGCGTACCGGCGGGCAATGAGTGGTCGATGATCGCTTGACGTTGTCGCTCTTAGTCACGGGCCTCCGGTTCACTCGCGTCTCTCGGACCAGTTCACGCAGCCGACGTCGGCTCTCCTGCTCAATCCGAATAAGCTTCAACTAAAAATTCCCTCGTGCGACCGCCGTGTTCGTTCCTCCGGATCTGAGGCGATCCAAAAGAAATATTTTTCCGGCCTGTCACTCTCTCTGCGACGGACAGGCTGTCCGCGGATCGGACAGAATGTCCCACTTTTTAATTCCTCAAACGCCGATAGAGCATGCAGCAGACTGTGAAGTGCTTGAATTTGCTTTTTTCAGATCCTTGGCCCCGGCATATTCGGTCTGGCCGACAAATTGCCTACTGCACCGGCGTGTGACGTCACACGATGAGAACCGGTCGTATGACCGGGACGTGAATCATCGGCGCCGCTGCATTCACGTGAGCTGCAACGATGACCAACAAAGAAACCGAAAGGAGGGTCTATGTTCTGTCAACGCTGTAAGGGCCTGCTCGTCCGCGAAACCTTCAGTGACATGAGAGAGGAAATGGCCAACCTGTATCCGGCAACGCGATGCCTCAATTGTGGGTATATCGAGGACTCTGTGATTCGTGACAATCGTCTCAGTGCTCACGACACAAAACGGTCGGCACCTCGCCTCTTAAACAAAAGTGGAAGTGTCTTGCTCATCAAAACTCACTCTGAGGCCTGTGGAGCGATCTGACGAGCGAACCTCCCCGGACGGCCTTTTTCTCGCCGATTCGATTCGAGGTCCTCATGCAAGCTCGATCTGTGCGTCAGGCACGGGTCGAGCCTTCATCGTCTGTTCATCTCACAGGACCAATGGCATGGAGTCGTCGCTGCACACGAGATTCTCGCAATCCGCTGTCCGAGCCAAGGAGGCGATCATTGATGACCGATGGAACCGGGATACCCGATGGTCCTGAATCACACCTGTGGCATGGACAGGAATCGTCCTCTCCTGAACCGACGGTGGAGGGTGCGTCCCTGCGCTCGCAACCGGGCATTCTGATCTTTTCGCGCAGACGGCAATTGCTGCATATGAATCGCCGGGCCTTGGAACTGACTGGCCAGCTCGACCAAGCGGATGCAGGAGCAGCCGCTATCGCGGTCTCTAGAACGGTGAGCGAGCTTCGAACTCAGATCCAAACCCTTCTGGACAGCCACAGAGAGGCCGATATCCGGAAGCTCTTCGAATTGAAGCGCGTTATAGAAGAGGCAGGGCGCAAGATCCAGATCCGCGGATTCGGGCTGGCGGATCAGCATTCATACGACGACTCACGCATCGTCATCCTTGTGGATGAGGCCGGCTTCCGGCAGGAACAGAGGGTTCAATAGGCTCCAAACCTCTGTCGAATCCCCTGAAGATATCCATCTGGAGTGCCCAGGAGTGCCGGTCGATTTCCCGAGAAACTTGCCAAATCCTCGAGCCGGTCCCAAGAAACCTCTTGGGACCATCGTGCCCGACCCTCCTAGGCTCATCCTTCAGGGAGCACCATCAATAGATGGTCTTACCCACTTCATTGGAATGGAGGCTTTCCTTTCCTGAGCTATCAACGGCTGTCACCACGAAATAGTACGTGGTGCTTTTCTGTAGTCCACTCGCTATATAGGAAGTCACATTTCCCAAGAAGGCGATGGCGGCAGTGTATGTTCCCGTAGCGGTTCTTTGATAAACCTTGTAGCCAATGACGCTAGTCGAGGAACTCTTGACCCACGCCAGCGAGGCCGAACCTGTCGTACTCGTCGATTGCGACGTAACGGTCAGGGTCACAGGAACCGACTTCGTCGTCGCGCCAGTGGCTGCAACGGTGATCGTGGTGTTATAGGTACCGGCCGCAAGGTTCGCGGTGGAGACGCTCACGGTCACCGAACCGTTGCCAGTCCCTGATATTGGACTTAACGCCAACCATGTAGCATTACGGCTGGCACTCCAGGTGAGCGTCCCGCCGCCCGTGTTCGTGATGCTGAGGGTCTGGGACGCCGGGTTTGCTCCACCCACAACAGCGCTGAAGGACAGACTCGTGGGGCTGAGCCCGATGACGGGAGTAGTGCTACTGGCGGTGGTAATCCTCAGGCTAGCAGACACGTACTGGGTTATCCCGTTACCGGATATTTTCACCGTCCCATAATAAGTGCCAGCTGCAAGGTTGGCGGGAGAAGCCGTGGCCGTAAAGGTGCCCATCTTACCGGGCAGGATCGTTAGCGTGGTACCGGGGGAAACGCCGATAAGCCAGCTGATCGATTCTGACCAAGTCACGCTCACGCTAGTGGAAGCGCCGTTAAGGATGGTGATGCTGTCGGTTGCGTTTGGACCGCCTACGGTAGTCTGCATTTCCATAGAGGTCGCACCATAGATTTGCCAATTACCTGCCGAAGCTTCGGTGGGCTGCACTATATTCTGGGCAATGGCGAAAACGAGCAGAGAGAGGGTCCAAAGGAAAAAAGACTTCATCTTCACGAGAGCTCCTTCTGCGCTACGCATTTCAAGAGAAATGCTTTGATGTTGCTGATTCCTAACGCTTGTCCTGTATCGATCGACTTGAAGGGTCATGTCTCAATCTCTGAAGGGTGAACGACAGTGAGGCTCTGTATAAGTTCGGTGTTGTCGTAGTAGCGTCGCGCTGTTCTCAACAGCGCGACGTCTCACATGCCCACTGCAACCGAGGTGCCAAGTAGTGCTACTTACGTTTGCTGGAAAAATGATGATGTAAATTCAGATACTTAGAAGATAGCGGGTTGAATGTTGAGGGGTT
>DATGEA010000444.1:0-5537 GCA_035310605.1 Nitrospira sp. | reverse complement strand
CGGATTCTAACAGATGGTCGGAAACAGCCGCAACGGGCTTTTCCGGCAAACTCCCGCTGTCAGCCATCAGCTATCAGCAATCAGCACTCAACTTGTAGGTTCCAGCCACCGGATGACCGATTCGACGGGGCAAGGCCTCCCCTGAGAGTCTCTTTTCTCCGGCTGACGGCTGAAGGCTGAGCGCTGAAAGCTCACGGTTGCTTCTGCTCCTTGACAGCCCTTATCCACTTGTGTACGAGAACTGTTATGCATACCCTCCTCTTCGCATTAGCCGCCCTCTTCTTCTGCAATCCCGGAGGAACAGAGGCGCCGGCAGAGGAACTCCCGATCACGAAGAATTCTCCCATCCCCGAGTTTCAGAACCGGACGGAAGATATCAAGCCTTACGACTTCAATGCGCCGCCGCAAGGGATGTTCCGGTCCATCACGATGGCGGAAGGGTTTGATGAAGAGCTCGGGTTTCAGCGGACCCACGAGATCGTCCCGGTCAACCCGACGGAGCAATTTGCCCCCGACGCTCCCGGGATCTTCATCGTGTTCAGCCTGCATCAGCACTATCAGGCCTTCAAAGTGTTCGGTCGCTGCTTCCCCGAATCGGTGCAGGGGCTCGATCCACAGACCATGATCGGCCAGGATGCGATGCACATCGCGCTGGAAGATGAATCCGGCTATCTCAGACTCTCACCTCCGCAGGGAAGCTGGAAACCGGGCCGGTACAAGGTGGAAATTTACGCCGGCGAGCAGGTGAACGAGATGAGCCTGATGGGAACGATGCGCTTCACGGTTGCGGCCAGGTAGCCGACCGTGAGAACGGCAGGAGGGGCAAACGGAGCTACTGACGAACCGATTCTCATTGGTCCTCGGGCCAACAAGGCGCGCCTGCATTCCACGTCTTGCTCGTCGCCTAGGACGGCAGTTTGACCCTCTCCCGGACCTTCTGTAGAATGCCTTCGTGATCCCGCTCAACATCCCGGACGCCGGACATTTCAGCTCTTCATGACCGACTCATCACGCCCATGGATCTCGGTCGTCATCCCCATCAAGGATGAACGCGAAAACCTGACGCCGCTAACCGAACAATTGATGACCGTGATGCGGACACGGGAGGAGTCAAAGACCGCCCCGTTTGAGATTATCTACGTCGATGACGGCAGCACGGACGGGAGCAGCGATATCATGGACCGGTTGGCCGCAGAACATGGACCGGTGAAGGTCGTACATTTCGATCGCAACTACGGCCAGTCCGCGGGGTTTGACGCGGGGTTCAAGCTTTCCGCTGGGGCCCTGGTCGCCACGATGGACGGTGATCTCCAGAATGATCCGGCCGACATCGTGACTCTGCTCCCTTACGTCAAGGAGTACGATCTTGTCTGCGGATGGCGGACGAATCGCCATGACAGTCTGGTGCGAAAGATTTCGTCCCGCGTTGCCAATGCCGTACGAAGCATTGTGACAGGCGACCGCGTTCACGATACCGGCTGCTCGCTCAAGCTCTTTCGCCGATGCGTCGTCGAGCGGCTCCAGCTGTTTACCGGCATGCACCGTTTTTTCCCCGCACTCGCACTCATGCACGGATTCACCGTGACCGAAGTACCGGTACAACACCATCCACGCAAGCACGGCCTGTCGAAATACGGGGTGGGCAACCGGCTGTTCAAAGCGATCTATGACCTGATCGCGGTACGCTGGATGCAGACCCGGGTACTGCGGTACCGATTTCGCTCAGCTCCGCAGGTGACATCGGGAGAATCTTCCTAAGCGTTCCTATGTCGTCAACTGAAACACTGTGGCTCGCGATCGGTTTTCTCGGGCAAGGGCTCTTTTTCGGCCGATGGGTCATTCAATGGATTGTGTCCGAGCGGAGAGCGGAGAGCCAGGTTCCCATGGCATTCTGGTATATGAGTTTGTTCGGCGGCTTAATCACTTTGGCCTATGCCATCTACCGGCGCGACCCGGTCTTTATCGCTGGGCAGAGTATAGGCGCGGTGGTCTACATCCGTAACCTCATGCTGATTTACCGTCAAGGATCGCGGCCGGAGGCGGGAGCGGTTCCCCCGGCGCCGAAGCCTCGCTAACCCGTCACGGCCATCCTGTCATGGAACAGTCTTCGACTCCGATATCAAAATACCTTCTCCCTCTGACCATGCTGGCCGTTCTGGCCGGCATCCTATTATTCCTGGGATTGGGCTCAATGGGTCTCACGGATCGCGACGAAGGTCGCAACGCAGAGGCTGGTCGGGAAATGTTCGAATCCGGCGACTGGGTAAGCCCCACTTTCAACTATGAGCCTCGCTATGCGAAACCGGCGCTGGTCTATTGGCTGATGAGTCTCTCCTACACCTTGTTCGGGGTCGATGAATTCTCCGCGAGACTCCCGTCGGCGGTCTTCGGCCTGGGCTTGATCCTGCTACAGTATCTCTTCGTCAGCCGATTCTGCGGAGCGGCCGTCGGCCTCTTCGGCGCGCTCATGCTGTTACTCAATATCGAGATGATCGGATTGAGCCGCATGGCGCTCACCGACAGTGTGCTGATCTTCCTGACGACGCTCTCCCTCTTCAGTTTCTGGCTGGGATTCCACGGCGAGGATCGAGAGCGTTGGTGGCGCTGGCTCTTCTATATCGGAATGGGACTGGCCACATTGGCGAAGGGACCGGTGGGGTTTCTCGTTCCGCTTGTGACGATCGCACTCTTCCTGACTCTCACAAGACAATGGAGCCGATTCTGGCAGGAGGGCATGCCGCTGGCAGGAACCCTCCTCTTTGCAGCCGTTGCCCTTCCCTGGTATGTCATGATGTGGTCGCTCCACGGAGCGGATTATGCGGCATCGGCTCAGGCCAACACGGTCGGCCGGTTTCTCAATCCGATGGAAGGCCACAGCTTCACGATCTTCTTCTATGCTCCCGTGCTATTCTTGGGATTCTTCCCCTGGAGCGGGTGGCTCCCGTTCGCTTGGGCCCGCGCCTATTGGAACTGGCGCGACTGGCGTCGCGGCGGTCGAGGAGCGATCGAATCGGAGCAGGCGCTCGAGTGGTTCGCCGCGGCATGGGTGATTGGTGTTCTCGTGTTTTTCACGCTTTCGTCGACTCGGCTCCCGCACTACATCGGTCCGCTGTTCCCTGCCGCGGCACTGCTGACGGCTTCCTACTGGCACCGCGGTCTTCTCGATCCGCAAACAAGGGGCATCCGTGCCTCGATCCACACGATGATGGGCATCGGCTACCTTCTGGCGATCGGCTTCGCCGCCCTGCCGTCACTCTACCCCTCGTTTGCCGGAAAATTGACCAAAGAGTTTCCCCTGGCGACGACCATCGACCTGGGGAGCGGCCCCTACGTTGCGTCAGCCCTGTTGTTGATCGGCATGGGGCTGGTGGGTTACTTCGGATTGCATGAGTCCAGACGGGCGGGTGCGTTCTGGGCCGCCGGTGCCTCGCTCGCGTTGCTGGTGCTGGCATTGATCCAGCTCATCATCCCGGGCCTCAATCGGTACTTCATCGCGCCGCCTCAGGTTCTTGCTTACGCTGCGGGCGTCAATCTCGGACCGTCTGATCGGTTGATCGTCTACGGCTCGACAAGGCCCTCGACTGTCTTCTACGCGAGGCGCAAGGCGATGTTTGTTCCAGGGGGAGAGGAATCGACGATACAACAGGCGCTCTCGGAACCCGGACAGACCATGGTGCTGCTGCCGGAAACCTATGAACCGAAGTTGCCGCCTGAAGCGAAGAAGCTGGTACCCATTCTCAAGCAGCATGGCTACCTGCTGCTGGCGAACCGGCCGATGGTCACCATTCCCGAAACCGCCGCGCCGCCTTCAACCAAGCCCATCCCCGGCCACTAATCAACTTCCCGCTAGACCATCGGCAGCGCACCCCTCAATTCACTCATCGTATACAGCGCGAGCAACACGCCGAGGCCGAACGCGGCTTCTTGAATCCAGAAGCGGTGAGAACCGGCTGCCGTCTCCTGCTCCGTCGAATCGGTCCGGAGCCAGGAAGCGATGCAGGCCAGTAACACCGTTGCCGCCACCCAGACCGACCCTGTGTACATTCCAAGCCCGAATGCGATCAAGCCCCGTGCCCGGGATTGTGTCAAAAAATCCGGCCTCAGAGCAGGTTTCACAATGAGAAGCTCTTGTCCGACGAGCACGATCAGTGAGAGTGCCAACCCGGTCCCGATGAGTTGCGGTGCCGCCCAATGATCTACCGGGTGATGGCCGATCGTCCATACCGCGACGAGAAGCCCGGCAAGAAACGGCGTCAGCCTGAACAAGGCCGCCTCCAGCGACGCTCGCCAGTCCTTCCATGGATTGGCCGCCACCATCCCCATCAGCGCGCCGAGGACGGCTCCCCCTGCAGCATCGGTTAAGAAATGGGCTCCTCGCAGAACGCGGCTTGCGGCAATCGCGACTGCGAATGGGATAATGACCCATCTTGCTTTCGGGAATCTCACGGTCAGCACCGTCGCGACAGCGAAGGAGGCCATCGAATGGCCTGAGGGGAACGAATCCCATCCGCTTCCGCTCAGAGGGGACAATTCGAGTTTTCCGCTATGCATGAACTTTGGACGAGCCCGACCGACGAGATGTTTCAAGAGATTGTTGCTCAGCCCTGCCAGACCATGGGCCAGGAGGGTTTGCCAGCCGGCACCCTTCCACACAGTGAGTTTCAGGCCATATCCGACTGCTAACAGGAGGACGCTGAGGACTGCGAGCGACTCTCCCTTTCCCAGTCGATCCCCGGTATCGCTCAGTCGGGCGAGCCAAGGATTGTGGAGGTGGTCTCTCTGGAAATCGTTGAGGGAACGGACAAAGCGGGTGAGCGGGACATCAAACTCGAACAATCCGAAGAACGTGAGGATGAGCGCCGCGCAGGTACAGGCAAGAGGTAAGAGGCGAGCGGCAAGAAGCTTCGGAGATGCGGAACCGCTTATTGACTCTTCACCCCTCGACCCCCGGCCCCCGCCCGACAACGTCACGGCACCCAATCCGCTATGTACACGTTAAACTCACCGGGCTCCTTCGCGTGACGGTCGGACACCCAGACCAGACGCTTGCCGTCCGGCGAGAACATGGGAAAGCTGTTGAAGTGCCCCTCGAACGTCAAGCGCTCGAGTCCCGCTCCGTCATCGCCGATCAGATAGAGATGAAAGCTCGGCCGGCCGCCATTACCTCTCGTTTCCACGTTAGAGGAGAAGATGATTCGTTTGCCGTCCGGATGAAAGAAGGGAGAAAAGTTGGATGCCCCGTTCGATGTGACCTGGCGCTTCCCGCTCCCGTCGGCATTCATCACATAGATTTCGAGCCGGCCCGGTTCCACCAATCGCTGACCCAGCAGCTCTTTATAACGGGCGATTTCATCCGGATCGGTCGGGTGCGACGCCCGATAGACGATGCGTTTGCTGTCGGGCGAAAAAAACGCCCCTCCGTCGTAGCCGATCTCATCCGTCAGCCGTCGTGGTTTCGTGCCGTCGAGGTTCATGGCGTAGAGATCCAGATCACCGTCTTTGACGGACGTCCAGACGATTGTCCTGCCGTCCGGCGA
>DATGEA010000443.1:0-9322 GCA_035310605.1 Nitrospira sp. | reverse complement strand
GACCCAAAAGCGCGCCGTCGTCCACCAATAGACTCCATAGGCCAGGCCGGCGAGGACGAGCGCGAGGGTGACGATCAACAGCTGTCGGTTGCGCTGTGCGTGCAGCGAGTCTGCATAGAGGTCCGGGGCCGGTGGCGGAATCGAATGTGTCGTGCTCATGAATTAGCTCGGTTGTTGAGTCGGTCGTTTCTCGATATCAGGATTGTGATAGCCGCCGCCCAATGCTTCGATGAGATCGACTGCGGCGACCAGTTGATCGCTTTCCAATGCCCTTAGCGCGTATTCCTGTTCCAGGACCGGTTGCCGATGGAGTAAGACCACGCGATCATCGTCGAGGCCGTTGACCAGTCGCACCTTAGCCAGACGCCAGTCATCTCCGAGAGAGGCCAGCAAACGTTTGTGCGACTCCATCATTTCGCCGGTCGTCTGCCAGGCGCTCAAACTGTCCGCCACTTCCCGCAATGCATCCAGCAGAGTCTCGTTGTACAACTCTACGGCCGCATCATACTCCGCCCGCTGGGCTCCTAATTCTCCACGAAGTCGACCGCCTTCGAACCAAGGCATGCGGAGACCTGGGGCCAGTCCATACGAGAAGCTCTGGCCGCTGAACAGGAAATTGGCCAGTTTGTCCGTACCCTTCGCCAAGGTCAACGCATTGAACCCCACGAATCCGGTGAGATCGATCGTAGGATAGAATTGTGTCTTGGCAACCTTGACCATGCGCGAAGCGGCGTGGGCGCGATAGAGGGCTGAGGCCAGGTCAGGCCGGTGGACCAGCAACCCCATGGAAAGATGGTCCGGCGCCGCAATCTTGTTGGGAACGACTGCTACCGGCTTCGCAAACAGATGAGCCGCCTCATCAGGGCCTTTCCCCGCCAACCGCGCGAGGAGATGGCGCTGGACGTCCAATTGATCCCGCACCGCCGCCTGGCGCTTGACGGCGGCTTCGTAATCCGCGATGGCTTGCTTCACCGCGAGTTCATTGTCCAATCCCAACTTGAAACGGGTCTCCGCCAGCTTCTGCAGATCACGGCGGATACCGACAATAGTTTTTACAACACTGAGTTGCTGGTAGAGCGCCTGCCCGCGGAAATACGCTCGCGCAACGCCGGTGGTCAGCCGTAAGCGTACCTCGGCTCTTTCCGCTTCTTCGGCGGCTGTATGGCCTAAGGCCGCTTCGAGCATGGCGCGGTTCTTACCCCAGAAATCGAATTCATAACGGAAGCTCAGCGGGTTGATGATCCCATACATGATTCTGATTCCCGCCACTTCCTGATTGAGCGCGGCGAACACCCCGTGCTGCGAAATACGCTCGTAGGTGAGAGACGCGTCGGCTTCCAGAAACGGCAAAAGCCTCGCCCCTTCGACCTTTACAAGAGCTTCCGCTTGGCGGAGCCGTGCAGAGGCCTGTTTCAGCCCGGGATTGTCCTTGAGTGCCGTCTCGATCAGTCCATTCAACTCCGGATTGCCGAATTGCTCCCACCAGCGATCCTCCGGCCATTGTTGGAGTCGGCTCGTGACTTCGGCCAGTGTCTCTTTCATTTCCGGCGGTTCAAGGTATTCGGCGGGAGGATCGCCAGTGGGAATCCAGGCGCAGCTTGATGTCAGTGCCCCGATGACCAGGGCGTTCAGGAGAAGCGGGTTCCATCGATTCCGTGCTTGGATCATGGCTGCTCCATCAGTTCTTCGGCCTGAAGCTCGCGCACGGCTTCGACGGGCTTCAATTCCGGGACGCGACTGGCTTGGGCAAACCAGACAAGCACGGCCAGTCCGATGCAGAGATAACTGGACAGGAGAAAGGCATCGTTCAACGCCAGGATGCCGGCCGATTGCTTCATGAGCAGCTGCAGCTTGCGCTGAATCATGGCGGGATCGAGTCCGGCCTGTTGCAGTTTCTGCGTGACCTGTCCCAGCGCGTCGTAGGACGCCGACATGCGTCCACCGAAATGTTCGCTGAGCTGCAATTGATGAAATGGGAGACGCCGGAATACCACGACACTCTGCCAGGTAATGCCCACCGCTCCGGCTGCAATACGAAAGACGTTGGCCGCTTCCGCCGCCCGAAGCATCTGGTCCCCGGATAAGCCGTGCAAGGTGAGCACGGTCAGCGGTGTAAAAAATGAACCGAGGAAGACACCTTCCAGAACCATCGGCCAGAAAATTTGATCGAAGGACTGCGGATCGTCGAATAAACCGATCCAATAAAACGTGGCGGCGAATCCGAGACCATTGAGGCAGGCCAACAGGCGGACATCCAGACGTTTCGCGACTTCATGCATCACCGCGATCATGGGCACGCCCAGAATGATCATGGGAAGGAATACCATACCTGCGAGTTCCGAGGAGTATCCCATCAATGTCTGCAACTGAACAACGAAGAGTGCCAGCAATCCCTGAATGGACAGGAATCCCAGGGCGAGGCAGAGCAGGCCGATCGCAAAATTGCGATGGGTGAACAGGCGTAGATCGACGGCGGGTTGGCGTTCGCCGAGTTCCCAAATAATCCAGACGGGGATAGCGATGAGCACCACCACGAGCACTCCGCTAAGGAGCGCCGAATCGAACCAGTCATAATCGTTGCCTTCATTGAGAATCGTCTGAATACCGATCAAGATCACGGCGAGCAGGAGAAATCCCACCAGATCGAAGCGCTCGCGTCGCAGTTCGAACGTGCGCCTATGAAGTAATGCGGCGGTGATGCCGGCGATCACAAGAGCGCAGGGAATGTTCAAGGCGAAGAGGGCGTGCCAGCCTAACTCGTCGGCGATCCATCCGCCCGTTGCTAGGCCCAGAGTGAACGGCATCAATGTGAAGAGACCCCAGATCGCCAGTCCCATCGACTTCAACCGATCCGGGTATTCTTTGAGCAACAACGTTTGTCCGAGCGGGAGCGTGAGACCACCGGCGAGGCCGAGGAGAATGCGTGCCGGTAAAAAGGTGGTGATTGTGTCGCCCATGATGCAGAGCAAGGACGCGCCGGCATAGAGGATGAACGCGCCAATAAATACCCGGACTTCTCCGAAGCGGCAGGAGAGCCAGCGGGCGATAGGGAAGGCCAAGGCCAGCGCAATCATGAAATCCGTTTGTGCCCAGGTGCCGAAACTCGGCAGTACGCCTCCCAGGTTGCCGGCGGCATGCGGCAGGAGCGCCACATAGGAGCCGGCATTGAACAGCACGACCATATGGGCCATGCCGAGGACGAGGTTGAAGAGCGCAAACTGCCAGCCAACGAGGCGCGTGGAATGTAAATCAGACATCGAAGGAGCACTCATTCTTGAGGCGTTAATTAAAACGACGGCGAATACCGCGGCCGTTCCTCGTGAGCATTGTCAGGAATGGCGCTCACGTGGGCTTCGGCCACAGCCGGAGTGGGACGATGCGTAAAGTAAATGGCCAGTCCTGTGAAGACCATGCCGCCGACCAGATTGCCGAGCGTGACGGGGATCTGATTCCAGAACCACCAATCGGTGACCGTGACATGGGCTCCCAGGAGCATCCCGACGGGAATGACGAACATGTTGACCACCGCATGTTCGAATCCTTGCGAGAAGAACAGGACGGTAGGCCCCCAAATGGCCAGGATCTTTCCTGACAATGAAGTTGTGGCGAATGCGAAGACCACCGCTAGACTCACCATCCAGTTGCAGAGGATTGCTTTCGTAAAGACCGTGAGCATACCCGCTGAGCCGTGTGAGGCGTAATAATTTGTTTTAGCTTCGGCGATCGCGATAAGTTTCGTGCCGACCGCTGAGACGGCGGCATCGCCGCCTGTCGTGAGGACGATCGCCAAGAGTCCCGCATAGAGCGTGCTGCCGATCAGATTGCCCAGGAAGACCCAGCCCCAGTTCGTTAAAACCCGGCTCACGCAGGCGTTGGCTTTTCCGTCCGCTGTGGCGCAAGGGAGAAGCGCAAAACTACCGGTGATGATTTCCGTCCTAAGCAGAACCGCGAGGCAGAGACCAAAAGGAAAGAGCAGTGAGCCCACGAGCCAACTTCCGGTTTCAACGGCGGCGGTGACGGCCATGCTGGTGGCCACGCCGAGGTAGGCGCCGGCGAGGGCTCCTCGAATCAGCAGATGCCGGACAGGAAGATCCAGCTTCAAGGCTCCGGTCGACACCATGTCACCGACGATCTGTTGGGGCTTCACATAGTCCATAGCGTGACTCCAGTCTGGTTCAGTCGTGACTGCCACTTGCCAGCAATAAAGCTAATAGCAAGTTTAACGCCAGCAGAGATGCGAAGGTCAGATTGGGATCAACCACGTAACGAGAGCAGGTTTTATGATGCGACGATGACGCTCCGAGATAATGGCGCTGCGAGGATAGATCAGAAGCGTAACGGCTTGTGTGGATTCACGATGAGCGGGCTGTGCGCATTCGCTCGTACGTGAGATGCTGATGTCGACCGAGATGATCCGTCAAAATAATTGGTTCAGGGTGACCGTCTTGGGATCGGCCTCTCTTATCCGGTCAGTGGGGATCAAGCGGGATGCGTACGCTGATGGCGCCTGCCAAGTCGCCTTCATGTGCACCTTCTCTTGGGTAGCCGGAGATGTCCCATTCTCCTTTCGGTTCAATGTGGCATGCCAGGCATTCCCGCAAGTAATAGATCGGCATGATGACTCGCAAAGTCCTGCCCGATTCCGTCAACTCACTGACATAGGCTTCGCTGTTCGGTCTGCCGGCTAGCCAGCGGAGCACGGAAGATTCGTATTCATCCGGTTCATTCTTCGGGTTGCGCGGTTGGATCACGGTCTGTTTGAGTTGGATGCGAGACCGCTTCGAGAACCGTGCAGCCGCCTGGCTGCCGTAAGCGGCGGGAATGAAATTATTGTATCCGATGCCCCGTTGATTGATCACCACCTGCGCATCCCGTACGACTTCTTTGCTTGCCTCGATCAAAGACGGCAGCAGCTCCCGGGCCAGCGGCGGTATGGCGAACTGTGCCTGCTGGACTGACAGTCTCTTTACATCGATCCCGGTCATCCTGCGGAACTCTTCGCTGAGCTGTCGTTCGAAGGTCTCCGGCGTAAACCCTTTCTCTCCTCGGAGGGGATCATCGATCAAGGTCTGATTCTGCTCGATGACCAGCCGCCCTGCTTGCAGCAGTTTGGCCAGAAGCCGGGCCGTCTCTTCAGCTTCCGCGCGGAGCTATTCTGGAGGGGATGCCTGTGGGGAAGAAGCTCCGAGTGCCAAACCCAGCAGGATAAGGGCAAACCATAAGCGGGGTATCATGCAACCTCCTCAAGGGTGGTTAGAGGGGGACGATTCGCGACAGGTGCCTTGAGAGTAGTGAGCCGGCATCTTTTCCACATCGAAGGGCAACCCTTCCGTCGATGCCCGGCGCGGATAGGCATAGGATTCATCGATCCACCGATGCCGCATGGCCTGGAGTCGTCCTGTCGCCTCGAGCTGAAAGATGACGTCATTCATGAACTAGCGCAGCTTGTAACTTTCTTCCGCCATCACGACGGCGTAGCCGGCTTGGGTGAACATCAACGGTCGGTCGGACTCGCGCATGAGTAAGTGCCAATCGTGCCGCACGGTCTTAACCATGAACTCAAGCACCGGCTGTGCGCCCAGGATCACGTCGATAGGCGCCGCACCGCTGGTATCAACATGTTCAAACGCGGCGGGAAGCGAGTCGCAGACAATGAGGCGTTTTGGTTTTACGACGGCGTCGGCATACGCGTGGGCTTCGGTCCCGTCCTGCACGGCGATAGTCAGGCCGTCCAGCGTCTGTGCGGGGGAGAGTGCCTTGGTGTCGGCGGCAAGTCGGGTGCGGATTGTCTCGACCAGGTCGGGCCGTTTCGAGATCCCGCTGATACCACCATGGGAAAAATAGGAAGTCGAATAGGCAAAGCCAGATCGAGCTGAGGATGGCAGTCCGGAGGCGACAGCTGAGACGAAAAAGTCCAACTGGCCTTCGTTCAACGGCAGGAAAAGATCTCGGAATCGGACCAGATGCAACACTGGTACGACCGGGGTCCCGCAACGGCCGGCGAGCGCATCGCTGATTGTACGGATCAGTTCTGCATCGAGTCCCGTAACTCTGGCGCCTTCATCGGTCCAGACAGCGGGAAACACGAAGGGACGAAAGGGCCCGACCGCCATCCCCACTTGCACCTGGCCTCTGCGGCAGATCACGTCCAATCGATCCGTGGTCAACGGGTAGACGAATTCGACGGCATCCAGAACCAAGCCGCAGCCCTGCAGGAACAGCAGGCAGAGGATCAACGATGTCAGACGCGACAGGTGCAGCGCCAGACTACGGTTGGGAGATGTCCGGGGACAGACATTGCGTGTGCTGTGCGATGTCTGACGCAGGGCATTGGGAACTATACCGATCAATAGCGGATGCCGGTCAAAAACAGCCATTGCTGCGATTCTCCCGGTTGTCCACGGAAGGTGACGTCATATTGTGTGAATTGCAGGCTCAAATCGAGCGAGATTCCGCGGGCGACCGGAAAGCGTACGCCGGCTCGTCCTCCGTAGAGTAAGCCCGGCGACGTGCGTCCCTGGCCCGATACGACAGTTCCAAGCATGGCACCGACATATGGAATCGCCCGGTCCTCGAGCGGCCCGAAGAGCAGGTGCCGCAGCAGACGATTAATGGGCATACCCGCCGGAAAATCGAGCAGGTCCAACACATTGTTCCATCGCGGGTTGAGAAACACGGCATGCTGATCGGTCTGGAAGTCTTCCGTGTGGATGCTGAAATACTGGTAGCCGATGCGCACTTCCCCGTTGCCGTATCGCAACGCTGTCACTCCGGCCTGCAACGTCACTTCGCGGTCGTTCGGAGCGAACGATTGTTGGCGCAGCGCCACGTCAAAGTTGAACGGTCGCAGGGGGAAGATTTCCAGTAACGCTTCTTGAGCGGAGGCTGAGAGAGGGCACAACAACACAATCCCGATCAGCCAGACAAGCAATTGCGGGGGAAATCCCTTACACGAAAAATGCCAGCCTATTGCCGATATAACGCGCTGCTCGGGGAGACAGCTCGATCAATTGCTGGACTGGGAGGCATCGGCGGTGCGGCTGAGGGGTGTCGCCGAGATGCAGGATTCCATCGGGTCGGCCAGGCACTCGGAGGAATTGAGAAGCTGCCGGATGATGGGGGTGAGATCATGGACGCTTAGTATGCGCACATCGATGTCCACCAGTGCATGTCCCGGGACCGATGAGAGATCGACGGATCGGATTCCCTCCACCTTGGATAGCGAGGAGAGCAGCTGACCCTGTTGAGCCATGCACGAGGGACCGGTGACTTGAAAGGCGACGCGTATGAGTGGCGAGGCTGCCGAGGCCGTGAGGGGGGAATAAGGCATGTTTCCGCCGACGCTGGAGAGCAGCGAGATGGCGACGAGTGAGAATCGGTAGAAAATCCGGGACATCTTATTTTATAGCAATGTACAAAGCTCGATGCAGTGACCGGCCGGCTCTGAAAGAGCCGGCCGGTTCAGTGTCCTGTCCCTCTATTGCGCAGGAACAGGGGTAATTTCTGTTTGAGGTGTCGTCGGCTTCCAGGGGACCATCGGCATCAAGGGAGCCGGTTTGGCATCAGGTGACGCCAACAGGACAGCGATGGCTCCACGGAGCGCTCCGGTCAGCGAATGGGTGACCAAAGGATAGGCTCCGGCTGATTCTACAATAACGTCGAAGATGGCTGCACTGCCCGGCCCGACCACGTAAGTTTGCACACCGGACAACTTGTTGGCTGGATTACCGCTTTCATAAACGTTGTCCCAGATTTCGCCGATCGGGTGGAACGAGGAGAACTCGTTCGGTCCCGCGTTGACGAAGTAAATGCGCACGCGCTCACCAGGCTTCGCATCCAGTTTTCCTCCCCCCGTCACGAAAGGATGGTATTTGAAGATGCCACCGTTGAACATCATGCCGTCGAATTTCCTGTCGAACATCCCTTGCACATCGTCGGGATTCTTAAAGTACTCCGATTGGACGAGGACATACTCGCGATCCGCTTTCGGTAGGGCCTTAGCATCTTTCGGGTCAACGATGATGGCCCCGAACATTCCGCGGGCGATGTGCTGAATCATCGGGGGCGCGCCGCAGTGATAGAAGAAAATGCCAGGTTTCTTGGCGACAAAGGTGTAACTGATGGTTTCACCAGCGTTGATCGCCCTATAGTTCTTAAGAAAGTCGATCTCAGCGGCGTGAAAGTCCATCGCGTGCGGGTACTTGTTGGTCGCTGGATTCGTCAACGTGAACTTCACGGTGTCGCCTTCCGTTACGCGGACAACCGGGCCTGGCATGGTGCCGTTAAACGTCCAGGCTGCGTATTTTTCACCACTGCCGTCAATGACGACGTCGGTTTCCACTGCGGTCATGGAGACCTCGTGGGTTTTGGCAGAGGCAGGGGTGGTCGTCGCCATCAGGCCTGTCAACATGAGGGTCCCGAGTCCTGCCGCAAGGGCGAGGGATCGGCGTGAACGAGTCGTTACCATGGAATCTCTCCTCCTTCTGATCTTGTCCAGATCAATATGCCCAGTGTTGGGCGTGACGGACATACCGTCATTGGTGTGGTGGACTGAGTCCGTCTCCTGGTATGCAGGATAGCGAAAGCGCACAATTTAAAACATGACGGATGTCATGTTTTGCAATTATAATTCGAATTGGGGAAAAGCGATTGTTACGTCGACGCGATCGCCTTGAGGCGGTCGATATTGCGGATCACGAGTCGGTTGGCGGTACCGCTGACCAGGTTGTCATGTTTGAATCGGCTCATGATCCGGATCACGGTTTCTGTGGTGGTGCCCACCATATTGGCCATGTCTTCTCTGGTCAGGCGCATGGGCAGCCTGATTCCCTGCGCTTCTTTGATGCCGTTTCTCGTGCCCAGATCAACGAGCAGAGCGGCGAGGCGTTGATCGGCTCGTTCCAACGCCAGAACCTTGGCTTTCTCCTGCGCCTCATTCAAGCGATTGCCCAAATACTTGATGACTTCGAGGGCTGCATCCGGGCTCCGTCGCAGCATTTCAAAATACGCCTTCTTGCTCATACGAAGGATGCTCACATCCCCCATCGGCTGAGCGGTGCCAGGATGACGGGCCCCGTCGAAGGCCGCGGCGTCGCAACAGAACAGGTCCCCCGGCATCAGCATCTTGAGGGTGCATTCTTTGCCGTCTGGGTTGGATTTGACGCATTTGACCGTGCCTTCCTTCACGATGTGAAAGTATTCCGTCGGATCGCCTTCGCGGAAAATGAACTCGCCCTTGCCATAACGGGCTTCAGTCAGCTCGTGGAGGAGGCGTTGCCGGTCCTGTCCGCTCAGGATGTTGAGGAGTGGAATCTGAGCGAGC
>DATGEA010000442.1:0-7569 GCA_035310605.1 Nitrospira sp. | reverse complement strand
TCTCAAATCCTCCCTACATCCAAGAAGCCGAATGGCCGATGCTTCAGCCGGAGGTGCGCCTCTACGAATCTCGCACCGCATTGGTCGCGGGCCCGCGCGGGACGGAGTTGCACGAGCGCCTGCTGGAAGGGGCCGTACCGTTTCTCACCCCCGGCGGGTTCCTCATTATGGAATTAGGACAGGGGCAGAGTGCGGCACTCTGCCGGAAGGTCATGACCATGCCGGCCTACAAGTCAGCGGACGTTGTGTTCGACGAAGCGGGCATCGATCGAGTGTTGATTGTCGAGCGGGCTGGATAACTGCAATGGACAAGATCGTTATTACCGGTGGCCCGTCCCTGCGGGGTGAAGTGCAGGTCAGCGGAGCAAAGAATTCCGCCCTGCCGATTCTTGCCTCGACGATTCTCGGCGGCGGCGAGTGCGTCATCACCAATGTGCCGCGTGTGGTGGATGTCGTCACAATGGGGAAGCTGCTAGGCATCCTGGGCGCGACGGTTCATCACGAGGGCAACCGCGCCGTGATTAAGGCGGATGTCATCCACTCGACGCAAGCTCCGTACGAGTTGGTCAAGACGATGCGCGCCTCCGTGCTCGTGCTCGGCCCGCTCGTTGCCCGCTGGGGAGAAGCGACGGTGTCCTTGCCGGGCGGGTGCGCCATCGGGTCCCGTCCGGTGACGCTGCATCTGGCCGGGCTTGCCAAGCTGGGCGCGGAAGTTTCCATAGAGCACGGCTATATTCATGCGAAAGCCAAGCGGCTGAAGGGCGCCTCTATCTATTGTGACGTGCCTACGGTGACGGGGACGGAAAATCTGATGATGGCGGCCTCGCTCGCGCAGGGGACGACGGTCATTGAAAATGCCGCGAAAGAACCTGAGATCGTTGATCTCGCTGACTTTCTGACGAAGCGCGGAGCGCAAATCGCCGGGGCCGGAACCGACATCATTACGATCGAAGGGGTGAGGGAACTCCGCGGGAGCGATCACGAAGTCATTCCGGACCGCATTGAAGCAGGGACATACCTGGTGGCCGGCGCAATTACCAAGGGATCTGTCTCTGTGAACCGCTGCCGTCCGGATCATCTTGATCCGTTGCTGAACAAGCTTCGGGAAGCCGGGGTCGAAATTCGCGTGGAAAAGGAGCGTGTGCATCTCGACGCAACCAAGGCCGGCCGCTTGAAGGGTGTGGACGTTCGAACGTTCCCCTTTCCCGGTTTTCCCACCGACATGCAGGCGCAGATGGTGGCGCTGATGTGTGTAGCGGAAGGGACCAGCGTCGTGACGGAAACGGTGTTTGAGAGCCGCTTTATGCACGTAGAAGAGCTTCGCCGGATGGGGGCGGATATTCGGGTCGAAGGCAACCGGCTGGTCATTACAGGACGGGAGCGGCTGACCGGTGCACCCGTGATGGCCTCGGATCTGCGGGCCAGCGCCGGCCTGATCCTTGCCGGTTTGGCCGCAGAGGGCACGACCGAAGTGCTGCGCGTCTACCATCTGGATCGTGGCTACGAACGTATCGAAGAGAAACTGCGTGGGTTAGGGGCTGTCATTGAAAGGCGGAAAGAATAGATCATGCTCACGATCGCGCTCTGTAAAGGAAAGTTGATCGAACCGACGCTCGAGCTGTTCGCACGGGCGGGATACCGCGCGGCGCAGCTTGCGACCGACAGTCGCCGCTTGCTGTTCCCCTGCCCGGAGATCGGCGTCACGTTCCTTATCGTACGGCCCACCGATGTGCCGACCTATGTGGAGTACGGAGCGGCGGATGTCGGAATCGTGGGCAAAGACGTCTTGCTGGAACAAGACAGCGATGTGTACGAGCCATTGGATTTAGGGTTCGGAGCGTGTAGAATTGCCGTCGCTGCGCTCCGGAACCAGGAATCTCGCGACCGGCTCTCTTCAAAAATCCGAGTCGCCACCAAGTATCCGAAGATTACGGAACGCTATTACAATCAACGCGGCGTGCCGGTCGAGATCATCAAGCTCTACGGCTCGATCGAACTGGCACCGATCGTCGGCTTGGCAGATCGGATCGTTGATCTGGTCGAAACCGGCAACACGCTGAAGGCGCATGATCTGGTCGAAGTGGAGTGTATCGCACAATCCACCGCACGCCTGATCGTCAATCGAGCCAGCCTCAAATTGAAACACAAGGTCGTGACGGAGTTGGTAAAGAAACTGCGCGCAGCCGGCGACGCATCGAAACGGTTTCGCACAGCCGTTTCACCGACATCTTCGCGGGGGGCATCCCGCAAGAAAAAACGGACGCACAGATGAAAATTGTCTTTTCCACCGATCGTGCCTTTCTACCTACGCTGAAGAAGATTGCGTCACGCGCACGGGTGCAAGGGGCGGCAGTCGAAAGGCCGGTGAAATCGATTCTGCAGGCCGTCGAACGTGGCGGCGATAAGGCGGTGCTCCGTTTCACCAGGCAGTTCGACAAGGTGTCGCTCAAGCCGGACCAGCTCAAAGTTACCCCGGAAGAAATCAAAGAAGCCTATTTCCATATCCGCAAGGACGAGGGTGATGCGTTGAGGTTTGCCGCCGAACGGGTCACGGCCTTTCATGAGCGACAGCGGACCAAGACCTGGATGTACCAGGACGGCGCTGTCACATTAGGGCAGGTCGTGACACCCATCGATGCCGTGGGGGTGTACGTCCCGGGCGGGAAGGCAGTGTACCCGTCGACGGTATTAATGAGCGCGATTCCGGCCAAGGTTGCGGGAGTTCCGCGGATCGTGATGTGTACGCCACCGCAAAAAGGAGGCATCAACCCCTATCTGCTCGTGGCGGCGGACATCTCCGGTGTCTCGGAAATCTATCGAGTCGGCGGCGTCCAGGCGATCGGCGCGCTGGCATTCGGAACGAAGACCATTCCGAGAGTCGACAAGATCGTCGGCCCGGGAAATATCTATGTCGCGACGGCCAAACGAATGTTGTACGGAAAGGTCGGGATCGACATGGTGGCCGGACCGAGCGAGTTGCTCGTCGTGGCCGATGACGATGCCAAGCCGGAGCATGTAGCGGCCGACTTGCTCTGTGAAGCTGAGCATGACGAAGACGCCCAGGTCTGGCTGGTGACGACCTCCGCCTCACTCGCCAAGGAAGTCGTCGGTTTGATAGACCGCCAGCTCAAAGGTTTGCAGCGCGAGAAGATCGCATCCAAGTCGGTCGCGCGACATTCGGTCGTCTTTGTGGTCACAACGCTGGACGAAGCCATCGACGTGGCCAATGAGATTGCGGCGGAGCACCTAACATTGTCGGTTGATGAACCGTTCGACTATCTTGAGAAAATCCGGCACGCAGGTGCATTGTTCCTGGGGCGCTACACGCCGCCTTCAGTGGCGGACTATATTGCCGGCCCGAATCACGTGTTGCCGACCGGTGCGACGGCTCGGTTTTTCTCTGCGCTGTCGCTGCATGACTATACGAAGATCAGCAATATCGTGCACTACACGAAGGAGGAACTGAGCAAAGTGAAGGATCACCTTGTCCGGCTCGCTCACATCGAGGGGTTCGACGCGCATGCCAAGTCGGCCCAAAGCAGGTTCTCATGAAGAAGAACGGTGCCGCATCCAGACAAGCTTCGGTGCATCGTGCGACGAAAGAGACGGACATTCGCGTGGAGTGGACGCTCGACGGCAGCGGACAGGGAAAGATCGACACGCAGATTCGATTTTTCGATCACATGCTCGAGCTCTTGGCCAAACATGGATTTTTCGATCTCACGGTCCAAGCCAAGGGTGATATCGATATCGACGAGCATCACACAGTCGAGGATGTCGGCATCGTCATGGGCAAGGCGCTCCATCAGGCGCTGGGCGAGAAGGCGGGGATCAAGCGGTTCGGTTTCGCCTCGGCTCCGCTCGATGAAACCCTGGCGCAAGTAACGGTCGATCTCAGCGGCCGGCCGTTTCTGGTCTACAACGTGAATCTGCCCGATCGGAAGATCAAATCTTTCGATCTCGGCCTGTTCGAAGATTTCCTCCAGGCCTTCGTGACGCATGGTGGACTGAATCTCCATGTGAATCTGATGTACGGCCGCAATCCGCACCATATCATGGAGGCGATTTTTAAAGCGCTGGCCAAGGCGTTGGATCAAGCGACCATGCCTGAAGAGCGTTTGGCGGGGAAGGTGCTGTCGACAAAGGGGATGCTGTAAGAGCGGTATTGACCGACAGCCTGGAAACTCTAAGTAGGGGACGGCGCACTGTTGAATGGCAGCCGTCCCTTTTTTTGTTCTATTGAAAAGGTCGGCAAGAATCGACGGCTACCCTCACGTTGACCTGCGCATATCCCAGTGGCAGTCCAGGCGCGGTTGCGGTATTGTTACGGCCTCATTGACCAGGCAAGGGGCGCGCGACGAGGGGCGATAGGCATGAGTGGAACCGGGAGTCTTCCCCTAGCCTCAAGCCCCTGGCCGCGACGAAGTGGAAATGATCGCCATTATTGATTACGGCATGGGCAATTTGCGGAGTGTCTCCAAGGCCTTCGAGACGGTAGGACACCGGGCGGCGGTCACGCGTGATGCCAAGGTGATCGGAAATGCCAGTCATGTGGTTCTGCCCGGCGTCGGAGCCTTCGGCGATTGCATGGCCAATCTGGAGCGGTACGACCTGATCGAGCCCATCAGGTCGACCATCCAATCAGGGAAGCCGTTCCTCGGTATCTGCTTGGGGCTGCAACTGCTATTCACGGACAGCGAGGAATTTGGTGTGCACAAGGGGCTCGATATTGTTCCCGGACGGGTCAGAAAGTTCGTGCTGGATCCGTCCTTGAAAGTCCCGCACATGGGCTGGAACCAGGTTGATATGAAGCGGGCCTGTCCGTTGTTCGATGGTATCGCAGACGGTTCCAACTGGTACTTCGTGCATTCCTATTTCGTGGATCCGGCCGATCCCACCGTCGCGGCAACGACGACGACCTACGGCGTTCCGTTTGTATCGAGCATTTGGCGGGACAATGTCGTGGCCTGTCAGTTTCATCCGGAGAAGAGCCAGTCGGTCGGGTTGCGCTTGATCAAGAATTTCGGAGCATGGCGTGCGTAGCCGTCACGGGTGAAGTGATGAAGATGCGATGGAGTCGATACGTCAGCTTGCGCCTGGCGCCCCACGTGCTCACGCTGGCGGTTCTGTTGCTTCCCGTAATCGGCTGCAGCGGCTTCAAGGTCAGAACGCAGGCATCGAGCGAGCTCCCGCGTTATCAGGTTCGTACGGTTGCACTGGTGCCGTTTTCGGCGATGAGGACGCCGCAAGTCCGCGACATAGGAGATTCATCTGTGTCGCCCCCGAAAGGGGCGAGGGGCTCATCGGAAGATATGGTTCTAACGGTTCCATTGAGCACGGAACCACAGCTTCGCCAGACGGTGACGGTGCCTGGTTATGCCGCGGAGAAGATCACGCAGTTATTCTGGAGCCGATTGCGGAATCGGAAGGACGTGGTCGTGTTGTCGCCCAGTGAAGCAGCAAAGTCGGCTGTTTCGGCGTCAGGAGAGACGGCAAAGGCTACGCCTGAGGCGGGCGCGGCAGCGGTGGCAAAGACGCTCAAGGCCGATGCTGCTTTGATCGGGGAGGTCCTGGTGTACCAGGAGAGAGTCGGGAGCCGGCTTGGTGCAAATCCGCCCGCGTCCGTGGGATTTGAGGTGAAAGCCGTGGCGGCAGATGGGCAAGTCCTCTGGGTCGGTAACTATTACGAACGGCAGCGACCCATGATCGAAGACTTTCTCGGGTTTCTCCAACGGTGGGGGATGTTCGTGACAGCCGAAGAGTTGGCGCGGTACGGTGTTGATGGGATCTTGCAGGAATTTCCATTCGGAACAGCTGGGGAGTAACACCGTGTTGATCATTCCGGCTATCGATGTGAAGGATGGGCGTTGTGTCCGGTTGCGCCAGGGAGATATGGCGGCGGAAACCATCTATTCCGAAGATGTGCCGTCGGTCGCGCACAAGTGGCAACAGGCCGGTGCAAGTGTGATTCATGTGGTTGATTTGAACGGAGCCGTCGACGGAGAGCCCAGGAATCTCCCGCAGATCGAAGCCGTAATGAAGACGGTGAGCGTGAAGGTACAGGTCGGTGGCGGGATCAGGACCATGACCACCGTTCGCCGCTATCTGCAGGCGGGCGTTTCCCGCGTCGTGCTCGGAACGGCGGCTCTGACGGATCGTGCCTTCTTGGAACAGGCCTGCAAGGAGTTCCCTCGACGCATTCTGCTGGGGCTGGACGCGCGCGACGGGAACGTGGCGGTGAAGGGATGGACGGCGGTGTCCGAGACGAAGGCCATCGACTTGCTCAAAGCACTCTCCGGCTACGAGATCGGTGCGGTGATCTATACCGATATTGCCCGGGATGGAATGTTGAGCGGGCCGAATATTCCGGCTTTGAAGGAAGTCGTGGAGTTTTCGTCCTTTCCGGTCATCGCATCCGGTGGGATTACCCGGGCGGAGGATCTGCGAGCGGTGCAGTCGCTCGGCCCGCGTATCGAAGGCGCGATTGTCGGCAAGGCGCTGTACGACGGGAAGCTGGATTATCGCGACGCTGTTGCGTCACTCGGGAAGGGGTGAAGGGTCAGGACGAGGACATGCTCACGAGACGCATCATTCCCTGCCTCGATGTAAAAGACGGTCGTGTCGTCAAAGGCGTCAGCTTCGTCAATCTCCGGGATGCGGGCGATCCGGTCGAAGTGGCAACGCTCTACGATCGCGAAGGCGCAGACGAACTCTGTTTTCTCGACATCACGGCGTCCCATGAAAACCGGAAAACGATCATTGACGTGGTCGAGCGGACGGCCGCGCGCGTGTTCATGCCGGTGACGGTCGGCGGAGGTGTGAGAACGCTCGACGACATCAGGAACCTGCTGAACGCCGGTGCGGACAAGGTCAGCATCAACACGGCGGCCGTACAACGGCCTGAGTTTGTCAAGGAAGCGGCGGAGCGGTTCGGCACCCAATGTATCGTCGTGGCCATCGATGCAAAACGGGGGGCCGCCCCGAATCAATGGGAAGTGTTCACGCATGGCGGACGCAAGCCGACCGGTCTCGATGCAATCGAGTGGGCGAAGAGGATGGAGCGTGACGGCGCGGGGGAAATCCTGCTCACCAGCATGGATCAGGATGGTCAGCAGAGCGGCTATGATCTTGGCCTGACCGCCGTGGTGTCGGAACGGGTGTCGATCCCGGTGATCGCCTCAGGCGGTGTCGGTACGCTGGAACATCTGTACGATGGATTCGTGAAGGGCAAGGCGGACGCGGTTCTCGCAGCCTCGATTTTTCATTTCCGGACCTTTACGATTCCGCAGGCGAAGGCCTATCTTCGGGAGCGTGGAGTGCCGGTGCGTCTCGAACCGTCCGAGCAGGTCACATCACGATGACTCAGACATCGACGTGCGACTTCAAATTCGACGAGCAAGGGTTGCTTCCCGCAGTGATTCAAGATTGGCTGGATGGCACGGTTCTCATGCTCGGATACATGAATCAAGAGGCCATCGCCAAGACGCTGGCCACGAAGTCCGTCCACTTCTGGAGCCGTTCGCGAAAGAAACTCTGGGAGAAGGGTGAAACATCCGGCAACAAACTGTT
>DATGEA010000441.1:0-8198 GCA_035310605.1 Nitrospira sp. | reverse complement strand
CTCGGCCGGACGCTCGACGATTTCCGGAGGAACAGGAACGGATGGCTTCTGCTTTTGCACATGCCGTCGCGGCCACGGCGATCGGGTCGTTGCTGGGAGTTCCATGGCGTCTCTGGGGGACCCTGGCGCTGGGCATGACGTGCGCGGTGTTGCCCGATCTCGATGCGATTGGATTCTGGCTGGGCATTCCCTACGAGCATCCGCTCGGCCACCGCGGGCTCTCTCATTCGATCGCCTTTGCGGCAGCCGTGAGTCTCGGACTCCTGCAGATCGCCTACCGGGACTCTTCCCGAGTCGAGCGGCGGCGTCTCGGTTGGTTCTTTTTTCTGGCGATGAGCTCGCACGGGGTGTTGGATGCCATGACCAACGGAGGGGTGGGGGTCGCCTTCTTCGCGCCGTTCGACAATACGCGCTATTTCTTTCCGTTCCGCCCCATCGAGGTGTCCCCGCTCGAGCCGCACAGGTTTTTTACGCAACGCGGACTGACGGTGCTGGCGACGGAATTGGTCTGGGTGGGGATTCCGGCTCTGCTCGCGATTCTGGGAATGGCAGCCGTTCGACAACCCGGCCGTGCTACACTGCCTCATGGAGCTGCCCTCAAGCCGGTTCCCGTGCCTGTGCCTGTTCCGGATTCAGAGGAAACTGGAGATCAGAAATGAGGAGGAGCTACTTGATTGAAAACCCAAAGTTGGCAGGACATGAAAACGGCGACATTCTCCTTTTCCCCGCGCCGCTACGCGGCATATGTGTCTGGCTCGGTGTCCGTCCCAGCTTCCCTCCTTGATCGTGGGCGAAAGAACGTTATCTTATAATTGAGCGGAGGCCTCGGTGAGAGGAACACTCCTGGACATTGAGGTCGGGTGTAGGGGCGGTGAGCAGGCCCACCGAGGGGTGGGAAGCCTAAAACCCCTCCAAGACCTCCACAATGCACATAGAGCTCTCCGGACCCGCCTCCGCTCCGGTTTTTGTAAATGCCCATCGCAGGGGTTCGCACAGGTGGTAGTGGCGTTTTTGAGACCCATATGAAGTATCGTTGATTTTGGGGACATCGTGATTAATTGAGAATTGAAGGAGGTGTTGAGGGCTCAGTGAAGGTCAGCAGCCTTCGGAAGTGTTTGACTCGCCCTTATGCCGCCAACGTGCACAAGGGCACCGCCTCTGCCTCAGTGGCGGGGTTGTGGTTCAAGGTACGCGCCTGTGATGCTCGGTGCCAGTAGGCACGACCGTTAATGCGAGTCCGATGACCACGGCGCGGGGTAACCAGCGAGAGGGCGATTGAAGGGTTGCCGAACCGAATCCCGGCGAGTCGACAGACCCGGTGGTCCACATAAGGGCGGGTTGTTTTTTTTCTAACTCCCCAAGCACACCAAGAAGGGTTCTTATCTGAAAAAGCTAATTCTTGACCAATGCACTTTATGGCTATCCGCCAAAGAGGGGCTGCGAGCTTAACTCGAAGAGTCTGCTCATCATTTCTTCGAGCGAACGGTTGCCTCCAACTTGGCTCGTACTCCCTGTTTTTGTGTAGGCTGCCGCCAGAAATAATTTATCGGACCCCTTCTATCAGGCAGCTAACACGAACAACCCCGCCCGTATATGTCGGTAAAGTCTCAACGTGAAATCGACTGCACCAAGAAACGCATCCGGTTGCTTGCGCTGACAGCCTGCTCTTGCAATATGGGAAGCGGTGAGGGGGGTGTATACCTACTCCAGCTCCAAAGATCAGGGGAGTCCAGTTGAACTAGACTGTGTTGCTCAAAGTCTGTTGAAATTCCTGTGCGGCAAGCAGTGATCGCACAGTCAACACCGCACGTTACACAATGAGCAACTGGGAGCTACTGCCGCCCCAGGCGCGAAAGCATGCCCACAATCAAGCTGTAATCGGCACCGGAAAGAAGGAACCCTGTGTATAAGTGGTTTCTCCCCGGGCAGGCCAACTTGAGTTACGTAGCTTTACGCAAGGGAAGTCATGGGATACAGCGGGCTAATCGCTCTTACAGCCCTAATTGGGGGTCTGGGCTAAAAAAAGAAGTCAAGCCACAAAATATAGGGGTCCATGACGCATTGCCCGCAATGCCCAAAAAATGGGCAATTTGGTCCCCTGGTCCATTGAACAGGAGCTATATCACGCTAACAATGACTTGTTCACAGCTTTATCCACAGAAAATGTGGAACAAAGCATACCATGTGCTCACGCCTTCAAATGCAACATCGCCACGCAAAGAATCACTAACTATGTTATTCATGCAGCCAACGACGAAGGAGAATGCATGTTGAAAAAGATTACCATGTTGACCGAAGAAACACCCATCTTAAAGGTCAAGGGAATAGCCGCTATCAGATGGTTCCTCTTCCTACTATCAGTCGGAATTGTCCTGCTTCATTCTCCCATGCCCGTATTTGCAGAGGACGCAGGAATAACAATCCTATCCTGGCACTGTGCGGAAGAAGGCTTCCAAATCGTCGTGAAAGGGGAGATTCTTAATAAGTCCAATACCAATCAAATCCCCGCTGTCATGGCTATATTCAAATCCATTGATGGTGTGATGGTGACCCATCGAATAAAAGAATATGCGCGCGATCCTCTGCTTGCAGGTCTGATGTCGTCAGTAGAACTTAGAGCACGAAACCACCGCGATATCGCCAGTTGCGAACTGACCGTGCAAGACCCGACTTCGGGGAACATATATGCTTCTGCAAAACAAGACCTTCCTTATGAGTTGCGAGATGGTCTTGGTAATGCGACGAAGGGGAAAACCCTCTTTAATGGAAAGGGTGCTTGCGACGCCTGCCATGACTACCGGGGGCAAGTAGATCAAATTCTCAATAGGACGGATGGGCAGGTCGCCGAAATGAAATCCAAACGGCCCAACTTAAGAAATCCGCAGAGCTTAAAACTCACAACCGACAAGCAGCGTTTTCGGGCCATTAAATACGGTATATCTGGGACAATTATGATACCAATGCCACACATCTCAGATGATGAAATCATAGATGTGCTGGCTTATCTCAGAGACCTTCGGCAAGAATCGAATGCTGAGCAACTGATGAAATAGTGTCTTATCCCCATGCGTGGTAGTACAGGTCTACGGATGAGGCGTGCGATCTCTTTTTGGCTCTCCGGTTGAGCCAAGGCCTCTGGGTTGGCGGGTCAAGCGGTTTCGGTCCTCGACGGCGACACCATCGAAACCCTGCACGACAACCACGTTGAACCTATCCGTCTCAACGGCATCGATTGCCCGGAGAAAGGCCAGACCTTTGGCAAGCGAGCAAGCAGCTGCGTCAGAGCTGGTATTTCTCGAGGAAGTCATTCTGCCAGAACACGGCTTCCCCAAGTCCGAACCCTCAGGCCACGGCTCGCCGATTCCTATCGTCCGAGACACGGTGTCTTCGACGCCTCCGACATACCGACGGAGCTGCATGCTAAAGGACCGGGAGCGCTACGGGAGGCTATTCCAGGCCTTCTTGAACTCGCCAGCGATGAAGGCATGTCCCAGGTTGGTCGGATGGATGTCGAAGTCGAACGGCCCGGTAAACCCGAACCTCCGCTGGATCGTCACGAGTCCCTGTCGCCCCAAGGATGGTGTGTACAGGTCGACGACCGCGATTCTGGACCCGGGCGGCACGACAACCTGCTGCAGCCAGGAACGGAGCACCTGATCGAATGCCCGTACTGCCAAATCGAGTTGCTCGAACACTGCGGGCACTGGGACCGGAATGCTGTAGTAGTTCGATACCAGGATCGTGACGTTCTGGAGCGCGCGGCATCGTTGAGCCGTGACAGGGTCGAGAACGGGTGTGGCTCCGAGATTCGCATTGAGGACGCCGTCGTTGTTGAGCAGCAAGTCGATTGCCTGAACCACGCGTCGGGTGATGCTCACAATATCAGGATCATTCCGGAAAAAGTCGTTGGCCCCTGCGGTGATGGTGACAACGGTTGGACGCTGCTCGGGTTCGGCACAGAGCACCTGCGGCGCTTGGTGATCACGCAGATCCCAGCTTCGGCCGCCGCGGATGGCAACGTTGGAGAAGTCCATCTCCTGCAGCTTGCCAAATACGCCCTCATCGTACAGGCGATACACGTAGCCCTTCGTAACGGGTAGAGCGCCTTCGCCGGCGGCAACGCTGTCGCCCATACCGACGTAGTAGCCGTGCTTTGGGAAATTGACCTGCGCGAACGCGAGTACGGGGGCCAGGACAAGCGCGAGGAACGACAGTGTGAAGGTGAGCCTAGGTTTCATGGGTCCTCTCCTTATAGTTCTTCATGTTGAAGAGTCCTGCCCCCTAACAGTGAGACCACCTGGTCAGTTCAGTCACGCCGACAAGCTCATCGATATGATGGTGCAGGTCTCTGGGGCTGGCGGCCGATGTCCCAGCGCACCGCACAGGCTAGTTCGTACCTGTTACAGCATCTCCGCGCCTGAACGGGGTCATCACAGCTGTCTCGGGTCTCATGGGTATCATCTCTACTTGACCAGGCATATCGGCACCATCAGTCATCGTCTGATCCTATTGTCATAGGTTCAAATGGTCCTATTGTCGTGGCTTGTACGACAAGAAGGAGAGATGACAGGCTGAGGGCATCGACTGTCGTTCTGAAAGGGGTGGCTTCAATGGGTGGCGTATGAAACGAGCAATGCCCCTTCCCTATGAGACCAAGTCATCCGACACATGCGCGGGTATCTGCTGGCGTTATGGACTTCGGGGCTGTTGCATCGAGATAGGACGCAAGAAGCCTTCGTTGTAAGGTACGATCAGACCACCATGACGCAGACTGACATTCGTGGATGGGCTTGCCGGCGGTTCATCGGTTTTTTCGTCTAGTAGCTATTGCTATCCGATAGAGAGCTGATCCCACCATCGCCACGATCACGAGCCCGGGCCAACCGCCGAACGGAGGCGATTCGAAGAGGATAAAAGGATCGGGACTGAGGCTTGGCCACAGCGCGGCAAGCGCAATCGGGATCGCCAGCATGATGCCCATCAATGCTTCACCGGTTATCAACCCGGCTGAAAAGAGGAGCCCCAGCCGTGACGGTTCATCACTCCCCACAGCCGCTCTCCTGGCGAAGGCCGAGATCACGCCGCCTAAACATATGGCGGCCGATAGTTTCAGCGGCAGGTAGATGCCAAGAGCAACGGCGAGCACGGGCAGGCGAAAGTCGCTTCCGCGCGCTTCTTGCCTTCGGTCCACCAGAATCACGAAGAAGCCGATCGCCGCGCCGAGTCCGACGAGATGCCATGGCAGCCCGGCACCGAACACGCTCCGCGTAAGGCTGGCCATCAGCGTGGCCTGCGGTGCGCTCAAGGGATGCGGGTGGCTGATCGTCGGCTCTCCGATCCCGTACTTGGCTTGGAGCAGCGACAGGACCGGAACCAGGACCACGGCGCCGGTCAGCACACCGACGACCTGCATGATCTGCTGCTTCCACGGCGTTGCCCCGACCAGATGGCCGGTTTTCAAATCCTGCAGATTGTCTCCGCCCATGGCCGCTGCACAACAGACGACCGCTCCGATCACCAAGGACGCTGCCGGTCCGGCCGGATGCCCGGATCCCATGAACAGCACGAGCAATAGAGCGGCACACATAATCGTGGCGATGGTCACGCCCGACACGGGGTTGCTTGAACTCCCGACCAACCCGGCCATGTAGGCTGCGACCGAGGAGAAGAGAAACGCCGCGAACGCCATTACGATCGTCATGAGGAGGCCGATCGGAAGACTGCCTACGACGGTGGTGTAGATCCAGGCCATCGGGACCAGTGACAGAACAAATGGCACGACGATCCACGGGAGCGAGGCATCCTGCTCCGTCCTTGCGAGGCTCGCCTTAGATTGAGACGGTCCCGCTGCACGGTAACTGTCCCGTAGCGTCTGAAGACTCTTCCACACCGGCTCGCGCAGTTTCGTCAACGTCCAGAGTCCTCCGATCAGCATGGCGCCGATGCCGACGTAGCGGATCTGGCCGCTCCAGATCGTCGTCGCCGCCGCCAGTCCCGTCAGATTGGGCGGGAGACCATTCAGCAGCCCATACGCCGGCATCAGGATCATCCACCCCACGACGCCGCCAAGAAAGACGACCACCGCCGTGTGAAGCCCGATGATGAAGCCCACGGCGAGAAGCGCGGGCGACAGATTGAGGCCCGCATAGAGCACGGTTCGCCCGACCTGCGCAGCCCCTTCCAGTGATTCCGCCCACAAGCGCAAGCCGCTCTCGCCGAACTTCACCGCGCCGCCAAGCAGGGCGGCTGACAGCAGCGTCCGCAAATCACTGGTCGATCCGGCCGGGCCGGCATCACGTCGATCAGCGGCGGCGACCTTCAAGACTTCCGCAGTCGCCACGCCTTCGGGGAACCGCAAGCGGGCGGTGACGATGAGCGCCCGCCGCAACGGGATGGTAAAGAGCACGCCGAGGAGACCCCCGACCGTGGCGATCAATGCGGTCTGCCAGTAGTCAAAGGCGGACCAATAGCCGACCAGCAGCAGCGCCGGGATCGTGAAGATCACGCCGGCGGCCAGCGCCTCGCCCGATGAAGCCGCTGTTTGGACGATGTTGTTCTCGAGGATGTTGGACCGCTTGAATAGACGAAGAATGGCCATGGAGGCGACAGCAGCCGGAATCGACGCGGACACGGTCATTCCGGCGAACAGTCCCAGGTAGGCATTGGCGGCGGCCAGGACGGCCGCGAGGATCACCGACAGCACGACCGCTTTGACGGTGATTTCAGGGAGCGTGACGTTGGCGGGGACGACGGGCTGGTCGTCCTTCATGAGCAATGCCGGAGAGTCGAGACACCGAGCATAAATGAAGGCTCGCGCCGGTGGAACTCTGCGTGCCGACCGATGAGGCGACCTCATCATAACGCAGCACATGAAAAATGCAACCGGACGGGTCGGAGGAACCGCCAGGCCCTTCCTAGGTTTTCTCCGGTTCAGCCGTGATTACAAACCTGAGCGGGCCTCCTGGGATCGGTGTGTCAAACGGGTAGCAGGTGATGAGAACCAGAGATGGTTCGTCGCGCCGGATCGAAATCGAGGCGGTCCTGTGATCGACAATGCGGCGCTCGCGAACCCGGAATGATCGGAGGCTCCCGTTCTCGGTTTGGAGCGTGAGCCGGTCGCCGAGTTCAAGGTGCTGGAGAAAGGCAAAGTGTGTATCGCGGTGGCCGGTGAGAATGGTGGTCCCGGATGAGCCCGGATACGCACTGGATTCCACATAACCGGGTCCGAAGGCCAGCGTCCGGCCATAGTCGCCCTCCAGCACAATCTGGTCGATTCCCAGCCCCGGCACGATCAGTCGCGCCACCGGCCTGGTGTCGGCCCAGGGCCATGGTTTGGCGTTGGTTTCTCCCGCGAGAGTACGGGACCAGGCCTGCTGCAGCAGGAACTGTGCGAGCCCGGCCTTCGCGTAGATCCATGACCCTTCCCAGATCTGCCACAGCCCGACGGCGAGGAGGCACAGCATCAGCGCTGCCAGAGTGCAGGGATAAGGCCGGACCTTGTTCATGCAACCTGTTTGCGAACGCCCCACACCAACCCTGCCATTGTAATAGCAGCGAGGCCCAACATGATTTGCAGTACCCCGTTTGTGGCCGTCTTCGGCAAGCCGAAGATCGCCTGATAGTCCTGGCCTTCCGGCAGGTTCGTTTTCATCGCATGGGTGACCAATGACTGGTCCGTCGGGCGGACAGGTTCCACATCGATCGCCACCAGACTCGTGTGCTTGCTGACCAGGTGATGGGTCAATGCCACGTCGAGTACTGCCTGCCGGACTGCGGATTCGTCCCGAGCAAGATGCTGATCCATCAGAGCGGCGATCTTCTGGCGCGCCCAGTAAACGGACAGGCCTTGCCGTTCGGGCCGATCCTTCAGATCTATTGTCGTAGTCCATGGTGCTGAGCCAATCGCGCCTTTGAGCGTGAGGGCCGCCGGGACGGTCTGGGTTTTCAACACGACGATCACCGGCTCGCCGTCGTAGAGATCGGGAATTCTTGCCGGAAACATTTCGGCTGTTCCGTCAAACCCCTCCAGGTGAAGATCAGTCAGCACCGGCCGCTCCAGCTTGCGAAAGATCTCACCCATCTGCGCTTTCACTTTGCTCGTGCTGCCGATGTGCGTGAAGGTGCCGCGTCCGAACTCCGCTGCCTTCCGCATGAAGTGACTGTTCGGTGCCGAGCCGATGCCGATGGTGAAGAGGCGG
>DATGEA010000440.1:0-13626 GCA_035310605.1 Nitrospira sp. | reverse complement strand
TTCCTTCTAACCGAGCGCGATGTAGTCCTGCATGAATTCTTGAGCGGATCAATTCGCGTTCATATTCGCCAAGCGCAGCGAATATGCCGAATACCATGCGCCCAGAAGGAGTTGCTGTGTTCACGGCTTGCTGATGAATATACAAGTCAACGTGCGAGGCATTAAGCAGATTCATAAATTCGACGAGGTGAGTAATCGAGCGCCCCAGGCGATCAATGCTCCATGCTAGGACCACATCATAGCTGCCTCGCGTAACGCCCTTGAGCAGGGTATCGAATCCAGCGCGATCTTCGCGCCCCTTGCTCCCTGAAACCTCATCCGAGAGTTCCTGTACAATTTTCCAGCCCTGGCGCTGACAGACCTCCCTGAGTACCAGTAATTGGTTTTCTGTGGTCTGACCGTGGTTAGTGGTGCTCACTCTCGCGTATAGAACGGCTCGTTTCATGCTGTTCCCTCCCCTCCTAGAAAGTGTATAATTCCGCCCACGCCCCCGTAGCTCAGTTGGATAGAGCAAGCGTTTCCTAAACGCTGGGTCGCACGTTCAATTCGTGTCGGGGGCACCAAACTCCCTCCGCGATCACTCCGCAGATTTCTTTTTTCCTGACGGATCAGACGTTCTCTTGACGGCTGGCAGACCGTGGGGCTGGCTGTGTGGCTGGGATCAATGAGAAGATGCGGTGCGGACTCAGGACTCACACCAAAAGTATAAACTAGACCTATAAACACGTAAATAAGTATTTGATATTATGGATGGATTGACAGATTCCTAAACCGCGGGTCGCACGTTCAATTCGTGTCGGGGGCACCAAACCAAGCTCGCTCTGACGACACCTCTTCGGCGTATGCCCGCTCCATGGTTGGCGCCGGACAGATCCTCCAGTAAACTTCCACGACTTACCTTGCTTGCGCGTGCCGCCGGTTATTCAAGCCGCTTCGTACTTGACGCCGGTGAACACCCCTCCTTTCGAGGTACCCCCTTTAGGTCTGAACAAACTAGGTCCTCCACGATACGCTTGATCCATTGCGAACAAGAAGGAGGGCACCATGACTTGTACACGTTGTCAGGGCTGCATGGCGCGCGACCATTTTCTCGACCTTCAAGAAAGCGGCGGGGAATGGTGGATGGAGGGCTGGCGTTGCATCAACTGCGGCTACGTCTTCGACCCCGTGGCAGAGCAGAACCGGCGGCGTCAGGAAGCGTCAATGGTTCCTTCGCTGCTCACCACGCAGCAGGCACCGGAGCGCACGGGCGCAAGCGAGCAGGAGTGGTGGCTCGACGTCGCAGCCTAGATGCATCCGGCCGATCGTCGCAATGAGATCAGCGGGAACACAGCGCGGCAGGCGACTGTTGAGTTTCTCCTGTTTTCTTGTCAGCGCCTGGGGTGTGGGCTACACTTTTCCTACACTCTATGGCACGCGCGAAACCCGAGCGATCGCGGTCAAAAACTGCGGCGATCGACGACCTGAATCAAAGCATCGAACAACTGCAGGCCTTTCTCCCTAATATGGAGGACCTTGGACGGGAAGGTTTTCCCTACCTTGAGGGGGCTAGAGCCAGAACTGAATTGCAACTCCGTGAATGCATCAAGCGGGCATTCGGCGAGAAGTCCTCGGAATATCAAACCCATCGGTATCACAAACTCTCATTTGGCTCGTCCGCGGAAACTAAAGCGACCGTCACCCTCATCAAAACTCTGATCGCCACGCTGGAGGACAAGAAACTCGAGTTGCAGGGACTCAAGTCTACCCCGTCCCAGGAACCACCCGCCACTCCTCCCACTCCTATTCCACCAACCCGCCCACCGATGACATTGGTCCCTCCTGCAACCCCGACCGCCACGGTCACCATTGCGTCAGCCACGCCTGTGATCCCTCCGCCCATCACCATGTCCGTGCCGCTGGCGACCAACGTGGACGTAAGCTCTGCAGTCCCGGCCCCATCGACAGTGCCAGCGCCCCCTTCAGCCGCAGCAACGGCCCCGGTGGAACCAGCCAACCCCCGGCAACCTGTAGCATCGCCACCGCCGCGCACGCAGCAAGTCGGACCGGATCCCAATTCAACTCTTTTTCAAACTCAGGAGACGAGACCTCTTTCACCTTCGACGCAACAGGCTCAACAGCCCGTCTCTTCTCCGTCACCGGCTCCGGTTACGGTAGCCGCCTCACAACCGGCACCTCCTGCAAGCAGTTCCCCCGCAGTGTCCATGGCCGGTGCTCAGCCGCAGCCGGTCACCGTTCTATCCGAGGCTCTCACGCCGAAACCGGCCCCGGACCCAACGGCGCTCGCGGAACCTCTTCCCTCTACTCCCCCGGCGACGGCGCCATCACAGCACTCGACTACGCAAGAAATCCCCCTATCAGCACGACCGACTCCGGCCGACGCAATTGCTCCGCCACGAATCTCGACGGCTGGATCATCTCCCTTTGAACAGGATCACCTGGAGATCGCCAAAAAAATCTTGCAGCGCTTTCACGCCGTCGCGCGCCAATTGCGGCTTCGCGGCGAATACCGGGCGACGCTGGACGTGGAAGACGAGTTCGACGTCCAGGACCTGCTCCATGCCCTGCTGCGACTTCAGTTTGACGATATCACCACAGACGAGTGGACTCCTGGCTATACGAACGGCGCAGCACGCACCACCTTTCTCCTGAATCACGATCGATTGGCCATCATCGTGAAGAAAACGCGAACCGGGCTCAGCGCAAAGGATCTCGCGGACCAGGTGCGCGTTGACATCGAGCGCTATCGAGCCCGTGAACGCTGCACGACCCTTCTCTGTTTCATCTACGACCCCGAAGGCCGCATCGGTAACCCGCGGGGCTTAGAGAACGAACTCACCATCATCAACGACGACTTTACGACCGAGGTCCTCGTCGCACCCAAATGAGGCCCCCCATGAAGAAAGCGAAACCTGCCGGTGTCGCCGGCGCCTATTCAAAATCCGGCCCGGCTTCCGCCGCATTGACAGGCACGCCGGGTATCCGCTACGTTGACAAAGAGCCGGCCATTCCGGCGGTGCCCTGTACGATTCATGCACCCGTAGATGGTGGAGTGGTCATGGCCGATCGTGCCTATGTGTTGATTCACGTATTGCCGGGTCAAACCAGTCAGGTGGTCAAGGCTCTCGGCGAAATCAAGCAGATCAAGACGATCGATCCCTGTTGGGGCAAACCGGATATCATCACCGTGGTTGAAGTGTCCGACCAGGATGCCTTGACGCAGCTGGTCCTCAGCAAGATCCACTCGATCGAAGGTGTGGCCCAAACCGACACACATCTCGTGTATCGGTTAAAGGAAACCAAGACGAAGTGACTTCGCCCTCCCTCCGCGTTCTGCTGATTTCCCTCGTCATCGCCACTGCTGCCTGCGCCGGGCCTACAATCCCCCATGAACCTGATGTCCTCGACGTCACATTGCCTGCTCCAGCCGAAAAAGTCCGGACCGCTGTCATCCAAGTCCTCACTGACGGAGGGTATGACGTCGACCGGCAGGATGACCAAAATATGACGACCGGCTATCGGGAGGAAATAAGCGGCCCCTGGGACTGGGTCCTGCGCTGGCGTTTCGGCACAGGCCGGAGCCGTGTAGAGGCGCTCGTGAAGCCGGCATCGGAACAGAGCGCCAGAATCCGGCTGCACGTACAATATGAAGGGAAAGACGGAATCTTTACCGGTTGGGAAGATTCACCAACGGCCCTGCCTCAAAGCGCTGAAAATCAACTGCGGCTCATCAAGAACGCGTTGCAGATCCTCTGATCACGGCTCTTTTTCTCCGCCATCGGCATCCTCGCCGAGATCCAGTCCGAACCGTTCGGCCATCCGGTAGAGCGTCCGTCGATCGATCCCCAGAATCTTTGCCGCTTTGACCTTATTGCCTTTGGTTTCCTTGAGTACACGGATCAGATGGCGTTTCTCGATTTCCTCCAGCGTCAGATAGGCCTCATCGCCGGTATCCGACACCTCCGTCCTTTGCTCTGAGGACCCGCCTGCTTGGCGTATGGCCGCCGGGAGATCGTCAGGCGTCAAAAGCGGACCGTGGCTGAGCGACACGGCACGCTCGATGGCGTTCTCCAACTCGCGCACGTTGCCGGGCCACCGGTACCGCTTCAACAGAGCCATCGTATCGGGATGAAACCCGCGTACGGCGCCCGTGGATCCCGCTCCGCATTTTTCCAGGAAATGGTGGGCCAACATCGGGATGTCTTCTTGCCGCTCCGTGAGAGACGGCAGCGTAATCCGGACGACGTTCAAGCGATAAAAGAGATCGTCCCGGAATTTCCCGTCTTTGACGAACTGCTCAAGATCCCGATTGGTGGCGGCGATGATCCGCACGTCGACCTTGATGGAGTTCGTCCCGCCGACGCGGCGCACCTCATGATCCTGCATCACGCGCAGCAGCTTCACTTGCAACGCCGGCCCTAACTCGCCGATTTCGTCCAAAAACAACGTGCCGCCGCTGGCTGATTCGAACAGCCCGGTTTTCGTTCCCACGGCACCCGTAAAGGCCCCTTTTTCATAACCGAACATCTCCGATTCCAGCAGGGTATCCGGAAGTGCGCCGCAATTGACCGGCACAAAAGGCTTGTCCCGCCTCGGGCTGTTGGCATGGATGGCTCGTGCAATGAGCTCCTTCCCGGTCCCGCTCTCTCCCTGCAGCAGCACCGTGCTCTTGCCCTCGGACACCCGCGCGACGAGCTTATAGACCTCCAGCATCGCAGGACTGCTCCCCACAAGCGGAGACCAGTCTTCCTTGCTCTTCAGTTCCTCACGAAACTTGGTGTTTTCCCGCAACAGACGGCAGTGTTCGAGACTGCGCTGAACAACGAGCTTGATTTCTTCTTTTTTGAACGGTTTGGCCAGATAGTCGTACGCCCCCTGCTTGATGGCCTCAATCGCGCCCTCAAGCGACCCGAACGCGGTGAGCACGACAATCTCCGTGTCGGCGCTGAGCCGTTTGAATTCGCGCAGAACCGAAAGGCCGTCCACCGCCCCCATGCGAATATCCGTCAAGACCAAATCGACGCGTCCTTGGCGCCCGCGGGCGATGGCCTCTTCGCCGCTCCCAAAGGCTTCCACCTCGTAACCCTCTTTTTTGAGCGCGTCGGCCAACAATTCCCTGGCAACGGCATCATCATCGACAACGAGTATCTTTGCAGCGTGCATGGCGTCCTCTATGAGAGCCCCGGCGGTTCGGCCACTTTTCCGGGCAAGACCACGGTCACCGTCGTGCCCCGACCTGCTTCGCTCTCAAGCGTCAGGCTCCCTCCGTGGGCCACCACGGTTTCCCGGCTCAAGAATAGACCCAATCCGGTTCCCTTGCCAACTTCCTTCGTCGTAAAGAAGGGTTGAAACGCCTTCTCCGCGTCGGCCGGTGGCATCCCGACTCCCGTATCGCTGACCGCCACCGTCACCACCATGGGAGACATGTCGTGCGCGACTCGCCGGCCGATCTCCAGTTCTTCGGGCAAGGCCGTGCGGCCCCCGACTTTCACCAGTACGGAGCCATGGAGCGGAGTGGCGGCCAAGGCATTCGCGAGCAAGTTCACCAGCACTTGGTGGATTTTTTCCGCATCGGCCCACACCATTGGAAGTCCGATGGACAAATCGCTCCTCAAGGACACCCCTTTGGCATGGAAGGCCGGCTCCATCAGTGCCGTCGCGGGACTGACTACTTGCTCAACGGACATCCAATGCGGCTCCGGTTTTCGTTGCCTCGTGGAGGAGAGCAAATCCTGAATGATCCGGACCACGCGATTCAACTGCTCGTCGATGACCGTAATCCGCTTTCTCATGTCGGGCGTCACGCCGGGCTCCTCCGCCAGGGCCTGTACGTGCCAGGCGATGGAGTGCAGCGGTGTGCCGACTTCATGCGCCACGGACGCCACCAGCTGCCCAACCGCTGCCAGCCGTTCGGACCGGTTGAGCTGATCTTTGGCATCGACCAGCAGGGCATTCGCGCGCAAGAGGCTTTCCGTCTGCTGCGCCAACGCGGCCCTCGCTGCCTCCTCCCGCGCTTTTCGTTCCTCCCAGGTCATACCGATGTAGGCCACCACCAGCAGCACCCCCGCAACCACGGTACGGTTAATGACGGCCGCCTGAAACCGGCCCGGCTTGGTAGGTTGCATCAGCCCAAGGTAGGTCGCCGCCACGCAGGCCACGACGGTCACGAGCATGAGAGGACGGCTCCGGAGGGTCGCCACCAGGAGAATCGGCAGCACGAATGCATAGGCCCCGACCACGTTTGCCGGCGCGACGGCTTCCAAAATAACGATCACGGAGAAAACGGCTCCCGCGATCGCCAGCACGATGCGATTTTGTTTCGCCATGAATCCAGTTTAGCGGGCAGACCGACAGATGCTCCACATGGCGATTCGGCAAGGCAGCAGCCGCAGAGCAGGTCTAGCTCGAAGGTACGGTCCACGGATCTTCTTGTCCGTGAATCTCAGCCTAAGCCATGGCCTCAGCCGTCAAACAGAACCGGCGGACATGTTCGGCATCCTGTCGCAGGGTCTTAACTGATCGGACGGGTCGAACGCAAGGAGGCTCCGAGTTCACGTAACCGCTCATCGTTGATCAACTCATCGACGCGGCCGGCATACTTTCGAGTCCAATTGGGATGATTCTCGACGGTCCCCGGCACATTCGTCTGCGAAAGTTCCTCCAAGCCGTCTTCCAGATTGGCCAACACGACCCAGGACGGCGTACGCGCCAAATAGATATGGATAGCACGGCAGAGAGCCTGCGTCATCGCAGGAACCGTGGCAGAATCGTCCCCCATCCCGACCGGCAGTAGTCCCTCCTGCTTGAGCGCAGTGAGGATGCGGCCTTTGTCCTGCATCCGTTCGTCCCAAGCTTGACGACGAGCGGCCTCGTCGCGGAACCCGCCCAAGCCGGCTCTGACTTGCAGATCCTCGCCGGACCAGAAACCCGTCAGTGTCGGCAAATCATGGGTCGTCACGACGGCCAAGGCCTGCTGAGGATACTCGCCAGGCGCCTTCCACGCTCCGTCGCCGCGGCGTTCGAAATAAAACACGCGATACGACAGTACTCTCGCCTTGGCCAGATGTTCCCGCACCCAATCGGGCACCGTGCCCAGATCTTCACCGATCACCAACGTGTTGGATCGCACGCTTTCCAACGCGATAATCGCCAGGAGATCCTCGAACGGATAATGGACGTAGGTGCCTTCGGAGGCCGGTTTCCCCTTGGGAATCCAGAAGAGCCGGCAGAGCGCCATCACATGGTCCAGTCGGATCGCGCCCCCGAACCGCAGATTCTTGCGCAGCAGCTGAATCAGTAACTCATAGCGATTGGCCCGCAACGCCACCGGATTGACGGGCGGCAGCCCCCAATTCTGTCCTTCCGGCGCAAACGCGTCGGGAGGCGCCCCGCAATCGGCATCGAGCGCCAGCACCGACTGGTACATCCAGGCCTCCGCCCCGTTTCGCTCGGCGCCCAGCGCCAGATCGTTGTAGATCCCGATCGGCATGCCGATCTGCTCGGCGTGGCGACGGACTTCAGCCAATTGCTCGGTCGCGATCCATTGGATGTATTGAAAGAATCGGATCCGTTTGCGATGGCGCTTCCCGTATTCGCGGACGGCAGGGCCGGGTGACAGAAATTGCTTGGGCCAATCCTGCCAGGTCGCGGACTTGGATTGAATCAAACGCCGTTCCTCTTCCAGCGTCTGGAAAATGGCATAGAGTTCGAGCGCCTCTCCCTCGGTCTTAATAAAACGTTCCAACAGTTTCGCGCGGGCGGTTTGCGGCTGGAGATCCGGCTCGTTGCCGCTGTACGCCTCTTTGAGGAATTGCCGATAGGCCAAATCCAACATCGTGCGCTTCGCCGCGGCAATGGCGTCGTAATCGACGCGCCGGCTCTCGCGCATCGCCTGGAGCTTGGCTTGGAGCTCCGGCGCGCGATACTGCTTCTGCGCATCCTCCGAGGCAAAGAATTCAGGCAGCCGTTCGAGATCGATGTAGAGTTCGTTGAGCGCCAAACGGTTCAATGGCGCATAGGGACTGGTGTGATGAGGTGCGCTGTTGCGGATGGCGTGCAGCGGGTTCAATCCGATCAGTGCCGCACCCAGGTTTTTGCCGGCCCACTCGACCACCTGATTGAGATCGGTAAAGTCCCCGCAGCCCCAATTGCGGTCTGAGGCAAGCGAATAGAGTTGGAGCGAGAGCCCCCAGACACGACATCCGGACTCCAGCGCCGGCGGCACATAACACTGCCGCGGAGCCACGATCAGACGCATGCTCCCGGTCGATCCCCCGACGAGACCCTGGGCTTGGATCGTCAGCTCGTAATACCCCGGCGGCAGACCAGTGGGAGCAGGCAGCTCGACGCGCACGTGGCGATGACCTCCGAGAAACCGCACCTCCGTCGCCGTCAACCCCGGGCCGAATCGCGCATCCTGCACGATGTTGCCCGCTTCATCGCGAAGCTGCCAATACAACACGACCGCTCGCTCTTTCCCGTCTTCCAATACAAAGCAGCAAGAGACGGGAGCCCCGCATTCCTCCAGGTACAGGATCCGCACCGGATCACAAGGCCTGTGCCAGGGAGCCTCGTCCCATTCCCGAATTGCTGCCTCGAGCGCCTCCGGAGTATCGACGGAGAAACCCATGGCGCGAAGAATGTCGCGCTTGGTGTGATCAGCCGTAATATGGTGAGTGCCGGCGATGTCGTAATACTCCGCCGCGATCCCCACCCGCTCAGCGAGGTTCGCAAGGAGAGTTGACTCATTCTGTTCAGGCATGAACGAGAGTCTGCGTGAACCGACGGGACAAGTCAAGCTATCCTATTGTTCTTGAAGACAATTTCTGTAGAATACATGTCGTGGTTGCGCAGCATCATACGGTTCGATTCGGAACCAGTTCCTGGGCCTACGAAGGCTGGCAAGGCCTCGTCTATCACCGGCCCTACGCGAAGCATCGCTTCAGCCAGGACACGCTTGCCGAGTACGCCTCCTACGCCGTCGATGGTAGTCCTCTGTTTCGGACCGTCGGCATCGACCATTCGTTCTACAGACCGGCCGGGGTCAAGCAACTGGCTCACTATGCCGAACAAGTGCCCGACGACTTCCGCTTCTGCTCGAAAGTGTGGGAACAGATCATGATCCCCGCCTATGCCAACCTGCCCCGCTACGGCGTAAAGGCCGGCCAGCCCAACCAACGGTTTCTGGACGCAGGCGCCTGTCGCGAACTGGTGATCGAGCCGGCGCAGGAAGGTCTCGGTGAGAAACTCGGCCCCTTCATCTTCGAGTTTCAACGCTGGGGAATCGAACCGGCCGCGTTTCTCGATCAACTCGACCGCTTCCTCGGACAACTGCCTTCCGGCGCACCATACGCAATCGAGGTTCGCAACCCCGCCCTCCTCGGCCAACGCTATCGGGAAATCCTTCGCGCGCATGGAGTCGCCCATGTGTACAATCACTGGACCGCCATGCCGCCGCTCGACGAGCAGCATCGAGCGCTTGACCAGACGTTCACCGCGCCGCACGTCGTCCTGCGGCTCCTCACCCCGCTCGGCCTCAAATATGAAAAAGCCGTCGAACGCTACAAACCCTACGACCGGATCGTGCAACCACAGCCGCGCATGCGGCAGGACACGGTTTCGTTGGTGAAGCAGGCCGCCGCAGAAGGCAAATCTGCCTATGTGCTGGTAAACAACCGGTCGGAAGGCTGTAGCCCCCTCACCGTGAAAGCCCTCGTCGAAGCCTTCAACGCCATGCCCTCCCCTCCTCTATGAGGCCTCGATCCGCGTGATAGCATGATCGCAGCCAGTCGATCGCACGACCACGACCCTTCTCGCCGATCGACGCAAGAGGAGGCGCTCATGTCAACCCATCGGACAAGCCTCATCAACCTGCTCCTCTCGGCTCTGCTCCTCGTACCATGTGCGGGCCAGGCAGCGGAGAATGCCAATGGACGCGTCGAAATCATGGGCGACTATCGCTATGCCGCCCTGGAATCCGAACCGGTCGCCGACGCCAAGAACCTCGCCTGCCGGGAAGCTGTGCGTCTGGCAGTAGTCAACTCGCCGATCTACCGGGAGCAGACCGGATCGCTCGTCGATTCACCGCTCTTGCGGGATCTGGCCTATACGCTTGCGACGCGCCACGTGCAGGATCAGCAGATTCTGGAGCAGACCGAACGAGAGCGAACGGTCTCGTGCCGCGTCAAAGGCTTTCTGCCGGCTGAAGAAACCGCATAAGTAATCCGCACGCAACTTGCCGGCGGCCCCTCACCGGAAGAAGGGCTCGACCAGAACCGCGTGCTGCGCATCTTGAGCGTGAAGGAAGAAGGCAGCGGAACGCTCGCCATCCAGTATCAGGCGCTGAAGCGATTGGACTGACTTCGCACGCACAATCAGGGCGGGCTCAGGGAATCGGCGGACGTCATGGTCGATTTCTACGACGAGCAGGGTCTGCTGCTTCGAACAGATCGTTATCCAGCCCGCCGCACCGCCACCGTCGACGGCGTCATGAACCCCGGCGCAGTCGCGATCTTGAACGTCCCCAGGCCGGCCGCAGCCAAGACCTACCGCGTCTGGCTGGTGAAGTAGCCTGTTAGTTGAGAGAATTGAGACTACCGGTCGCCCGGGCAAAATTCACACGCGAAGCGTTCAACTGAAAGAGGGCATTGACGAGGTTTTCCCTGCATTCCCAGTGCAGACGCGTTAGCATGGCCGACAAGCAAGCCGCCCTCCCAATGGCCCGGCACCGTCCAATCGGCGACCTCGGCTGGCCGTTCGTCGATGCTAATGATGTCCCGGACGGGCGCGACCAGAGTCGGACCTTGTGGGGCCGACGAAAGAGGTGGCGCCGTCGCAGGTACCGGGCGAGTTCGCGCTTGAAGGCTCCGCGGGGCAGCACATAGAGATAATAGGTGTAGATGGCTTCGTGCGAGATGCGCATCGTCGGGTCTTCAGGATACTGCTGGAGCAACCCGTGGGCAATCTGTTCGGGCGACCAGCGCTGGGCGAGCAGCCGGAAGACCGCTGCGCGCAAGTGGGGCTGAACCGGGAGCTTCCGAGGCTTGCGCGACTGGTGCGCCCAGCGCCGCGCCCGCTGGCGCGCGAGCTCGCGCGACAGTGTACTCGGCGCGCGCGCCAACACCTGGGTGGTGGCGCGAAGGCATTATCCAACGACGAGCATTCGACTCAACTCCTCGCGTTCCATGAGACTCAAACGGTGATAGCGGACCATGTGCAACTCCTTCGTTCCTGGATGAACCAGGATACGGGTGTTGCACTAGGAACTTGAGCCGCGACTGAGACCATTTCTTTCTTCTGATTGCCAAGCGCAAGTCTGGAGCACCGTGTGTCAGCCAGAGTGTGTTGCCTATTCTGCTGAGTGCCGGGCCATCACCACGCTTCTGTCAACCATCCGTCAAAGCCAAGCCGTTCTGTCAAAAAGTTTTACAGGCTCAGCGGCGCGAGCATCACCATATATGTGTTCGAAATTCCTCAATTACATTACCCAGTTTGAGATGGTTGTTGTGATGGGACCTTAGGCATCGGACGTCTGACCTTTGTCAAACTTCTTTACAACTGTGGGACGAGCACGGTTCGCGCTTACAACAAAAACAAGAACTTGTTTAGTGGAATATATTATGCGTACAATTTTGTTCAGCACGCTTGGTTGAAGGAAGTCTATCCCATGGATAAACGCAAGAAAGTTGTTGTTGTAGGGCTTGGAGAGGTGGGGAGCCCCCTTTTCGAGATCGCAAGCCGACATCACGAGACGATCGGCGTGGACATCGAGCCCCTGGCGAAAAAGTTCCGGGGGATTGACGTTATGCATGTCTGTTTTCCGTTCCAGATAAAAGATTTCGTTGGTGAGACCACACGGCGTATCGAACTTTTCAAACCCGCGTTGACGATTATCGAGAGCACAGTAGCAGTTGGGACGACACGCGCCGTTGCGGAGCGATCCGGTACCGCCGTGGTGAACAGTCCGGTGCGCGGCAAGCACGTTCGGATGGCCGAGGACCTTTTCCACTATACGAAGTTTGTCGGAGCGCTTGACTCGGCCGCGGGTAAGCGTGCGGCCGAACACTTCCAGTCTCTAGGCATGAAAACCAGGATCCTCCCGTCCCCAGAGGCCACCGAACTCGCGAAACTCACTGAGACCACCTACTTCGGCCTAATCATTGCCTGGGCCCAGCAGGTGGAGAGGTACTGCGATCAACTGGGTTTGAATTACGACGAGGTCGTCTCGATCTATGAAGAGGTCAGGTTTTTTCCTCCCGTGAAGTACTTCCCGGGAGTCATCGGCGGCCACTGCGTCTTGCCCAACATTGAAATCCTAAGCCGGCTGGGACATTCAGAGTTTCTGCACGCGATCAAGTGGTCCAACAGGAAGAAGACCGAGCGAGAAGCCCGCAGAGGTAGACAGAACCTCGCCGTCCGAGACAGGATCGGAGCGCAACCGGCACGGCCGACAACTCTGTGACCGTGGTCACCTACAGATTCTCTGAGCGCTAGGGCAGTTAGCCTGGTTCACCCTGCCGCGAGACGTTGCCACGAATGTCCGCGGCCGAGAGTATTGAGGCTATTCGGTCATTGTCTGCACACACATGAGAAGAAGACGCGTAGGTATTCCACATATTTCAACGTGAATTCGCTACGGCAGCCATGATGGGCGTCATTTCAGATCCGACCGAGGAGAGCACGGTTCGCGAATTTTTTGAATTGTTTAAGGTTCCCTGGGAATTTTATCGCAAAGAGCGGCAGTATCAAGTTGTGCTCTGCACAGGTGAGGCAAAGCCTGAGCCCGCTTCCACCAGACTCCTGATTTTGTATTCCAGCGGAGAAACGGAGTTTGACGCCAGGCTGAAAATAGAGACCCGACTCCACGACCATGGAACAAACATCTCCTTGTCCTCAGGTTCGCTGCCCCTCTATGGAAGTCACGCCACGTTTCTCCCCCGAGGCACGAAGGTCTTGTCCGGTGAAGACTCCGGGGAAACGATCGGATTCGTCGATCGCTTGGGAGACCAGATGTTCGCGCGCCTGGGTTATGACCTGTTCCGCGAGGTCCGGTGCCTGCTCACACGGGGACAGCCGCCCGCGAACGCTGGCACCCCCACGCTGGAGTTGCATATCGCATTTCTGCGGGACCTGATCGTGGGGTGTGGAATCCCGTTGGTGGAGATTCCACCTCTGCCCGACGGATACTCCTTCATTGTGTGCCTCACTCACGATGTGGATCATGCGTCCATTCGCCGACACCAATTCGACCACACAATGTTCGGATTCCTGTACCGGGCGACCCTCGGCTCACTCTTCAATGTGGGGCGCGGACGGCTCCCATGGCGCAAGATGTTTACGAACTGGGCCGCAGCAGCAAAGCTGCCCTTCATTTATCTCGGCATGGCCAAGGATTTCTGGTTTGAGTTTGATCGTTACGTGGAAATTGAAAAGGGCAATCCTTCCACGTTTTTCGTGCTTCCCTTTGAAGGCGATCCCGGACGCTCCGCTGAAGGTCGGGCACCCTGGGCCCGGGCCTCACGCTACGATGCCTCTCACATCGCAAGTAAGATCTCGCGCTTGACATCCGCAGGTTGCGAAATCGGACTTCATGGCATTGATGCTTGGGTGGATAGTTCAAGGGGGCGT
>DATGEA010000439.1:0-3773 GCA_035310605.1 Nitrospira sp. | reverse complement strand
CGACAGGACTATTGAGAGATGGAACTAGAATGAAGAAGGATCTCTCCCGTTGTTTGATGTTCGCTCCCCTCTGCCTGGCATCCTCTATGCCGAGCGTGAACGCAATCTCGCACAATGAAGCTACAGATGTTGCACTGACTCCTTCTCTCCTCGCTGCGTCTCACCATCATGATGTCGTGCGCGTTGAGGAGAGCGAACGATCAGGATCTGATTCCGAGCGTGCGAAGGATCTCGCCCGGCTGGCAGAATCCTCCAGGGAGAAGGGTCAGTATGCCGAAGCGGAGCAATTGTATCACCAAGCACTCACCATCCTGCAAAAGTCAACCGGGTCAGACCATCCCGAAGTGGCGGAGCTGTTGGTTCGTCTGGCAGCGCTCTTTCACCTCCAGAGCCGATATGCCGAAGCGGAACCGCTGTACCTGCGCGCGCTCGCCATACAGGAGCACGCCCTTGGCCCTACCCACCCTGATGTTGTGCACACGTTGACCGATCTCGCGGGGCTCTATCATGCTCAGGGCAAATACGCGAAGGCCTCATCCGCATACGAACGAGTCCTGATGATCACAGAAACAACGTCGGGACCGGAGCATCCGACCCTGGCCATGACATTGAACAATCTGGGAACGCTTTACCGGGCTGAAGGGCGGTATAACGAGGCCGAAATCTTCTTTCAGCGCGCGCTGACCATTCAAGAAAAGGGGCTCGGTCCGGACCACCCCAGTGTGGCCGCCACCCTCAGTAATCTCGGTGAACTCTATCGAGCCCAAGGAAAGTACCCCGAGGCGGAACTGTCGTTCGAGCGTGCGGTGGCCATTCGAGACAAGGGGATGGCGCGTGATGATCCCAGTGTGGCGACGCTCCTCAATAACCTGGCGGGACTCTACCAAACTCAGGGGAAGTATGCCCAAGCGGAGCCCTTATTTAAACGTGCTGCAACTCTGTGGGAAGCAGCGTTGGGGCCCGAGCATTACAGAGTTGCCATCGCTCTGAATAACCTCGCCGAAGTGTATCGCTCCATGAGGAAATACGACCAGGCAGAGCCGCTCTACAAGCGTGCCCTGGGCATTTGGGAGAAAACGTTGGGACCCGAGCATCCCACCGTCGCAACGGGCGTCAATAACTTGGCGCTCCTGTACCGCGACCAAGGCAGATATGCTGAAGCAGAGCCGCTCTACAAACGCGCACTGGATATATGGGAGAAAGCATTGGGTGCAGACCATCCGAATATCGCCACGGGCTTGAATAACCTGGCCGAGTTGTATCGTCGCGAAGAGAAGTACGGCGAGGCCGAGCCGCTTTATCTGCGCGCACTTGCCATACGAGAGCATGCCCTCGGTCCGAACCACCCTTACGTGGCTCAGACATTGGAGAGTTACGCCACACTCTTGCGGGAGATGCATCGTGTCGATGAGGCCGTCACGATAGAAAAAAGAGCTCACACCATCAGGTCGAGGCCAACTCAGGAGGTCTTCTAGGATATGCGGACAAGAAATAGCCGGCGGACATATTTCTCAAAGTCACAAAGGGCGCGAAGAACGGCGGTGGCTCTGGGCGACGAAGCACAGCAGTACCCTCGTGGCGGCGCTCCTGCTGAAGGCGCTTGCAGGGACTGTCTTCACGTTCGTGGGTCCTCCGAGCCTCATGCCATTACCCTGGTGGCAGATGCTAGCAATATTCGGGTTTGCGATGGTCTCGTGCCTCGTCGTGAACGATGCGGTCAGGATCGCGATGATCAAATGGCGCATCCCCAAGGTGGTGGCAGAGAATGCAAGTCGATGAGCGCGGGAGAGGGCGATATGCGGCGGGATGTTTCTGCTGTTTAGCCTGCCGTGTCGGTTACAGTGGGTGTGAGCCCGGACTTGGCGGCCGAGTCATAGGCTGCTTCAAACAGGGTGTTCTCCGGCCGCCCGATTGACAAACGATATCAACCAGGCCTCTCCTTGGAGCATGTTCCCGCCGAAGTCGTTGCGAACAGAAAAGGAGGCAACGATGACCAATGAGGAAAAAGTTGAGAAGATTCGCCAATGGATTGATCCGGAAGAGCGAATTACGGTCCATTTCCGTGACGAACAGGGCTTGGTCGCGGAAGTCACAGGCTGCAATGCGGAGCTCGTGGACCTGTCCATAGAAACTGGTGTGCCCTATATGAGACAAACGATCTCAGTCCCGCTTAGCTATACCGAAGTCTCAGAAGATCTCGCCCACTATACGCGGAACCCGGATCGACCGCTGAAACATCGCCGACTGATGCTGGTCATTGATGACAAACGGCCGCCCATCATCTACTAGCGGATGAGGGCTCTGCAGATAAGCACGAAACCATCGCCATCGATTGGGACAAAAGACATCCGATAGCGATAAATCGATGAGTTGCGTAATCGTGGGCGGACTAAGGAGTCACGAAACATGTTAGCGTATTTCTTTAATCGCCCCCTGCCATCAGAGCTCGAAGGGTTGGCTGATCTCGCACTCGATCTGCGCTGGACTTGGAGCCATTCCACGGACCGACTTTGGGAAGCGCTGGATCCCGAGGCGTGGGAGCGTACCGGCAATCCCTACTACATTCTTCAGAATGTCTCTCAAGCCCGTCTGGAAGAGGCTGCGGCAGATCCTGATTTTAAAGAGCAGCTACGGAACTGGCTGACGCAGCGGCAGCGCTACCAGCAAGACCCAGGCTGGTTCGGGCGCGAACATGGAAAACACGAGCTGAAGAGCATCGCTTACTTTAGCATGGAATTCGGGCTGGGGGAGGCACTCCCGATCTATTCCGGGGGCCTGGGCATTCTGGCGGGCGACTTCCTGAAAGCCGCGAGCGATTTAGGGGTACCGGTCGTGGGAATCGGACTCCTTTACCAACAGGGATACTTTCGACAAATGTTGGATCCGGATGGCCGGCAAGCCGAGGCCTTCCCCTATAACGATCCCATGATGCTCCCGATCACTCCGGCGCCAAACCGAGAAGGCCGCGGGCTGAGAATCCACTTGGAATTGCCGGGGCGACCAATCTTATTGCGGGTCTGGCAGGCACGTGTGGGAAAGGTGACGCTGTATCTGCTGGACAGCAACGATCTCCTCAATAGCCCTGCCGACCGCGGCGTCACGGCTCATCTCTATCCCTCGGAACCGAGGACGCGCCTGATTCAGGAAATCATTCTCGGAATCGGAGGTTGGCGCGTGCTTGAAGAACTTGGCATCAATGCGGAGATCTGTCATCTCAACGAAGGACATGCCGCGTTTGCGGTGCTCGCGCGCGCCCTCAGCTTCATGCGTCAGACAGGGCAGCCATTCCAAGTGGCACTCCGGGCAACCAGGGCCGGCAACGTGTTCACCACCCATACGCCGGTCGAAGCCGCCTTCGACCGGTTTTCCCCGGAGTTGATTCACCCCTATGCGACTGCGTTTGCGGACCTGATAGGGGTCCCGCTCGACGAGCTGTTAGCCCTGGGCCGCAAGGATGCGAGCAACGGAGACGAACCCTTCAACATGGCCTTCCTGGCCATGCGCGGGAGTGGAACGGTCAATGGCGTCAGCCTCCTCCATGGAGCCGTCAGCCGTAGCATTTTTCAGCCACTCTTTCCGAACTGGCCATCCATTGAGATCCCGATCGGACATGTGACCAACGGCGTGCACGCTTCTTCCTGGGACTCACAGGAGGCGGACGCACTCTGGACACGTGCCTGCGGCGTAGATCGCTGGCGTGGCAACCTCGATGACGTGCGCTCGTCCATCGAGCAGGTCAGCGATGAAGATCTGTGGACGCTCCGTACGTCCCA
>DATGEA010000438.1:0-15497 GCA_035310605.1 Nitrospira sp. | reverse complement strand
GTGGGGACTTTGTACCGCCGTAGACCTCCAAGATTGTCATCCCGACCTGATCCGCAACGCCGACCATATTCGCCGCTATGTCGTAGAGCTCTGCGAGCTCATCGACATGAAGCGTTTCGGCGAATGCCAAGTCGTCGATTTCGGTTCGGGGCGCGTCGCGGGCTATTCCATGGTGCAGCTGATCTCGACCTCGTTGATCAGCGGGCATTTTGCCAACGACACCAACAACGCCTATCTCGATATTTTCAGCTGCAAGGGCTACGACCCTGCGGTGGTCGAGGAGTTTTCGAAGAAGTTCTTCGGCGCGCGCCGCAGTACGGCGACGGTCACGCTCCGATACTAACTGTGCACTGCCGGGAGCCGCGGGCACGCGGCTCCCGGTTCCTTTCCAATCGCGTCCCCACATCAGGGTATGAAAGCCACCAACCTCAAAGAATTTTTTCAGCTCCTGCCAGGTAAACTCGATCTCGATGCGGCCGAGGATGTCGATGCGATCTATCAGTTCGATTTAAGCGGCACACAGGGCGGGCAGTACGTGCTGACGGTCCGCCAGGGTGCCTGTCAGGTCACGGAGGGCACGCACGACGATCCCCACGTGACGCTGACAATGGCGGGAGAAGATTGCATCAAGGTGCTGAACGGCCAGCTCAGCGGTCCTGCCGCCGCCATGTCGGGGCGAATCAAGATCAGCGGAGATATCGGGCTGGCCATGCATCTCAAAGCCCTCTTTCCGACTCTCGGATAAGGGCAGGTTTCTTTAGCGGATTGCGGGGGCAAGGGGAACATCCGATGGGAGCCGGCCGGGTTCCTGCGGTTCTTCGGCCACTGGTCGCGGGAACCGTTCCTCCAGAATCATATACATCGTCGGCACGAGAAAGAGCGTCAACAGCGTCGAAACGCTCAACCCTCCCACGACCGCGCGTGCGAGGGGCGCATTGGTTTCGCCACCGGTCCCCCAGCCGATGGCCATGGGGAGCAGGCCGAAGACGGTCGCGAGCGATGTCATCAGAATGGGACGCAGTCTCGTGCGGGCCGCCGTCACCACGGCCTCGTGCAGCGGTCGGCCTTTGCGTCGCAGTACGTTTGTATAGTCGACCAGCAGCACGCCGTTCGAGACGACGATGCCAAGCATCATGATGATCCCCATCATCGAGGTGGTCGATAACGTCGTGTTGGTCAGAAACAGGATCAGGATCACGCCGGGGAACCCCATCGGGACGGAAAACATGATGATGAAGGGGTCGACCAGCGACTTAAACTGTGCGGCCATCACCATATAGACGAGAACGAGGGCCAGCACCGTCGCGAACAGAAGACCCGTAAACGTTTCGCGTTGTTGCTGGATCTGGCCGGCGAGCCGGATGCTGAATCCGGTGGGCAGTTGGAGTTGCGCAAAGCCGGCTTCCAGGTCGTCGGCAATCGCGCCAAGGTCCCGATTCACGGGGTTGGCCGTGATGTGAATGACCCGCTGGAAGTATTTTCGATCGATTTTGACCGGGCCGGCGTTTAGTTTGAGCGACGCCACGTTCTTCAGGAGCACCGGTTCACCGGTTCTGGAGGTCAGGATGATGTTTTCGATATCGGTCAGATCCTTGCGGTATTCTTCTGCGAGCCAGGCGCTGATGAAGTACTCGTTGCCGTTCTGAGGGTCGGTAAAGATAATCGGGTCGGTCTGACCGTTGCCGTTCAATGAAAACAACACGGCGTTGGCAACATCCGTTTCGCTGATGCCGAGCAGGGCGGCTTTTTCGCGATCCACGACCACGTTCACTTCCGGATAGTTTTCTTCACGGCTGACTTCGATGTCGGCCAGGCCTTCGATCTTGTGCATCAGGGTTTCGACCTGTCGGATCACCCCACGGGCTTTTTCAAAATCATAGCCGTAGATTTCCACGTCGACCGCCTTCTGCGAGCCGAAGCTCGTTACGCGTTTGACGAGCCCCCCCGGATCGAAGAACATCGCAACCCCGGGGAACAGTTTCACGATCTTGGGGCGCACGTCGTTCATGATCTGCACCTGGTTGCGCGTGCGCTTGTCAGGCGGCGCGAGGTAAACGGAGATGACCGACGTATGAGGCCCTGTATTCGGGTTGAAGAGCGAGGAGCGGCCTTGAGCCAGAACGCCGGTGCTCGACACGACCGTTTCCAGCTCGTGCGCCGGAATCTCCTCGCGCAGTACGCGTTCGACTGCGGCCACTTGCTGTTCCGTTTTTTCAACCCGCTGGCCGACCGGGGCCCGTAGGACGATGCGGAACTGGCTTTCATCCGAAACCGGCAGGAATTCCGTGCCGATTTTCGGGATCAGCGCGAGCGAGGCACCGAAGATGAGCAACACGCCGATGATAAACAGCCTGCGGTGGACGAGGACCCAGCGCAGTGAGTCTTCGAACCCGCGATCCAACGACTCATAACGTGCGCGGCTCCACTCCATGAGGCGCACGAACCAGCCCGGCATGGCGCGGTGGGCCTCCCGCTCCGGCTTGAGGAACTTGAAACAGAGCGCCGGCGTCACCGTGCGCGAGACGAAGAAGGAGGTGAACAGCGCGATGGCAATCGTCACTGTGAGGGGGATCAACAGCAGCCGTGCAATGCCGACGACGAAAAAAATCGGCAGGAAGACGACGACGGTAGTTACGGTCGAGGCGAAAATCGGCATGGCCACTTCGCGGGCGGCTTCGAGAATCGCCTCCCAACGCCGCGGGTTGGTATTCAGGTGGCGTTGGATGTTCTCCAGTTCGACGATCGAGTCGTCGACCAGCCGGCCGATGCCGAGCGCCAGGCCTCCCAGGGTGAACACGTTCAGGGTCTGTCCCGTGAAGAAGAGCACGATGAAGGTCACCATGATCGACAGCGGGATGGCGACGGAGATGATCAGGGTACTCGTAAAATTCCGGAGGAAAATCAGAATGACGGCGGCGGCGAGGATCGATCCGTGCAGCGCCTGTTCGATCAGGTTGCTGATGGACTGGCGGATGTAGACGGATTGGTCGAACGAGATGCCGAGCTTCACGCTGGGAGGGATGCCGATCATCTTCGGCAGCGCCGCGCGCAGGGCATCCACCACCTCGACGGTGTTGGCGGTCGGCTGTTTGTTGACTCTGAGATAGACCGCACGCTTCCCGTCTGTCCGGACGACGTTGGTCTGGATATCCGATGAATCGGTGACGGTGCCCAGATCCTTGACCCGCACCGGATTGCCTTGTGGGTTGACCTTGACGATCACGTCCTGGATCGGCTCAACGGTTCGGAACTGGTTGTTCGTAAACACGTTGTAGTCGAGGTTGCCAGCCTTGATGTCGCCGGAGGGGAGAATCAGGTTCGCCGCCTTGACCGACTTGACCACATCCAGGATCGAAAGGCCCCGGGCGTTCAGGAGCGCAGGGTCAAGATTGATGTTGATCTGACGGATTTTTCCGCCTTCCACCGTGGCGGCGGCGACGTTCGCGATCTGCTCGATCTGCGGGGCGATCGTGTTGAACGCCAGGTCGTAGAGGGCGCGTTCGTCGAGATCCTCGCTGGAGACGGTGACGAAGGAGACGGGGATGTTCGAGACGTCGAACTTGACGATGAAGGGCTGGAGAATGCCGGGTGGGAGGCTGTTGAGGATCTGCGTGATCCGTTGCATCACCTCCATCTGGCCGACGTTGATGTCCGCGCCCCAGTTGAACCAGATCTGGACGGCGCCGATCCCCTGTTTCGCGAACGATTCGACGTGTTCGACGTTCGAGGCGGAGCTGACGGCCTTCTCGATGGGATAGACCACGCTCTGTTCGATGTCGAGCGGCGGGGCCCCTTTGTAAATGACCCCGACGAAGGCGACCGGGACCTGGATGTTCGGGAACAGGTCAACTGGCAGGCGCTCCAAGGAGGTCGCGCCAAGGACGACCATGGCGAGCGACAGCATCAGAATGCCGATGCGATTGCGTAATGCCAGTAGGGTCAGCCACATAGCCGGTTAGAGATGAGGCGTGAGGCCTAAGGGGAGAGGGGCGGGCCATCGATTGAGGAGCAATGGGATATTCGCCGTGTTCACGTCCTCACCCTTGACCCTTTGTCGGCTGAAGCGGTTGCGCCTGGACCGGCGTGCCGTCGTGGACGAGATCTTTGCCGGAGACGATGACCTGTTCGGAGCCGTCCAATCCCTTGGTGATCTCGACGCGGTTCTCATCGCGCAGGCCGATCTCGACCGGAACCCGTTCGGCCTTTCCCTCGCGGACGATATAAACGTATTGGGCGTCTTCCAGCCGGCTCACCGCATCGATCGGGATCTGCAGTGCATTCTGATGCTTGCCCACCAGGACCTCGACTCGCGCAAACATCCCGCCTTTCAAGAGATGGTCTTTGTTGGGCAGATCCACCTCGACCGTCATGGTACGGGTGGCCCGGTTCAAGGCCTGGACGATGCGGGTGACGGTTCCCTCGAAGACACGGTCGGGATAGGCCTCGGCGCGTACCTCCGCCTTTTGTCCGATCTGCACCAACGGCACGTCTTTTTCGACGACTTCGATCAGCGTGCGGACGGTTTCGATTTCGTGGAGGCTTACGATGCCGCGGGTGGTGGTGGAGGTGCTCGTGGCGGTCCCCGTGACGTACGCGCCCAGATCGAGGTTGCGTTCGGCGACATAGCCGGAGAAAGGGGCGCGGATGTAGGAATAGGCCAGGTTGGTTTCTGCCTGCGCAAGGGCGACTTCCATCTGCTTGACCTGCGCCCGGAGCGATTCCAGCGCGGCGAATGCGGCGTCCGCATTCACCTGCGCGTTGTCCAGATCCTGCTGTGATACAAACTGATCCTTAATCAATGCCTGCATCCGCTCGAGCGTCAATTTAGCGTTGCGAACGGAGGCGTCCTGTTGGGTCACCTTGGCCCGGGCGGCCGCCAGGTTGGCTTTAGCCTGGTTGACCGCATGGAGATAATCCTGGTGATCGATTTCCACGAGCAGCTGGTTGGCCTTCACGAAATCACCCTTGTCGACATAGAACTTCGCGATATAGCCGTCGACGCGGGAGTAGATGTTGACCAGCTGGTTGGGCGTGATGTCGGCCGTGTAGCTGAGCCGGACATCGAGATCCTGTTTCAAGGGCGTGACCGTTCCTACCGTGATCACGCGGGACTTCTTCTGGTCCACTTTGGCCCCGCTGCTCAGGCGAAAGACGACCAGAGCCGTCACGGCGAAAAAGATGATAATCCCCAGGGTGACGATAGGGTGTTGTTTGACGGGATTCATCGCGAGCGCCTCCGCGGTGCCGGCCCGGCTGCTTTCCGGACGAGTCCGCTCAGGAAGAGGTCGACGTAGGCGGCGACCGTTTCATCATGGGATCGATGCATCGGCACCCCGAAAATCTCGTGAAGCAGGCGGTGGTGGACGACCATACCGATGAAGGCGCGGGCGGCGAGCAGGGGATCGACGTCTCGAAAAGCCCCCTCTGCGATCCGGATCTCGATGTAGCCCGCCAGGTGATCATAGAGGACTCGGTGATGCTTGCTGAAGAACATCTCGGAGAGTTCGTGCCCTTCCAGCGCACTGAAGAGCAGCAGCCGAAGAAGGGTCGAATCCGTTCCCGGCCGGATCCGGAAACCGGCGATCATCGTGAAGACCCGCCGGTCGTCCCGCTTCTTTGCCGATTCTTCGACGACCTCCAGGAGTTGATCAACTGTGACTTTCTCGGCAAGGATCGCCGCATAGAGCGCACGCTTGGTCGGGAAGTGTTTGAAGACCAGCGCCTCACTGACCCCGGCGGCCTTGGCGATCGCTTTGGTGGTCGTCCCGTTGAATCCCCTGGCCGCAAACAGGGAGGCAGCCGCGGCGATCAAAGTTGCCTGGCGTTCCTGGCCGGTCGGGCGTGTGTGTCTGGTGCGTGAGATCATGAGTGATTTCAAGTGAGTGAGTATTTACTCACCGGTCAGGCTATCACGAATTTGCGCGCACTGACAACGAAGGATTGTCTTACTGAATGGAAGAGACTTGGGGGGCGCACAGGGAAGGGAACGTGGAGTTTGTCGAAAGGGGCGATGGATTCCAATTTGTTCAGCGGTAGACACCCGACACTTAATTGCCAGACTGGTGACTGGACGAGGTCGCGGGACTTATGACTTAAGAGGGGAGGTGATGAATGGCGTCGTCTTTTCCCAGGCCGGGCCGCTCCATGTAGGTTCCAACCCGCGTTGAGTTATTGTGGAAGATTCGAACACAGGAAATGCCTGAGCCGGTTCCGCTCCCGCAGGTTCATCGTGAGTATCTCTACTCCGAACCGGCGGCCGGTTGACCAAGCGACGCGGGCATCCATGACGAACAAAGGGTCTTTCCCGTCCGGCAGGTAGAGGAACAGGGTCATGTCCAAACCCCGTTTCACCGGCATATTGCCACGGATGCCCAAACCTTTGCCGGACAAGTCGACGACGACGCCATCGCCCATGATGAGTTCTCCCCGGGCATCCTGAGCCGAATACATCAGTCCGAAATCGACAGGATGTCGGGAATCGCCTCTGCGGTTACCGGTCGGTTGCACTTCCTGGAGCGATGTTGCGGGGCGGACTCTCGCGTGTCTCATGACCTGTCCTCCTCTGTCCTTGCGGTCAGGTTTTTCTATGGAACGGACGGAATAAGTGATTCCACACGTAAAATCGCAGCTGATTCTGTGTGTCGAGTTTGGGCATGAGCATTTCGACTCCGAAGCGGCGCCCTGAGACCCAGGAGACCAGAGTCTGTGCAATACAGACCGGTTCCTCGAGGCCGGGAAGGTCGATAAACAGGGACAATTCCATTCCCATCGTGACGATGTGGTTCCCTCTGATTCCGATTCCGGACTCTGAAAGATTCGTAACAATACCGTTGCCGATCAGCATCTGTCCGTTATGCATGCCGGAGTACATCAAGCTGAACTGCGCCGGAACTCGTTCCGTGAGGCGTTGGTTGATACGGACCGGCTTCTCGGTCCCCTGGCCAGGTCGTTCGACGGTCTGCTGTCTCATTCATGCCCTCCTGATCGGTAGAAGTGCGCCGGTTTCCTGGTTGATCCTTACGCAACGATGCGGAATGCCGCCCGATGGTTCTTGGACGGAGACAGGGTGACATGTTTCCATATCACCTCTTGGATGCGTTTGCGCTCCTCGGCTGTCAGCTTGGGAAACCGCACGGCGAAAACGCTGCCACTGATCCAGGATACAGTGGCGTCAGCCAGACACATGGGAGCTTGCCCGTCTTCCAAATAGAGGGTGATGGTCAGATTGCACCCTACGGCCGGGAGAATGGTTCCGAGGACCTTGCATCCCGTTTTTGACAAATCCCTCAGCGAACCCTCGGTCTTGACCAATCTCGCGCCAGCCACGCCGTTGTAGATCACTCGATAGTGGATCGGCACGCGCTCGGCGTAGCGTCGATCCAATGGCGCATGGGCGCTCTTGGGGCTGTGACCGGAATCAAGAATGCTGGATTTCATGGCCGTCTCCTCCGTAAGTCCGTCGCTGATGCCGGATGCGTGCGACAACTTGAGGGTACCGCAGTATGAAATTTGGAACATTCCTAAGGAGAGGGGTTTTGGCCCCACCAGAAGAGGGGGAGGCGCGGCCATGGCGACAAATAGGGACTACGCGACAGTCGGAGCAATGACCTGCGTTTGGCGCGGAATCTGGAAGGGATTACGTACTACTGCGGGTATCTACTGCCGGATCTTGGCCCAGGCCTTCTGGTACTCCTCGAAGGAGTCGACTTCCATCCAGCCTTTAAAGATCGGCACGGCATCAACGCGGTGGCCGCGATCGATGAGTTCCTGAAGAAGGTCGGTAAACGAGGCTTTGCTGAAACTTCCGGCTTCATGGAAGCCGGTCGATTTGTACTGCTGTTGCGAGGCACGGTAGCAGTCGCGAAGCGCCTGCGTGCCCTTTTCAGAGAACATGGCCATGCCGATAAACTCACCGTGAGTCTGATCATGGGGGAGATGTTGGCCGATCTTCAGAATGCGATGGTTTCCCTCCGGCATGACGAACCGCGAGAGGTAACTCTTCCCCGGGGGATCGGCCAATGTGACCAGGTCCGGATTGATGTGAGCGGGTTGCGCGCCCCGCTGCTGTTGGTCCTGCCAAGCGAGATCGACGATGAGGGTGATATCGGCGGAGCTTTTCAGGAGCTTTTCCAGAATCGTGTTGTCGAAAATGATGTCGCCGTACAGCACGATCGTCCGACCCTTCATTTCGCTTTCCGCGCAAAAGATCGAGAACAGTTCGCCGGTCTCTTCGTAGCGGTCGTTGTCGTAATAGCGGATGTTGGGCAGCGTGATGGCTTCTTTCTTGTAGCCGCGGACGAGCGCGATCTCTTTGATGTTGCATTCGTTCAGCGCGCCGACCTGACGTTCGAGGATCGTCTTGCCTTTGATGTCGAGAAGGCACTTGGGTTTGTCTTCGATCAACGGTAGTAACTGCTTTTCAAACCCCGCCGCCGGGATGATGGCTGTGATCTTTTCCCCGCCGATGGGGAGAAAGGCCTTTTCATCCTGCTCCATCTGGGGGACGCCGACGATGTCATAGACTTCCGGGAGCGTCACGATGCGGTCGTTTGCGGCGCCAGGTCTGGTGTCCTGCTTGATGAGGTCCAGCGTGTCTCTCATGGCGCGGATCGCCGCGCGGACCGGCTGGTTGGCATAAATGATGATCTTAGCGCCGGCCTCTTCCATCTCTGCGGCGGTGGTTTGATCGAAAATCGTCGGCACTACCACGAGCGGCACACGGCCGGACCAGGCTTTGTACACCGCTCTCAGTTCGTCGAACTTTTTGGATTTGGAATGGATGAGCACCGCATCGGCGCCGGCGTCGGCATAGGCCTCCGCTCGTTTCAACGCTTCCTCCTGGCCCCAGCCGGCAATCAACGCTTCCGTGCGGGCGATGACCATGAAGTCCGGCACCGTCTGGGCCGCCTTGGCGGCCTTGATCTTGCCGCAATGTTCCTCGATCGGAATCAATTCGCGACGGACACCGGCGTAGAAGCTGCAGCGTTTGGGGTAGACGTTGTCTTCGATGCAAATCGCGGCGACTCCGGCTCGTTCCCGGTCATTGACCGTCCGCATCACGTTCAGCGCATTGCCGTACCCGGTGTCGCAATCGGCGATGACGGGAATGCTCACGGCCTCGGCGATGTTGCGCTCGATTTCGAGTTGTTCGCTGGAGGTGATGAAGCTGGCGTCGGGAATGCACTTGAGCGAAGCGGAAATGGCGAATCCGCTGGCCCAGACGCCGTCGAATCCCGCGCGTTCGATCAACCGTGCGCTCAGCGCATCGTGCGCGCCGACGATCTTGAGGGCTCCGGGTTTCTTGAGGGCGGCCCGCAGTTTGGTTGCGTTATGCATAAGTGCGCATGATGCGAAAAGCGCGTCGCGCTTGTCAATGAAAAGTTTCGCACCGGGTCGGAAGGAGCCTAGAAGAGGGTTCCGGAGTTCCCCTCTGTCAGCTTCGCCCGGAGCGTCTGGCTTTCGAAAAAGATGATTCCGCTGTCGTTGCGGGCCTCGTACCGCATCGTGATTTCGGTCTCGAATCCCTGCCACGCATAGAATTTCACCGGCCCGACGGAAAATTGTCCCGGAGTGCGGTCGAGCGGGCCGAAGCGGGACTGAAGAAAAGCCAGAATCTGATCGTGCGCCTCTTTCCCCTTGTACCGGACCGTGACGCGCGCGAATTTATCGTCGATCGTCATGAATTTCATCGACTCGACCGTTGCCGGCCCGAGCGCCTGCGGGCCGTTCTTGAGTTCGTACGTCTTCAAGCGGCCGGCGTTTTCAGTCAACCCGAAGTTGTCGGATTCGGACAGGGTCGTCCCCCAGGGAATGCCCTCGAAGCCGTTGGGATCGTCTTTCATCTGGACCGCGAGCACCGTACTGCACGCGAGGAGGAAGGCGAAGATGCCGCCTGCCAGGAACCGGAACGGTCGAAGATGTCGGATGGCACCCCGGCAGAGCATAGGGTCACTCCGCCGAATCGGTGAGCTGGTCGTTAAACCTCGGGGCGAGGGTCCGGCTATCGAAAAAAATGAACCCGCGTTCCGTGTTGGCCTGATACGTCAGATTGATCTCCGAATCGCTTCCGCGCCAATTATACTGCTGATTGAGTCCGCGCATCATCTGTCCCGGGAGACGCTCGATCGGACCGTAGTGGTGTTCCAGATGAAGCATGATCTGCCGGTGTGTTTTCTCCCCTTGGTAGCGGATCGTGACCCGGGCGAACTGTTCGTTGACAGCCGAGAGACGAACGCTCTCCACCGGAATTCCGGCAAATGACGGCGCGGCCTCTTTGAATTGATACTCCGAAACGTGGTCAGATTCGCGGGTGATCTTCAGGTCCGTCCGGGAGTGCAAGGGAGAGCCCCAGGAAATATTCTCGAATCCCTTGGGATCGTCCACCATCGGAACGGCGGCGGAGGGGGACGGTCGCACAAGGAGCAGGATCAGTCCCAGCAGGCCGAGCGCGTGTTTCATTGCGGCACGCTACCATGGTATCGAGCGAGTCGCAACTGGCAGCGTTTCCTTGAGAAAGCCTCGAGGCATAGCTTATAATGCGCGCGCTTTTCCCTGATCGCTCACTTGAGTGAAGGAAGACTGAGGATATGATCGAAAGCGATGCTTTTGTGCAGGCCCTGCAGGATATGGGGGTGAATTTCTATACCGGAGTGCCGGACTCGATATTGGGCGGCATTATTGCGGAGTTGATGAACCGGCGACTCTATACGCCGGCGGTGCGGGAAGATGAAGCGGTGGCGATGGCGGCGGGCGCCTACATGGCGGGGAAGGTCCCCGCCGTGCTGATGCAGAATTCCGGTCTCGGGACCTCACTCAACACCCTTATTTCCCTGAACATGATCTATCGGCAACCCTGCATCCTGATCGTTTCCTGGAGGGGGCAGGGAGGCAAGGATGCGCCGGAGCATCTGGTGATGGGGGAGGTCATGCCGCAGTTTCTCGACACAATGAAGATCCCCCACCGCACTTTCACCGAGAAGACGGCCGTGGAAGATTTCAAGTGGGTGGCGGAGACCTTCATGAAGCAACGCATCCCGGTCGCGTTGTTCATTACGAAGGGCGTCGTGAAAGGATTGCATCCATGAGACCGGAACAAGGGACATTGATCAGTCGCGCGCAGGCCATCGCCGCCTTGCTGGAATTGCTCACGGACCAGCCGGTGATTATTTGTAACGGCTTTCCCTCGCGTGAAGCCCACAAAATTGCCGACCGGCCCACACACTTCTATATGATCGGCTCGATGGGCAACGCGCCGGCCATCGGGTTGGGCGTGGCGATGGCCAAGCCGGACAAGCAGGTGGTCGTGTTCGACGGGGACGGCAACGTGCTGATGGGCATGGGTACGCTGGCGACGGTCGGAGCGTTGAAGCCGAGAAATTTCATCCACGTGGTATTCGACAACGAAGTGTACGGGACGACCGGGAACCAGCCGACGATCTCGAACGTGGTCCCGCTAGAGAAAGTGGCGAAGGCAGCAGGCTACGTGAACGCGGAGCGGGTGCTGGATCGTGACGACCTAGTCTACGAATTCAAAGACATGCTCACGCGGGACGGGCCGAGCATGTTGCTGATCAAAGTGAATGAGTTTGCCGAAGACGCCGGGCGCGTGCTCCATGAGCCGCCCGACATAACCAAACGTTTTATGAAGGCGATCGAATAGCGATCGGCCGTCGAGCGTCGGTGGTCGGCTTCCGACAGAGCCGCCGGCTGAACGCTGAAGGGAAATATGATTCTCCTGAACCCCGGTCCTGTCAACGTGTCCGATCGTGTGCGGCAGGCATTGCTCCGTCCGGACATTTGCCATCGCGAGTCTGAATTCACCGAGTTGCTGCACGGCATTCAAGCCAAGCTGCTGAAAGCATTCGTGCCCGGTGCGGAGCACGACTATGCGGCCGCGGTGATCACGGGATCCGGTACCGCGGCCGTCGAGTCCGCCATGATGTCCTCCATTCCTCACGGCAAGCGGATGTTGATCATCAACAACGGGGTCTATGGGGAGCGGATGTCCCAGATGGTCGGGCTGCATCGACTCGGCGTGTCGGAGCTGAAGTATGAGTGGACGACGACGCCCGACCCGGAGCGGTTGCGGCTTGCGCTCCGGCAGCATCCTGAAGTGCACGGGGTGGCGATGGTCCACCACGAAACCACGACGGGACTGCTCAACCCGGTGCAGGCAATCGCGGAGGTCGTCGACAGCCAGAACCGTGTGTTCGTGGTCGATGCCGTCAGTTCATTGGGGGGCGAATCGATCGATATCGCCGGGTCGCACATGTACATGGTGGCCGGCACGGCGGGAAAGTGCATTCAAGGCTTCCCCGGAGTGTCCTTCGTCCTCGTGCGGAAGGGTTTTCTGGAGCGGATGCGGGTTTATCCCAAACGCTCCTGGTACCTTCACCTCACTCACTACGTCGACGATCAGGGGCGCGGCACGATTCCCTTCACCCCGGCCGTCCAGGTCTACTACGCGTTTGACGAAGCCCTCAACGAATTGTTGGAGGAGGGCGTGGCCAGGCGTGTCCAGCGCTACAGGAAAATGGCGGCGCTGATTCGCGAGCGGATGTCGAAGCTGGGGATCAAGGCGGTCCTTACCCCCGACCGGCAGTCCAATACCCTTACCGCCTACTACCTGCCGGAAGGGCTTGCCTATCAGCCGCTGCATGACCGGCTGAAAGAGCAGGGATACGTCATCTACGCTGGCCAAGGAAACCTCGAAAACAAGATCTTCCGCGTGGCCAACATGGGCGCCTTGACCGAAGCGCAGTTCACCGCATTCCTCGACGCATTCGAACAGGCCTGCAAACTCTGATGAAAGCCGTCATTCTTGCCGCCGGCGTGGGGAAGCGTCTCTGGCAGGTCACGCAGCATCGACCGAAATGCCTGATCGAAATCGGCGGGCGGACCTTGCTGCATCGCTACCTGGAGTCGCTTGCGAGCCTCGACATCCAGCACGCCGACATTGTCGTCGGGTACAAGCAGGACATGATCCGTGCCGCGGTAGAAAAGGATTCCTGCGGGCTGCGCGTGAATTTTCTGGTCAACGAGCAGTTCCACCGCGGGAGCATTTCCTCCCTCTGGATCGCGCGCACGGCGCTCGACGACGACGTCGTGATCATGGACGCCGACGTGCTCTTCCACCGGGAAATTCTGCGCCGGCTCGTACAGTCGCCATATCCCAACGCGCTGTTGATGGACGACACGGTGAAACAAACCGGGGAGGAATGCATGGTCGTCGTCGAGGGTGGCCGCGTCGTCGCCCTGACGAAAAAGATGCCGGCGCGGTATGATTACACGGGAGAAGGGGTGGGGTTTCTCAAAGTGCGGCATGCCGACACGCCGTATGTGGTCGCGTCGCTCCGGACGTTTGTCGACCGTGAAGCCTGGCACATGGAGTACGAAGACGCACTCGTCGGGTTTTTCCGCGACGTCAAGGTCGGGCATGAAGTCATCGGCGGGCTGCCGTGGACGGAGATCGATTTTCCCGAAGACGTCGAAAAAGCGGAGCGGGACGTGTTGCCCAAGCTGTAAAAGGGGACGTCATTCGTCAATCGTGGGATGCGGTTTTGAATGAACACGATTGACATCGGACGCATCACGGTATTCGGCAATGAGCGAAAGCCTGATTCAAAAACAAGCCGATGTACAGGGCCTCTCAACGGCCATTCTCCTGCCGTCCGTCGAGTTGTTCGGCGGGCCGGTGCGAAAAGCCGTCGGGCCGTTGACGCCGGTCGTCGGGGTCGGCATTTTCACCCGAGCGGTGTTGACGCTTCAGCGGGCGGGCATCCGGCAACTGATCGTGCTGGTCGGCCCAGAAGAAGACCTGCTGAAACAGGCATTGGCCAAGGGACCTCGTGTGACCATCCCAGTTCGCTGGATGCCGATTCGTGAATTTCCGCTGGACGATCCGCGGACATGGGAAGCGCTGGCGGCGGAGGTACGCGGGTTCTGTCTGTTGTCGGGCGTCGGTGGCGTGTTCTCGCGTCCGCTCATCGAACGGTTGCGGCAGGATGTGCAGGAGGGACAGGCCATTCTTGTAGCCAGGGAATCCGGCAGGGGCCGGTCGCGATCTTCGAATGTCGGGTCTCCGTTGCCGTCATTTGATGCGCCGGCCGGAGTTGGTGGTGCAGTGGCGGCAGATCTCGTCGTGCTTCCCGCGACGCTGCTCAGCGCAGCCGGTCAGGTGGCCGGTGACCCCGGGTCGGTGCCGGTACGTCAATGGCTGGAACATGCGGCCGCTGATGGCCGTGTGCTGGTGTTGACTGCCGGAACCGATCCCACTCTGTGGTACCAGGAAGTCCGGACTGTCGCGGATCTCACCGCCGCCGAACGCAAACTGTTCTCCTCGCTCAAGAGCGAGTTTGAAGGGTTTGTGGATCGCTTCTTCAATCGCAAACTTTCCCGCCGGTTTACGCGGCTGTTTCTTGCGCTCGGGCTCTCCCCGAACGCCATCACCTTCGTCGCGACGGCCATTGGTCTCGCGGCGGCGGCCGTGTTCGGGTTCGGCACCTATACCGCAGGGGTCGTTGCTGCGCTGCTGTTCCAACTGGCGGCGGTGATCGATTGCTGCGACGGAGAAGTCGCGCGGCTCACGTTTACCGAATCGCCCTTCGGCGCCTGGCTCGACATCGCCATGGACAACGTCGTGCATATGGCCATCTTCGGCGGTATCGCCGTCGGCTCGTTCGTGCAGGCTTCCGGAAGTCTCCAGGCCTGGGTGCCGCTGGTTTTGGGCGCCGCAGCCGTTCTCGGCAATGCGATGTCCTTCACGCTCGTGAATCGCGCCCAAAAAATCAAGCAGGCGAGCGGATGGAAAACACCCGTGAATGCGGCCTGGTCGGACTTCATGCTCAAGAACGTCGCCAGCCGCGATTTTTCCGTCGTCGTGCTGGTCTTTGCGCTGTTGGGCAAGCTCGACTGGTTTCTCTGGATGGCGGCCGTCGGTTCGATCGTGTTTGCGCTGATCATGGTGTGGGTGGTTCGACCATCCGCCATCTCCCGTGTTTAGACTTCTCCTATTAGTCGTCGGTCTCCTCACCCTCACCATTCTGGTTTGGCATATCGGGCTCGGCAACATCTACGATGCGGCGACGCAACTCGGTCCAGCCGCGCTTGCCGTCATTTTGATTCCGTCAATCTTGATGTACGTGGTCGAAGCCTATGGCTGGAAGATCACGCTTGGGCCTTCGGCGCGGGAAGTTCCGTTCTGGCGAGTCCTGGCGATTAGGACCGCGGGCGAAGTGGTCAACATGACGACGCCCACCGCTTACGTCGGCGGCGAGCCGCTCAAGGCCTATCTGCTTCAGAAACACCGGGTGCCGATGGTCGAAGGGCTGGCGTCCGTCGTCATCGCCAAAACCACCATGACGATTGCGCAGGTGCTCTTTATCTTGATCGGAATTGCCTTGGGGTTCTGGATCCTGGGGGCGAACGGGTCGTCAGGGCAGATTGTGGCCGCCACGCTGCTGAGCCTGGGGCTTTTGCTGTTCGGCACGGTCGCATTC
>DATGEA010000437.1:0-11348 GCA_035310605.1 Nitrospira sp. | reverse complement strand
GACGGATCCTGGTCGCCGTGCCAGGTGTAGTTCGAATAATATTTCCCGCCCTGTGCACGGTCGGGACCGACCTTGCGAATCCAGGAGTCGAGCAGCGGCAGAACGCCGCCGTTGAACCGAGTGTTCATCATCTTTCCGATGATGCCGAGGACCGGCATCCCGGCGCGATGCTTGAAGCACCGGACTCCTGCACCCTTCATCATCTCGATCATCTCCGGCGCATAGCCTTGCTCACGCAAGCGCCGCGCTCCGGCTTCTCCGCTATACCGGGTCGCGATGATGATGCAGCCTTTTGCCGCGTAGGTCGCTGCTGTGTCCCAGGACACCCGCATCATGTCGTCCAGAAAACGGGCGTCGAATTTGTATTTGCGTTTGACGTCCGGCGTCAGTTCCGGAGCGCCTGCGTCCATCCACTCCTTCCAGCCTTTCCGCATCAACGGACCCTTCAAGCGATACGGGCCATAGACGCGGCGATGAAACGTATAGCCCTTCAAGCACATGCGCGGGTTGTGCGCGAAGGTCCCGCGGTTGCCGTAGAGGTCTTCATAGGTTTGGTGGTCGTAGTTCTGCTCGACCCGCATGACGACACCGTTCCGGACAAACGCCCGAATACGGCAGCCATGGGTATCGTTCGGAGAACAACACCACGTAAATGACGAGTCGTAGCGGTATTGATCATGATATACGCGTTCCCAGGATCGATCCGGATAGTCTCCCAGGGGGTTCCCCACTTCAATGACCGGTTGTAACGCGGTCAACGCCAGGACCTTGTCGGCTACCGCCACTGCGGCGACCGTCCCGGCCGTAACTTTAAGGAATTGCCGACGTGAAACATGTGATAGATGCATCTCGAACACCTCCTACTTCATGACAATCTTACCGTTGTCTTACTCCGTTGAAAGGCCGAGGACCTTTCTCTTCACCTCCTTTCCACTGACGCTCGAAACGGTCCGACTGGGCAGAATCTTCCTCTGCATTGACATTGAAATGCTTTACAAGCCTTGTGCCGTTTAGCCGACAATTGATGAAATCCAGAATGGCAAGATATGTGTTGATACTTCAATGACTTATGATCGGATGAACACACGCATGGAAAGGCAGTGAAGATCGACGGAAGAAGAGTTGTCAGTGACAGCTGACTTCAATCTTGAGACCGATGACTAAGCCAGCGTAATCATGGTGGATTTTACTGTCAGAAAAAAATGACAGAGGCTCTTAGAAGCAGGAAAGACTGGGTGGGAGCGGATTATCGTGTAAATCGTTCAAGAAAGTGTCAGGAAAGGATGACATCCGGTCGTTACTTTTCATCTTTGAGATAACGCCGCATGATTTCATGAAAGTACGGTCGCGGAAGCCCGGCTTCTTGAGCAGCGTGAGTCACGTTCCCTTGATGATGGTCGAGCTTGCTCTTAATGTATCGCCGGCTGAAATCCTCCAGCACCTTTTCTTTGGCTTTCGCATAGGGAAGGCAGAGGTAGTCCTCGCCTTGGATTCGTCGGGCAGGATCCGCGAACTGTAACAGGCCGATCAGGTCCTCATAGCTGATACGATTTCCCTTCGCCAACATCACGGCCCGCTCCATCACGTTTCGCAGCTCGCGCACGTTTCCCGGCCAAGAATAGGCCACAAGTTCGGTGACGGCAGAAGGGTGCAAGTCGGCCACATACTTGCCGAATTCTTTGCTGTACCGTGCCATGAAATGGCGTGCGATCAGCGGGATATCCTCAGTCCGCTCGCGCAGCGGAGGCACTTTAATCGCCATCACGTTGAGCCTGAAAAACAAGTCCTTCCGGAATTCGTTACTTTTGACCTTCTCGGTCAGCTCCTGGTTGGTGGCGGCAATAAACCGAGCGCTGACCTTCTTCTGATGGACGCTGCCCACCGCCCTCACTTCGCCTTCTTCCAGCACACGCAGTAACTTCGTCTGGAGTGCGAGAGGCAGATCGCCAATTTCATCCAAGAATATCGTCCCGCCGATCCCGCGTTCAATGAGCCCGAGTTTATCCGCAATCGCCCCTGTGAATGCACCTCGCACATGGCCGAACAGCTCGCTGTCGACCGTCCCCTCTGAAAATGTCGTGCAATCCACGACCTGGAACGGGCCGTCGCGTTCGGCGCTCCGTTCATGAATCGCCCGGGCAATGAGCTCCTTTCCAGTTCCAGTCTCGCCGATGATCAGCGTCGTAGATTGGACTCGGGCCGCTGCCTCAATCAGCGCCATGACGTTACGTATGGCAGGGCTGACGCCGACCAACTCCTTAAATGGACGTTCCTCTCCCTGCTGCGGAGGCTCGTAACGAAACATGATCTCGGAGATCCGCATGGCGCGATGGATCCGCGCGGCAAGATCCAGCTTTTCAAACGGCTTGGTCACATAATCAAAGGCCCCGCAGCGCATGGCCTCGACAGCCGTATCCACCGTATCCACCCAACTGATCATAATCACGGGGATTCTCCGATCCCGGGATTGAATATGCTGCAGGAGCTCGATGCCGCTCATGCCCGGAAGGCGAATGTCCGTGATTACGAGGTCGATCCGCCGCTCATCCAAGATCTTCAAGGCCCCTTCGGCACGGGCGGCGATGACCAACTCGACTTGCTCATCCTCCTCGCGAGGCAATTCTTCCTCGACGGTGCGGAGAAACATTTCCACATCTCCGCCGTTATCCTCGACCAGCAGAATGGTAAAGACTTTGTTGTTCATCGATTGCATGGCGTTGACTCCTCGTCCGACGACATCGTGTGTTGGTGCCGCCTCCCTATGGATCTTTCCGCGACGCCTCGCCCTGGTGCACCGGCACGGTCTGAGGCACCACCTTCCACGATAAGACGGGCAAGCGAACGTAGAACGTGCTGCCGACTCCCGGCTGACTATCCACGGTCACGGCCCCGTCATACTGCTCGACTACTGTTTTCACGATTGAAAGACCGATTCCGGCCCCCGGAATGTCTCCCGATTCGAGCCGATAGAATGGGAGAAAGATCCGGTCCAACATCGACGGATCCACGCCGATCCCGTTGTCACGCACAAACAACAGCTTCCCCTGCGGGTTTTCCGTCACCCCGATCTCGACATGCGGATCGGGCTGATCGCCCATGTACTTGATGGCGTTTCCGATCAGGTTCTCGAACACCTGTTTGACATGAATGCGGCGACAACCCAGCCGAGGCAGGTCGGGCGCGATGGTCACTCGAACCCTCTTTTCGTCACACTCCTTCTTCAAAAGCGTTAAGACTTCTCGTACGACCACTTCGACATCCACACTTTCCAGGGGCGATGGTTCGTGTTTGATGCGCGCGAGATCGAGCGTCCGATCGGCCAATTGGGCAAGATCTCTCCCCTCTTTCTTGATCCATCCGAGGTACTGCATCCCCTTGGCGTCGAGCCTGCCGCCGTAGTCGTGCTCGATCCAGGAAGCAAATTCTGCCACACGACCGGCCGGCCCCTTGACCTCATGGGTCAATTCAGCGACATTCCGCTCGACCGCTTGAAGTTTGACGCGGAGATTGTGCGACTCAGACTCGACCTCGTCAAACAAGCGCGCATTCTCCATTGTGACTGCGGCGTAGGAGGCAAATTGTTCGGCCAAACGGATGTCCCACTCTGTAAATGACCTCAGCTTCGTGATGCTCAACAACACCAGCACGCCGAAACATCCATGAGGCCCGAGCAAGGGGACAGCCAGATAGCTTTTTGCGCCGAATTCGTCACGAAACCGGATGGGTCTATCCGGAAATTGGGAGAGATCCGACACGACAACCGGTTGCCTGGTTTCAAATGCCTGGTTCGCGAACGGGGTTTCTTCAAACAACAGGATCTGCTTACGAATTTGATCGAACGCCGTCCCTGAGGCGGCCTCAACCACCCAACATTCCATCGTCAGGTGACGGACCATCACCATTGCAAGATCCGCATCCAACGACTCAGAGGCCCGATCAACAATCCGCCGCAGCACGTGGTCGAGTCCGCCAGGTCCGATCATGCCGATTTCCTGTCCCGTGTCATGCAACGCCCTCATTTCCCCGATTTTGTGACGAATAGTATCAGCCATCCGCTCAAACGTTCGAGCCAGATGTCCGAGTTCGTCCTGCGCCTCGACCTGAATCCTGGTATCGAGTTCACCTGCCGCCAGACGCTCGGCCCCGGCCGTGAGGTGTGTCAGAGGCAGCCGGATCACCCGATGCAGGTATAGCAATGCCGCTACGAGCAAGGCTACGAACGCTCCCAGGAACCAGATCTGCAGGCTGTAGAGTGATTGTAAGCGATTGGCCGACTCCTGCTCCATGAACTGCACCATGTGGTCCAATCCGGCGACAAACCCGTCGACACGCGCCAGATACTCCTGTTGATGTCGGACGACATCAACGTCTGTAGATCTCAGGGCGAGTTCCAAGGCAGGCCTGAGTTGCATCGTCCATTGGTCCTGGATCTCCTGCAGTTGTGTCGAGAGCGCGGGACTGATCCTCGCGATGGATCCATGTCCGGATGTTCCAAACCGCAGTCCGTCCAAGACCCGTTCCCACTGAGCAATTTCCGCTCGAATCAGCTCCTCAGTGTGCGCCCTCGACAATGGGTCAGGCAACTGCTGGACAAGGGAGGCCAGCTTGTAAATGCGCATGCGCTCGGTCCCGGCCTGCTCAATCGCTTTACTCGTCCCGATGAGTTGTTTCGTCAGTTTAGAGGTGGCGAGGAGTCCCGACCCGAAGGTTAATGAGAGCACCACAAAAATCGCTCCGACTTTCATAAGAATCGACGCGGGTTGACCGCGCCTGAGAACCTTATTGAAAATCGTCTGTAGTGTCATCGATGGCATAGGTCGGCGCCTACGGCCCTCCAGGAACCACACGAGCCGGCAGGGTCAGAACTGGCTGACGCCATGAGGCACATTCGCGGATCGGCCGGCCCATCCGTCGACGTGCTGATCGAGTCATCCATGCTCTTCAGCTGATCACGAGGAACGATGTCACTGCCACGATAACATACCTGGTCATTACCGTCAGCAGGAGAGGGAGGCTGACAGATCCCCGCTGTCGTACCGGTTCACCGGCGCTTTTGATCATGGAAGACCTAATGACGGGAGGCAATATCATAGGCGAGCCCGTGCCCATCGGATATGCGTAACACTACCTGGGGCTTCCATAATACATCAAGAGGCGCCTGAGACTGCTAACGGCAGGCATGAGGGCCGAAGGGGTTACGACATCTCCAAGCCGGCGGTACGGACCGTTACGGCAACAGCACGGGTCATATTCGATGAGGAGCGGAGGCGGTGCCAAGCGGTGAGAAGCTGTCTTGCCGATCGTCGCAAGAGGGGGTGCCCGCCGGGGTTTCCCACCCCGACCGTTCGCCGAGGGTCTCGAGGCGGCTTCCAGCGGAATGACGCGTTGGATGATACGCGATCCCCGAGCACCTCTAGTCCTCGACCTCCTTTTTGAGGCGGCGATCCAACGCAAAGCGTGTGAGACCGAGGTATTTGGCAGCCAACGTCTTATTATAGTCAGCCAGGCGCACCACTTCATCGATAATCGCCCGTTCGATGTCGGCCAGCGTCTGTTGCCCGAGTTTCATTTCTATCCGAACGGTCCGGTCCGGTCCCGTTCCCGTCACGACCGCAACCTGCGTCGAGCGCTCACGGAGTTCGCTCGGCAGACAGGTGGGTGTGAGCGTCCGCCCCTGGCAGAAGATCATTGCGCGTTCGAGAATATTCTCAAGCTCCCTGATATTCCCAGGGTAATGGTATCGTTCCAGCATCGCGCGCGTCTCCGAGTCAAGATCAGGAACCTCCTTGCCGAAATCCTGTGCAAATCGGACGATCGCCCGCTGGCTGATCGGCACAATATCTTCGACCCGTTTCCGCAACGGAGGCAGTTCAAACGCCACTACGTTGAGACGAAAGTAGAGATCTTCGCGGAAGGCTCCCCGCGCCACCTCCTTCTTGAGATCACGATTCGTCGCCGTAATCAGACGGAAGTCCACCCCGATATCGTCGGTGCCGCCGAGGCGCCTGAATGACCGCTCCTGAATCACGCGCAGCAGTTTGCCCTGCATCGATTGATCCAAATCGCCGATCTCATCCAGGAAGAGCGTGCCGCCCTCCGCTTTTTCGAGCAGGCCGAACTTCCGTTGGTTGGCGCCGGTAAAGGCCCCGCGTTCGAACCCGAACAGTTCGCTCTCGAACAGATCCTTGGGAATCGCAGTGCAATTGACGCCGATAAACGGCCCCGCCGCACGTGGCCCGTTATGGTGAATGATCCGCGCCAGGAACTCTTTCCCCGTTCCCGTTTCCCCGAGGAGCATCACCGAGGACTTGGGATTCTCCGCCACCTCGCGAACTTGTTCGAGCAATTGCTTCATCACATGGCTATGGGCTTCCAAACTGCTCAAGTGATATTGGCTGTCCTGGTGGGTCTGTTCCGACTCCAGCCGGCGCCGGAGGTTGAGGAGATCGAGCGCACGAGCAATCACCGGATCGACACCCTCCAGGTCTACGGTCTTGATCAAGAAATCATACGCGCCCAATTTCATCGCCTCGACGGCCTCTTGAACCGTCCCATAGGCGGTCAGCATGATCACCATGGCTGAGGGAGCCAGCTGCCGCACTCGTTTGAGGGTTTCCAGTCCGCCCAGACCGGGCATCTTCACGTCGAGGAGGACCAGATCGGGGAACTCGTGCTGTAAGGCCTCGATGAGCGCCTCTCCGGATTCATACCCCACGGCGTGATGCCCTTGCCGGGTCAGCCGCTTCACCACGGCGGTACGAATCGCCTGTTCATCATCGGTCACGAAGACAACTGCGCGCATGGATTAGCCTTTCCCCAACAGCGGTTCCTGGTTCAGGGGCAGCCAGATTCTGACGACCGTCCCTTTCCCGACTTCGCTGGTCATGTGAATTTCACCGCCATGGCTCTCAATGATATTCCTGCAGATCGCCAGACCCAATCCCGTTCCATGCCGCTTTCCCGTCGTAAAGAAGGGCTCGAAGACATGCGACAAGGCATCCGCGGAAATGCCGACACCGGCGTCGGACACTTTAATGATCAGGCCCGGACGTTCATTGCGCGGAAGCTCAAAGGCCGTGACTTCGATGGGATCTCCTCCCGCGGGAGACGCATCGATGGCGTTGTGCACGATGTTCAACAGGACTTGCTTGATCTGGTCTCGATCCGCGTGCAGGAGGCTGAGCGTGGGCGGGAGCGAGCGGTTCACCGTCAGTTGCTTCGCCCGCAGCAGAGTCTCGAGCAGCTTGACTACCTCATCCACGAGATCCTGCAAGGCGAACCTCACCGGCGCCAGATCCCGAGGACGCGCATACTCCACGATCTGGTTCACAATCCGGTCCAACCGTCTAGTTTCTTTCAAGATAATATCGACGTCGGCCCGCCTCGGATCAGAATCGGCGAATTCATCCACCAACAGAGAAGCGGTTGAACCGATCCCCACCAGCGGATTTCTGATCTCATGGGCAATCCCGGCAGCCACTTGACCCAGCGTCGCCAGTTTTTCCGATCGACTGAGCCGGGATTGGAGATCGTCTAACGCCGTGATATCGATATTGAACGCCACGTACGCCGGCAGATCATTGTCTCCGTCGTGAATGGGAACGCGGCGGCTCAACACCTTACGAACAGCGCCGTCCGGGTGGAGAAAGCGGAACACAGTTTCGTACATTCGCGCACCAGACACGGCGTGGGCGAACTCAGACAGGACGCGTTCCCGATCTTCAGGATGAATCCGCGCGCGAAACGCGGCAGGGTCCATGGGTTCATCGGGATCAAATCCCGCAAGCAATTGATTATACCGATTACTGAAGGTGACCTCCGTCCCTTTGGTGGTAAAGATGCCGAAGGGAGCATGATCCACCAGGCCGCGGTATCTTGCCTCCGAGGAAATGAGGTGCTCATTGAGCCGCCGAAGGGCCGTTTCGGACCGCGCCATCTCATCCAGATGTCCGCGAATCTGCCAACCCATTTGGTGCATCACCCTGGTCAGATCCCCGATTTCATCCTTGCGTTCGAGGGCGGGAATGGCCGGGACAAGCTCGGCGGATGATGAACCGACAGCCTTCGCCAGACTGACAAGCGGAACGGTAATCGATCGTGCAATCAGGTATAAGGCGCTGACAATGAGCCCAAAGGTGAACACTCCGCCGCCTAGAATCACAAACAACGTCGACGTGCGGTCATGACTCAATTGAGCCAGTTCCTCCACCACCCGTTTCTGTTCGAGTTGGTCAAGATGCACCATCCGGTCGCGAATTTCGACCATCAGCGCCCGCCCGCGCCCCTCTTCGATATACTGCAACGCATTCTGTTTCTGGCCCGACTTGATCGCCCTGATGAGTTCTTCCTTTTCCGCGATCAACTGATTGACAAGGGCTTGAATGTCCTGGAACTGTTGCAATGCTTCCCCTGAAATCCTGTCTTTAAGGTCATGGGCGATCGCAAGAATGCCCTCCTGCGCCACCCGATACGGTCGGAGATAGCGATCTTGCTCGGTCAACACATAGCCTCGAAAACCGGTCTCCAAATCGACGACCAGCCTCATATATTGCGCGGCAGATTTTTCGGTGAGATAGAGGTTGTTAAGGCGCTCCTCGTCCTGAGAATACGTTTGGACGCTGCTGTACGTCATGACACTGAGAACGATGAGAGCTGCGAGCGGAATAGCGGAGGTGAGCAGGAACTTGCGACGGATCGGAAGGTTATTGAAGATGCTCGCGACATGCTGTCGCATGGGGTTGCTCCCTGATGACACATCGTAGGATTGGGAGCCATTCCCTGTCAAACATGCATCAAACCGCGTCGGCGGATCGACTCTCGACGAGCGGTGCGAAGGAGTGGAAATCATCACGAAGATCTGCGCCTTGGCATAGCTGAAGACGCCGTTCCCGGCAATCCAATCCGTTGCTTGGCGCGGCTTTTCATGCCCACCGGACGGACGAAAACGACCGCCCGGAGGCCGGTTCCATTGTGACGGAATGGCACAATCATGACAGACCGACACAGGGTTGAAAACGCGATGCATCCGGTTCAGGAACAGCGATCCCACATCGCCGCTGTGCGACCCGTAAGCCCTCGCGTAATGCGGATGACGTCAATCAAGCAGGTAGGGCCCTTCCACTGGACACACCCACGAAAGAATTTCAGCAATAGCAATGCCAGAGAAGCCGCAGCAGAAATGCAGCCTTCTCAAGGTCGCAACGGCAGAGTCATTGAATTGTCCTTCCCGCAACGAGCGATCCCGCACCGTGCGCACGGTGCGAATGGGCCGCCATGAGGAATGTCCCGATCCTGTCAGAATAAATCCTGCCCTCTGCGCTAAGTAGAGACTTGAAGGATGTTGCGTTCCTCACCACACGACGCAGATACGGCCGGGCTTCAGCTTGGAGAAGGACCAAAACTTGCACCCTTGCTTTATGGTTTCAACTTCACACCATCTGGCCGGAGCTTCATGCTCAAGCTTACTCACAATCACGCGGCCATGACCGTTCAGATCCCTCGTCCTGTGATCAGCAGGGCACCTATGGAGCTTCAACCATTTCTGACCTCCGGATATGCGGTCATGGTTCTCGACAACATGTCTCCTCAATCCTCTCCGTACCGTCCCTCACAACCACAAGGCGATCAGCATGAACACGACGAGAGGACAACAGACGTATAGCCGGGGCTTGATGCTTTTTCTGCCGTTGGTGCTGGGCACACTCGGGTGCGTACGCACGTCTTCGCCACTCGATCTTACGTCACCGGACCCTGCACAGGATCAGCGCAAAATTGCCGGCTACTACAGTCGCGAAGCCGACTTCTACCGGCTCAAAGCCGATGAGTTCTCGCAGCGTGCGCACGTGTACGAGGATCTGTTCGGATCTGACTCCGAATGGGTGAAAGGCGCGCGTCTTCTTATTCACTTTTATGAAGATGCCGCGAAGGAGCAAGAACGTCTTTCGAGCCTGCATCTGAACCTAGCCGCTCATGGGCGGCACGACCACAGTGCAAAGCCTGTCACACCGTAACGACGGTCATCATGCATGACCGATGGAGGCATTTATGTCTCGTCATACAACACCTGCCCTGGTTCTCCTGTCTCTCTCTTTACTCTTCCTGAGCACGGCCTGTGCCGGAACAAGCGTGCAGCCTGGCCAACGCGGGCTCATGTGGCGTCCTTTTTCCGAGGGACTTTCCACAGAACCCCTCAAGGACGGTTTTTATTGGAGGGCTCCCTGGAACAACATCTATTTGTACGACATCCGGTGGCAAAGCTACACCGAAGGCGTCGATGCCCTCAGCGCCGATGATCTGCAGGTGCTTGTCAAAGCGGCGATAATCCTCAGGCCCGTTCCGGAGGAGGTGTACTTCCTCGCACACGAGGTGGGATCGGATTTCTATCCACGCATCGTGAAGCCGGAGTTTTTGGCTGCGGTTCGCAGCGTGGTCTCCGGCTACAACATGGTGACCGTACCGGAAAAGAGTGCCGAGATTGCCAGCAAAATCCAAGCCGTGGTGGTGGAAAAATTAAAAGGCCGTCATCTCGCGATCCAGAGCGTGGCATTGGCTGACGTCGACTTTCCTCAAATTGTCTTGAACGCCATCGAGCAAAAACAGGCCAAGGAGCAGGAAAAAGAACAGAAGGAATTTGAGCTGACGATCGCATCGAAAGATGCCGAGATCGCCAGGACCAGGGCAAAAGGCGAGGGGGACTCGATTCGGATTCGTGCTGACGGGGAAGCAGAAGGATTACGCATCAGGGCCATCGGTCAGGCGAAAGCTCAGGAGACGATTACGAAGACCCTGACGCCTGACTATCTCCGCTACAAATTGTACGACAGCCCGAACTCCAAGTTGGTGCTGCTGCCGGATAAGTTGAACGTCCCGATCCTCGTGAATCCCGGTATGGATCAGCCGCATCAGATTCTCCCGGCTGAGTCCCATGCGCGCTGATATCGGAAGGGAAGCTCTGGCACCAGGACGCCTCCGCTTAGTATGATGGACGCTGGGAGAAGAACCGTGTAATGCGAGCCCGATGGTTTGAAGGCATTTTGATCTGGGTCATGATCGCTGGCATTGCGCTGGTCGGCCTGGCGATCGTGCTCATCCACCTTCTCGACAGACAGATCATCGAGCAAGCCGCCGCGAAGAACATGCACGCCGAATTTCTTCGCGCGGCCAGTTCAGTGAGCCGGATTATTAGTAAGTCGGGAAACATCCACAATGTCGGAGCGCTCCAAGAAGCGTTTGATGACATCTTCGAGCTCCGGCCGGGCATTCGTCGGCTCTCCGTGTACGAGATATTGCCGAACGCCGGCGTGCTCATTCATAGCAGCGATCTCAACGCCGCACAGAAAGCACTGACC
>DATGEA010000436.1:0-3968 GCA_035310605.1 Nitrospira sp. | reverse complement strand
CTTTCCATGGGGATATGAAAGCTGCGGCGGATGAGTTAAGTGCTCTCTTCACGGATGCGGTTCGACTTCGGCTTCGGGCCGATGTACCTGTTGGGTCTTGTCTGTCCGGGGGGCTCGATTCGTCGTCGATCGTCTGCATCGCCAATCACCTCCTCCGTTCTGCCGGCATGTCATGCCAGCAGAACACATTTTCGGCTTGCGCGAACGTCAAGCGCTACGATGAGCGCGACTATATTGATATCGTCGTCGGCCACACAGGCGTTCAGGCCCACTACGTCTATCCCGATCTTCATGAACTCTTCGAGACGCTGGATGCTATGACATGGCACCAGGATGAGCCGTTCGGCTCGACGAGCATTTATGCCCAATGGCACGTGTTCAAACTCGCCGCAGAGACGCGCGTCAAAGTGTTATTGGATGGTCAAGGGGCCGATGAATTGCTCGCCGGCTATCACGGGTTCTTCGCCCCACATTTTGCTGGCTTATTTGCAGCCGGGAGGTGGGGGATGCTTCTGCGGGAGATGCGCGCCGCCAAGCGATTACACGGGCTCGGCTTTGCCGCCGCCTCCAAGTATCTTGCAGATGCCGTGTTGCCTGAACCGCTGCGCCAGCCCTTGCGACTGCTTGCCGGAAAATCCTCCGCAGCGCCAAGCTGGTTCAATCGGGACCTGTTCACAGTTGACGACCGCGACCCGTCTCCTGCATACGGGCTAAAGACGACATCGGTCGATCAAATGGCCTATGCGCTTCTGACTGCCACGAGCGTGCCGATGCTCCTTCACTGGGAGGATCGCGATTCCATGGCCCACTCGGTCGAGTCGAGGTTGCCTTTTCTTGACTTCAGAGTCGTGGAGTTTCTCATGGGGCTGCCTGCAGAAATGAAGCTGTCCGATGCCACCACAAAACGAGTCCTTAGGGAGGCTATGCGCGGAATCCTGCCCGAGCCGATCCGTACGCGGATGGACAAGATGGGGTTCGTCACTCCCGAAGAAGTCTGGATTCGGGACAAGGCCCCCGATCTGTTTCGTTCGGAGTTACGCCGTGCGGTTGAAATGAGCCGCGGAATTCTCAATGCCAATGCCTTGGGTCATCTCGAAGGAGTCATTACGGGGCAAAAGCCCTTCAGCTTTCAGCCGTGGCGCATGATTAGTTTTGGTCGATGGATGGAGCGGTTTCAAGTTGTCCTGTAAATGTCGAATGAGCGTTCTCGCTCCGATTCGGTAATGTGTGACGAGCTATGCGAATCGCGTATTTGACACTGCAGGCTCCGCGGGAAGGAGAAGCTGCGTATGTCCATGTGCAGGAGATGATCGAAGGGTTACGGTGTTTGGGCAATACCGTCGAATTGTTCGCTCCTTCATATAGCAGCGTATGGGAAAAGCCTATTTTTATAGTCCGCATGGTCGAGCATGTGTTGATTCAGATCCGACTAGCTCGGCGCCTGAGACACTTTCACGTGCTTTACGTGCGAGCGCACTTCATGGCATTGCCGATTGCTCTCCTTGCCGTTGTCACTGGAGTGCCAGTTGTCCACGAGGTGAACGGGCCAAATGAAGATGTACTGATCAGTTATCCGCTCGCTGCACCGTTTCGACGAATGCTGCAATGGATGCAACAAACCCAGTACAAGTATGCGAAAGGGCTGATTACGGTTACCCCGCAACTAAAGGACTGGCTGAATGGGCAATTTAAGCATATGCCCGTAGTCGTCATCTCCAACGGCGCGAACTTACAGTACTTCAATCCGCAGCGTTCGCCGGATCCTGACCTTCCACGTCCTTACGCAGTATTCGTGGGGAGTCTTGCTCCCTGGCATGGAATCAGAACGTTAGTTGATGCAGCCGAGGATGCGGATTGGCCTCACGGGGTCAGCGTGGTTATCGTTGGAGACGGCCCGGAACGTGAAACGGTGCAACGTGCTGCGGAACGAAATCCTCGATTGGTCGTCTTGGGCAGACGCCCGTATGCTTCAATTGGTTCAATTATTGTCGGAGCGGCTGTCGGTCTCGTTACCATTTCTGATCCAGGAAAACGTTCGCGCACCGGTCTTGCCCCGATAAAATTGTTCGAACTCCTTGCCTGTGGAGTGCCTGCGATTGTGAGTGATCTGCCCGGTCAGGCGGAGCTAGTGCGGACACACCAATGCGGTATCGTCTATCCCCATGACGATGCGCAGGCACTCGCACGGGCAGTTGCCGACGTAACCAGCAATCCGGACATGGCGAGAATGATGGGTGAACGAGGCCATCAGTTAGTCGAAAAGGAATTTTCATGGAAGATTCTGGCGGAGAGAACCGAGCGGTTTCTCCGGGAGGTCGTTTCCGAGCCCGGCGTAGTGACGTAGACTCTTCGGCCCGTATCGATCCCTTCCTTTCCCAATTGGAAGATGCCGACGAATGAAGTCCTCGATTTGGACCCGCGCGAGTAAAGCCTTCCCGGTGTTGCGGTACGTTCTTTTCACGGCTTCACTATTGTTAGGAATTGATCTTCTCTTCGTCCTGTTTGGTTCAGGCATTTCAATCGAAATCGCCGGTTATCACATCCGCTCAACGACCATTGATTTCCCCGCGATTGGGCTTCTGGTCACAGGGTTGGCTGCTCTCATTATCGCCGGCCAGTGGCGTGAAGTTTCGTTACTCTTCGGGGCTTTGACGATTGCCGGTCTTACAGTGGAACTGTCCTTGCGGATCGTCGACCATCCCCTTTCGAAAGATCATGTCGATTACGCGGTCTGGTACAAGCCATCCGACTACTATGGGCATGAACTTGTTCCCGGTTTTGAAGGATTTGGCCCTCTCGACGTTCCTGTCAAGATCAACCGAGACGGATTCAGGGATGGCTACCACGCGAGAGAAAAACCTCCGGGAGTGCTGCGCGTGCTGGGACTTGGCGATTCGTTCGTGTTCGGATGGGGCGTTCAGGAAGAAGAAGCCTTCCTTAAAAGGCTGGAAGCTGGGTTGGAGGACCGAATCAAACAACCGGTCGAAACGATCAACGCCGGAGTTCCTGGATGGGGACTCAATCAGTACTATCTCTTTCTGAAAGCGGACAGGAATCCAGTTTTCCCCCGACATCGTGGTGGTGGCCTACTTTGTGGACGATCTCAACGGTCCGGTTCAGGATCACATACCGCCGGCCTTGCAGCATAGCGGCCGCCTGCAGTTCAAGGGCAGCATCCTGCACCACTCCAGATTGTTCAATTTCCTGAAGTCGCTCAGCCATCTTGTCCGCGAGAAGAATCGATCGGCGCGAGTCGGCTATCTCCATGATCTGGAAATGCGCCGGGCTGAATTCTCCAGACGCATCAGCCATCTAATATCTGAATCAGCGTCGGGTACGACTGACAGCTATTCTGGCATGCTGATTGAGCACCTGCAACGGTTGAGGACGCTTGTGCATACTGCGAAAGCAGAATTGGTGGTCATGGTGGTGCCTGACATTTCCCAGCTCCATCACCCGGAAAGCCAGCTGATCAACCGAATCCTGCTCAAGCTCTGCCGGGACCTCTCCATTCCATTTGTCGACATGACGCCCGCGTTTGAGAAATCGACAGACCCGGCCCGATATTACTTGTGGCCGAAAGATCCACATACGAATTCGGAGGGCCATGAGGAAATGGCCGCCGCAGTTGAACGGTTGATTTGTGAAATGCCGAAGCTCAGACCTGCTTGCGATCGTACGGAGGAACGCATGGCGATGGATCAGTTCGAGGCAGCGCAGGGCCGGCGGGAAGTATCTGCGGGGGGAGGCCGGTGACAGCAAGAAAAGAGCGTGCGCATCGCCCTGTGATCTGCTGTGGCAGTAGACATCAACAGCACACGAGAGCTGCATTGCCCTTGGAGCGTTAGTGGGAATCGGAAGAACGGTTTTATTTCTGGTCACCGAGGACTGGTATTTCTGGATCCATTGGGTGGGCCTTGCCAGGGCCACACGAGATGCCGGGTATGATGTGGTAGTGGCCACTCGTC
>DATGEA010000435.1:0-7483 GCA_035310605.1 Nitrospira sp. | reverse complement strand
GCGCGACCGATTCTCCAGTCTCCGCCGCTCCAACGCCAGACGTTCTCGTTAGCACTTCTTCCGCACTGATTGTATCGCTTTGACACAGCAGAACGGCGTCGTTCGTGTATCGAAGGACGGGGTTCAAATGTGCGGGGTCACTGGCCGCCTCCCACTGTTTCTAGGAGGGTGTAGGCGTCGTTGGGTGTGCCGACCGATACCGTCAGCTCTGTCGAGCCCGAACCATCGAGCCAAGCAAGGAGTATACATGTCCAGTGCGGTCCGTGCCGATCTCAACAGCGACCTGCTGATTCCACAAGACGCTCCCGGATGGCAATTGCTCAAGACGCGCGATTTCGGTCTGTTGTTCTGGGGCCAGATGACTTCGCAGATCGGAGACAGTTTAAACCGCGTGGCCCTGTTATGGTTCGTCTATCAAATGACCGGCTCGGCCATGAAAATGGTCATGATCGGGCTTTTGCAAACGATCCCTCCGTTGATCCTGGGGTCGGTGGTGGGTGTCTTCCTGGATCGCGTCGACAAGAGGTCCGTGATGATCTGGGTCGATGTGGCGCGCACGCTACTGGTCCTGCTCATTCCGTTTCTCTACGCCTTCAATGAATTGACTCTTGAGCGGTTGTATGTGGCGGTCTTTCTGCTGGCGGTGGTATCCACTATCTTCGGACCGGCCCTTTCATCGGCCGTGCCCCAGATTGTGCGCCGGGATCAACTCACTGCAGCCAATGCTTTGCTGCAGACGACCACCAACATCGGCCTCCTTGTCGGCCCTCTCGTCGGCGGTGTCGGTATCGCATTAATCGGCTCACAAAATGTCTTGTATGCCGATGCGGCAACTTTTTTCGTGTCCGCCCTCTGTCTAATGGGGGTTCGCGTCCGCATTCCTGAGGTCTCGCCGCATGACCAGACGTTTCGGGGCACCTGGGGGCAGGAATGGATGGCTGGGGTCCGCTTCGTGTATTTCACGCAGACGGTGCTGGTCCTCATGGTGGCGGCTGCCCTCTATAGCCTGGGGATCAGCGCCTTCGCCTTTATGCTACCGATGTTTGCCGAACAGAATTTGGGCGCCGGAGCTGTGGAGATGGGGGTGCTCTGGGCCGCCTTAGGCGCCGGGATGCTGGCCACTTCAACCTGGCTGGCCTCACTGGCCCAAGGCGATCTGGCCGGACGCTTTACGCTGATCTTTCGATCAATGGTAATAGGTGGAGTGGCGATGTGCGGCCTCAGCCTGCTTACGGCTCCGCTGATCGCTGGAGCCTTGATCTTGATCATCGGCGGCAGCACCGCCCTGTTCATGCCGATAGTCTGGGGTGTCCTTCAAGAAGTGACCCCGGCGCCGCTGTTGGGTCGTGTGTTCACGACGTTCAGCACCGGCTCGATGGCCGCCGCGATGGCCGGCATGGCCGGATTCGGCTGGGCCGCCGATACGATGGGACCTCACGTCAGTCTGCTCGGGATCGGTGTGGTCCTGCTCGGTACGGCATGCATGACCGCCCTATGCAGCCGCCAGTTTCGCCGAATTGGCGAACGTTATCGAGCGCCGTTTGTGCCGGCTTCATAGTCCTTTTCGAGGAGCATCCGTGATGAGGTCAAGAACCCTGCGTGAAGATAGGCAGAAGCCCGTGCGGAGCATCACACATGGGGCCATTCACCCCTTGAGCCGCAAATCCAAAGGAGTGAAGAGCAATGAGAATCTATTTGTCTAGTCATAAGACGCATCGTCATCTTCACATCGTTGGTGCTGATCTGAGGGCTCCCTGCACTGTCAGCACAGGCGACTGATGATTTGCCTGGAGCGGCGGGCATTCCTGAATTCATGGGAACGCAGCCCGCCTCTGATCATAAGGCACCAACAACAGTGGTTGCTCCGGCTCAAGCCACTTGGGTGGACGACATCGCGAACCCACTGGGCTGCTACTTCAAAGTGCACTATCCCACGTCCGATTTTACCTCTTACCTGAAGAAGTTGACCCTGGTACGGGACGCCGGGGACCGCGGGGATCGGCGCACGGTGGAGGTTGAGATGGGCGCGTTCTTTACGATGCTCACCAATCAGAGCCAAGGCCTGAGCGCGGGCGCGGCGGATGAGGTAGCGAACTTCGCGCGGGCGGTGATGCCAGTCCAAGAGTATGGGATCTTTTTTCTGAATGGGCCAGAGGAGTATGGGACTCCGGCACCGCAGTCCTGGTCTGAGCTGCACATTTGGCGCGACATCGGGCCAGACCCCTCGCAAAGAAGATTCTTCGGCAAGAGTCGCCTTATCTTTCACTATTGATGCGGTCTACGTAGTGTTACCTGGTTCCCCCAACGGGATCCTACATGAGGGGTAACAATCCTCTCGTGTTTACCATAGATCTTCGAACATGATCGCGCTCTCTTGTAGTGCGCCGGTCCTCTATTCTTTCCGCGTGCACTCTGGCCAGCAACGCGATTGCAATGAGGGAAATCCCGTTCGCTAAAAGACAGCCTGTCCGTTCGACCGAGAAGGCGAGGCACTTAGTGACGACCTCTTCCAGCGATTAATCGGCGCTGGCATCGAAGTTCGAGGCTGAGTGAAAAAAGTCTCGGAGGGGGACGACAAATGTGGATGTTCAGAGCGCGGCAATTGCAGCGACTACACGCGGAGCTGTTTGGCGGCTCTACGGTCGTCTGGATGTGGCGATCCCGCTACGGTATCTGTGCTGCTGCCAGGACGATTAAGCCGGCTAGGATGAGACTGACGACCGCCGCCATGAGGAAGTCGAGCACATAGGACATGACGCACCTCGTTTCCCAGCGGGCTGCTGGCACACTGAAGGATCAGTCGAACAGGCAAGTCTCTACGGTGCCAGCGCGACAAGAACGATCATGCCGGAAAGGATCAGGCCCATGACCGCCACGATGATGGGTTCGCCCCAGTACGACATGACGTATCTCCAGTGATAGCAAGCTTCCGTCACCTTGAAGGACCAGTCGAATAGGGGCTACCCGACGGGCTCAGTTCCTCTCGCCGAGGAACACCCGGAAGGCAGTCAATAAGCCGAGCAAGGATGCCATGAATAACACTTCTGTGAAGGTGGGCATGGAGGCCTTTGTGTCCTCCAGCTTCTCTCATCGTGAATGATCGGTCGAACGTGCCAGCACGCTACCGTGCCAGTTCCGCGACCAGGAGCGTCAAGCCTGCAAGGCTAAAACCTACAAGCGCAACCACCACGGCGTCCACAACGTGTGACATGACGGGCCTCCGTTGTAATCGGTTCACGTTCGTCATGAGTGAGGAGTCGAATATTTTGTGCAGTAACAGGACTCTTAAAGGCTACGCGCAAGTTTGGGAGTGAACAAGCCCCTCTTATGTATGCTGGGAACTCTTCTAGGTCAGATTTGAGCAATTTGCAGGAAAACAACGTCAATGGGCAAGGGGGCGCACGGATTTCTACCAGTCATCATCAAATGGTCGGACCGGTCGGCGATGTCTGGGGTTGGACGATGCAGGGCTCGTGAGGGAGGCCGAAGAGATGGACGCTGCGGCGAGAAGTGTTGCGAGCGCAACTTACATGACGAGTTTCCGAGATGCCACCGCTCCGGCAACAGCAGCGGGGTCGCGGCATACGTCGGAATCGCGATCGTGATCGCCGCGGCGGTCACCAGCGCGCTACGGTGCTTGGGTCACGAGCAGGCCGAGCACCGCGCACGGGATAAGGACGATGAGCGCGTCCACTATCAATTCCAACCAGTCTGGCATGACGTGCCTCCAGTGAAAGCGGGCCACCGTCAACGTGATGGACCAGAATGGCACACGAACGACCGAGGAGGAGCACCCCCAAAGCCCGTATCAGGTGGGGGCGGGTGCTCCTCTACTCGGCCTCCGTGATCACGCCGGACGACGCGCACATGCTGCTGACTGCTTAGGAGGGGGTCCCCCGAGACGTGACCCACACAGCATACAACAAGTGCCACGCTCGCACGCCTGGGATTACTTCGAGGGCAGGCGCCAAAAGTTACTAGATCACGGGGGTCCATTATCCCTTGCTCATCATCAAACGGTCGGCGCGAGCATCGAAGAAGGACGATCCCACGAGAGATGCTAATGAAGCTCGAACCTTGTCACCGTCTGCTGATCGAGAGGCCTCACCGGTTGATGACGAGGCGCAATGTGGTGCAATCCTCCCTCTATGAGTGACCCCGTGGGGACAACAGGGGAAACTACGTATCACGGATCCCGAGCTTTGTGTTCGTCATGAGTGAGTGGAGCTATTGTAGTCAGAGTGCACCTCCTTCACCGTGGAGGAACACTCTAGGACATCGAGGGCGGGTGTAGGGGCGATGTGCAGGCCCGCCATCATCTCGCCAGGATGAGCGGGAAGCCTAAAGCTCGTCCAAGAACCTCCACAATTGAAACAAAGCTCTCTGGACCCGCCTCCGCTATTCCCCTATTTCTAGAAGTGATCTTTGAATGGCCGAGAGAGGGTCGTCGCATAGGGCGGATGTGTCCAATCGATTGACAGCCTGCCTAACCTCTCGGCGCGAACATAATGATGAACATCCCGAGGATGGCGACTGCTGAACCTGTGATATCCCATGCAGTCGGGCGCACACCGTCAACGATCCAGAGCCATGCCAAGGCCGTTGCGACGAATAAACACCACCATAGGCCGCATAGACGCGGCCTATGGCGAGTGGATGCAGTGTAAGCAGCCAAACGAACAGAGCCAGTCATGCTGTCGCGGCTGCCAGCACCCAGAACGGCGCGCGGTCTTTAAGCCAGAGGTATGGCAGGTAACAGCCGACAATCTCAGCGACGGCCCACCACCGCTGGGGGCCCAGGGTTCGACTCAGGCTGGCGTAGCGGATTAGGAAGAAGCAGGAGAAGCGATGACGCTCATGACAATTATTGAGGCAGCGAGGTTTCTGCGGTTAACCAAGCGTACTCTTTACCAGCGTGCTGATATCCCTCGTGTCCGATATGGACATCGCATCATGTTCGTGAAGGAGGATCTTGAAAAGTGGGTCAGAACGTTAACCGAGGGGCCTGTGACGGAAGGAGTCAACGAGTCAATCGCATCGCCACGCGTAGTTGACGGCATTCCTCGCAAGGTCTGCCATAAAAACCCGCTATTTCTTCTTCCTCGCGCCAAGTAAATCTATGAACATTCGGCGTATCCAATCTTCGAAGGGAATTTGATCAATCCTCACCTATTGGTATCGCGGGAAACGGTACCGACCGGTGCTAGGGCACAACCTCACTACCGATCGGGAGCGCGAAAGCGCACTCGAAGTCATCACCGCAATTCATGCGAATGCATCCACGCAGACAGCAAAAAAATCGTCTGTGTCTGTGGGCGGCCCATCTTTAAACCTGAGGTTTTCCGAGTTCGTTCAACTCTATCTGCAATATATGAAGGCCAAGCGGCCCAAAAATGACGGGCGAAGCGAAATCATTCTTCGGCATCACATCCTTCGGCATTTCGGACATAAGCCATTATCGGAGATCCGTCTCGAAGACGGATTATCGTATTTGGAGAAGCGCCGCTCCGTGCCGACCGGCCCGGAGGACAAGAAACGGCATGTGTCTCTCGGCACGATCGAGCGGGAGTGCGCGGCTATCATGGCCGTGCTCAATCTCGCGGTCGATATGGACTATCTCGACAAAAACCGGCTCAAGCGGTTGCCAGTTCCAGAATATGTGAAGCGGGAGCGGGTTGCTGAGGGATGGGAGCTGCTGAAAATTCGAGACGCGGCTTCTTTGAACGTGTGGCGGCTCGTCATGGCGGCACTGCAGATCGGACTCCGGGAAAACAAGCTGATCGAGATTCATGAAGAGTGGCTGTTGCAGCGGGGAGACGGATGGTGGCTGGCTCCCTCGCCAGGCCAGACGAAAATCAAAGGGGTTCCCAAACTGATTCCGTTGAATAGTCTGGCCTGCGAAGCGTTGTTCGGAAAGACGGCGAGAATCGGTGGTCGGTTCTTCCACCAATGGAAAGACGGCAACTCCTTCAAACATACCTGGATGAAAACGTGTGAGCGGGCAGGGGTTCACGATCTCCACTTCCACGACCTTCGCCACACGTTCACGACATGGCTCACCCAATGTGCTGTCGACTACGCGGTGATTCAGACCTTAAAAGGGGAGCCGCTCCCGGGATCCGCGAAGTATTACATCCATAATTGGAATGCACGATTGCGGGATGCGGTGACACGGCTAGAATCGTTTACGAAGGCGCTTCTTAGTGGGGAAAACGCCGCTCAGGTGCCACTTGGTGCCACTTCAGTGCCACCTTTCTCTCTAGAACGATCTGTAAGTAGTGGAAAGATGGTGCCGAGGGACAGAATCGAACTGTCGACACCAGCCTTTTCAGGGCTGTGCTCTACCAACTGAGCTACCTCGGCACAAGAAGCAGATGCAAGGAAGAGGCACTGTTACAGAATTGGTCGGGAAAAATCAAGGTGCCGACAACAAGCATCGGAGGTTTCTATTCCGTCGCCGTATTTTGTGAGGCTCCGGGGCGAGCATGGGGCATACAAGACGAAGACACTTGCGCGCCTATCCGACGGCTTTAATGAGAAGACCGTCGGTATGAGCAGGCTTGGTTTGGCGGAGAGGGAGGGATTTGAACCCTCGGTAGAGGTTTTAGCCCCTACAACGGTTTAGCAAACCGTCGCCTTCGGCCACTCGGCCACCTCTCCACGACATCCAGTCTCGATTGTATGCGGGTTTCCTCGTCGTCGCTGCGGCTCAGGCAATGACTATCGGATGACCGGCAAGTGAGGCGTGATGATACCTCAGGCGTCGCGGAGGTACAAGAGTTTTGCGAGGGGTTATCGAAAGGAAACGGGCAGAATACTCGTGGGGACCGGCCTGTTTTTCCGCCACTGCCGGATTATTGTCCGACTTGCAGTCTTGCCGGTCTGAGGGCCGCAACCCAATGGCGGATTCTGCCGAGATCGATCTTAATTTCCCGTTGCCATATGGGTGCTTGCATGGGCTTGGCCGGAGAGAGGACCACACGCCGGTCTGCCTGACGGTGGAGGGCGTCAGTCTGGGGGACATGGACGAAATAGCGAGGCTCGATATGGCTCGGCCTGACCACTCCACTCACCGAGAGCATCTGCAGGGCTTTGCGCACCTGTTTTCGCCGTGCGCGTTGTCTCTGTACGTAAGAAAAAGGTGCCGTCAAGATTTTCATCGGCGACTCCTTGTCGGTTAGGTGGACGTTGGCATTACATCCACAGGATTCGACCGAGATCTTCATCGATTTCCCGGGGGCGTTGACACTGTGTGCAGCGTGCAAAGAGTTTCCCCGCTTGCGGGGGTTTGTCGCTTCGCAGCACCAGCTGGTAGGTCCGACTGCCACAGCAGGAACAGGCTTTGCCGCGCACGTTTCTGCGGATGGCTCCAATCTTGCCTTCCTGTTTCTCCATGGATGCCCTCCCCGGTATGAAAGCCGCCGCCGAACCCCATCACATGGGCGCATCTTGGAGGATTGGCGAAAGTTTGAAAATACCGTGG
>DATGEA010000434.1:0-4807 GCA_035310605.1 Nitrospira sp. | reverse complement strand
CCGCCGGCCGACTCCTTCGCAACAAACCGCGCGGCCCCGCAGCCGCCCATATTCTTATCCTCGTAGCCGCTGTCACCGTTGCCCGCGACCGTCGTGATGATGCCCGTCACTGCGTCCACCTTGCGCACCCGATGATTCATCGTGTCGGAGACATAGAGATTGTCCTGGGCATCGAACACCACCGCTTCCGGGGCATGAAGCATCGCGCGAATCGCCGGCTTGTCGTCGCCGTCGTAACCGTATCGGCAGACTCCCGCGACCGTCGAGATGACGCCGGTCGTCTGCTCGATCTTCCGGACGCGATTGCTCCCCTTGTCGACGATCACGACGTTGCCCTTACTGTCCACAGCGATTCCCACCACATCATAGAGGCGGGCCTCCATGGCGGGCTTCCCGTCGTCCAGATACATCGACATGTCCAGGCCATCCGAACAGACCGGCATCAGCCAGCCATGATCGTCACTGAAATCGATGCCGATGGCATCGCCGGAAAGCACCACCAGATTACGCGCCACCAGCGGTTGTTCTCGCGCATCGTCTTCCGCCGTCCAGGTCCCGGCGATCGTCGTGACCATTCCGGTGCGCGGATCATAACGGCGGATCTTGTGGGCCTGGGTATCGGCGATGTACATGACATCGTCTTTATCAAACGCGATCGCTGCCGGCCAGGTCAGATTGACCTCCAAGGCAGGCCCGTCGCCGTTGAACCCGTGCTGTCCGGTGCCCACCACCGTCGTGATCACTCCGGTATCGCGATCGATTTTCCTGATCCGGTTGCTGCCGGAATCGCAGACGTAGAGATGGTTCTGCGAATCGAACGCGACATCCAGCGGGAGATACAATCCCGCTTCACCGCAGGGACCTTCATCGCCGCTATAGCAGGTTTCGCCGATCCCGGCGAAGTTGTGCAGGGTTCCCTCTTGAAGATTCACCCTGCGGATACGGTCAGATCCGGACTCCGCGAAGTAGAGCCAGCGCTCATCCTTGTCGAGCGCGGCGTGATGCGGGAGCGGAATCCCGGCCTTTACAGCCCGTTTGCCGTCGCCGGTGCTGCGCGCCTTGCCGTTCCCAGCAAAGGTCTCGATATACCCGAGTGCGAGCTGAAGTTCGGTTTCCATGTTGTCCAGGCCGATCGTGCCGCTTAGGCGCGGGTCGCCGATTGCGCCGCCGGTTGCTCCGCAACCGGCGCCGACTGGGCCGGCGTCGCCGGGATCGCCTGCTGAGGCGCCGCCATCTGCTGCTGCGCGGCCTCCGCTTCGGCTTCGATAGCCTCCGCTTCATGCACCGACTTCTTAAAACCCTTGATGGCCTTGCCGATGCCTTCTCCCAGCTGCGGCAGCTTGCCGGCGCCGAAGATGATCAGCACGATGAAGAGGATGAGGATCAGCTCAGTAAACCCAAGACTCCCAAACATGGTGTGTTCCTCCGTATGAGTAAATCAGGATGCGCTGCTCTCTTTGCTCCGTTTGGCAAATCGCTCCTTCAAACGCTGCCGAGCCTGTTCGGCCTGCTCGAACATCTTACATTTGTCGTAGACACTGATGAGGTTGTAGAACGCCAGCGGTTCATCGGGATTCTGCTCGACGGCATCCTCCATCACCTTGATCGCCAGATCCGTCTTCTTGTGATTTAGAGCCAACTCCATGAGCTTGAAACTGGCCTCCAGGTGCTTGGGATCCAGCTCCAGCGTCCGGAGATAGCACTGGATCGCCATGTCGATCGTGTTGTAGTCCGACACCTGCGGGTTGTCGAGTTCGACGTAGACGCCGGCCAGATTGTACCAGGCGATCGGATCTTCCGGCGTGATCTCCACCAGGCGCTCATAGTAGCCCTTGGCTTCCATGAATTTCTTCCTGTCGGCATAGAGCCGGCCGAGGTTGAACAGGGCCAACACGTCGTATTGGAAGACGTCCAGGGCGCGCTTGAACTCGGCCTCGGCCTCGTCCGCCATGTTTTTCGTCGCGTAGATTGTGCCGAGATTCGAATAATACATCGCGAGGGACCGGTTCATTTCCGCCCTGAGCCCCTCCGCCATTTCGATCGACTTCTTCACCTCGACCAGAGCATCGTCCAGCCGGCCCTTGCTGAAGTACAATTCGCCCAGGCGGCACCGGGCCTGAAAATCATCCGGCTCGGCGGCCAGAAGCTTTTCAATTTCGGCGATTTCCTCGTCCGGGTTCAAGGGCTGATCGTCCGGATCGACCGCAGCACGGCCTTGTTCGGGAGCTGAAGACGTTGATTCATTCATGACAAGTCCCTATCGCAAAAAGGTTTTGTTACACATGTCCGCCGACCAGTGAGTCGGGCGTTCCCATGACTGGCCTGTCCGACGCCGAAACCGAGTCCGACGCTTCGCGTCGATAGCGGTCCATCGTGAGCAACATGACGCCCAGCACGACCATGAGGGTCAGGTTGGAGTACAGCAACGCATAGCCCGCGATAAACATCAGCCCCAGACCGTATCCCGCTACGCGTCCCATCGTCAACAACTTGATCACGGTATAGGACCAACAAATCAACCCGGCCATGTAGAGCGCGAACGGCAGATAAAAGGTGTAGCCCATCCCGAACTGAAAAATCCACCCGATGCCGTCCGCCGCCTTGCGTACGTTGGTTGCCAATACGGGGTTGTACCGGTTCAGGAGGTAGTCGAGGAAGAACATGGTGACGAAGATCGCCCCCGCTGTCCCCCAAAACCAGATGGCGCGGCTGCGCTGCCGCTGGTTCCGCGAACGGAACGAGACCCCTCGACCGTAGGCCCAGAATACGAGCATGCTGGCGAGCACCATCAGCGCTTCACCCGCGCGGTGTGACTCGTAAACCATCGGCGGAGCCGCCACCGTACCGGTGAAGCTATAGAACGTCGACACGATCTGATAGTACAACCACCCGGAAATGCCCAAGAGATAGGTGATGCCAAGGATCCGATGAGACCACTCCTGATGTGTGGCCAGATACTCGCTCATCAAGAGAATGATTGCTGCCAATGCCACGGTGTTGTAGAGGCCCGATCCCAGCATGGTCGGCGGCACGAAGAGGAATCCGATTGTCAGCAGGAGGAGCAAGGCCACGCAGGGGATCGTGAAACGGTTTAAACCCGTCAGACCCCGACTCGCCAGCCGATTGACCATGCCGACGGTCAGCCCCAGGAAGAGCAGGATGGCGACGACGTTCAACAGCCATTGCCCGATTTCTGTAAGCGCGGTAAAGGTCGGAATGATCCACTGATGATCCACCGCGAGCTTGCTGAGATGCATCCCCAGGCGCGAGACGAGCCGGTAGAGAATCAACTCCAGAAATGCGACCAGCAACACCAGCTTGATCGTATACTGGAACAGGAGCGGCTGATCGCTCAATTTTCCCGTCATCCGCTCGATCGTCGTACCCGGTGCCAGCACGCTGGTTACTCCCGTTAGAGCCGTGGATTATACAGACCAGGCAAAAAGCCGGTCAACGCCGGGCCTACGGAACATCCTACGATTGCGCCGCAGATACCGCCCGCCGTTCCTCGGCCTTCGCGCGCGCGATGTAGAGCAACCCGTCCGCCATTGAATAGTTGAAGGGCAACTCGCATACCACCTCGCTGACTTTCTCATAGACATGCTGATAGAGCCGCTCGGCCTGATCCGGGGTCATCCCTTCCTGCACCTCGTAAAAGAACCCGAGGCTTAAGTCCTCCGCTGACGGCCGCATAATCCGCCGGATGCCGTACCCGCCGGGATCGCTCATGATCGGCGCTTCTTTTTCCAGGTCGAACAGGCAGGGCTGGCAGGAGAATCCGTAGGACTCATTCAGCTTCTTGTTCTCCACGACGAAATTCATCGTCTCCAGCGCTTCCTCTTCCTTTTCGGTCGGGAAGCCGACGATGATATAGCAATGCACGGCGATGCCGAGATCCACGCAGTCATTGGTGATGCGCCGGACCCATTCCTGCTGGATCCCCTTCTTCATGAAATCCATGATGCGTTGATTGAAAGATTCGAGGCCGAAGACGATCTTCAGGCAGCCGGCGTCCCGCATGGAGGTCAGGAGCTCGCGCGTGAGGTGCTTCTCGAAGCGCATCTCGCAGGTCCATTTGATGTCCAGTTGACGATCAATCATCTGCTGGCACAAGCGCTTCGTCGGAGACAAGGCAAAGCATTCGTCCGTGAAGAAGAAGTTTCGCACCCCGTACCGCTGCTTGAGCCATGCCAATTCTTCGATCGTCCGGCCCGGTTCTTTCTGCCGGAAGTTCTGGTGATCGAGGGTTAATGCGCAGAACGCGCAGTCTTTGTAGTAACAGCCGCGGGAGAATTGCACCGGCAATACCGGTTCCGGCGAGAGATAGCGGCCGAGCGGGAATCCGTCGTAGTTGGGGGCCGGCAGCTGGTTCACGTTTTCCGAATAGAACGGCTGATTCACGATGATTTTGCCGTTCTGGCGGTAGATCAGATTCGGGACTTTGCTGAAATCTTTCTTCCCCGCCATCTGATTGACCAGTTCGAGCAAGGCCGTTTCACCCTCGAACACCACGATGTCGTCGGTCAGGTCGAACAGATTCGGACAGCGTCGGAGATTATCGACCAGCCGGGTGAAGATACTGCCGCCGATCGTCAGGTGAATGTCGGGGGCCGCTTCCTTGATGAGCCTGCACAGCGTCAGCCCCGGAATGATCTGCGAAGTGGCCGTGATGGACACGCCGATGAGGTCCGGACGGTCTCCGACGATCGATGAGAGGAATCGATCACGGAACAGCTTGATGTAGGGATTCTGCTGTTCGTCCGTGATGACCTTCATCAAATCTTTGGACGAGTAGATGGAATAGGTG
>DATGEA010000433.1:0-3366 GCA_035310605.1 Nitrospira sp. | reverse complement strand
TACTCGAAGAACCACCAGAACGCCGCGCTGAGAGGAAACAACCAGGAAAAATAGCGCGGCTGGTCCACGATCAGGCAGCGTCCCATGCGACGGAAGGTCCAGGCATTGACGAGGAGAATGTACCCGAGCCACAGGGGAGTGAAGGTGAACGGCTGGAACGGCTCGAACCATGTAAAGCGATTCCAAGCCAGCACCCAGGACAGCGTAGTCAGAGCGGCACCGAGCCATCCCCACCAGGGGAACGCAGGAGACGTGAGGCGTCTCCCGGCAAGCGTGCCGCGCTCTTCCAGCAGCTGATGGCTCCACGAAGTGCCGATGGAATGACGTGAGACCTCGGACTTAAGTCGTAAGCTCACCATGCGGACGACGAACGGGGCGACCGACACCCCAATGAGGAGTGCAAGGACAATAAATACTGTCCAGGAGAACGGCGCATGTTGGACGTAGCCGGTGCGCGGCGGGAAATCCAGATAGCGATCAAGCGGTTGCCCGGCCATGACAATGCCGAGCAGTGGCAATCCCCCCAGCAGGAGAACCAGGAGGATGACTTTCAGCACGACGCGCATCGCTCCTTCTGCCACTTCGCATCAGCATAGTCAACATCCTGGCGTTTCAAGAATTTGCCGGTCGCAGGAAGAAAAGGGCTCGGGAGTCTCAATTAGCGAACCCATTTCGCGGCGCGTGGCGGGCTAGTGAATTGAAAAATAACTAGGCCTGGCTGGATTCGAGGCGGTTCATGCGAGTTTTCAGTGCGCGATATCCGATTCGAGTGTGTGAATACGCTGATCGAGTTGAGAAAACGATTGCCGCATCAACGCACACATTTCCTTAAATTCGCCTCTGAATTCATCTCGCAGGCCATAGAGTTCATTCCGAATCGTGGCATGCCCCTCGGCGATCTGTCGGATATCGCTTCGGAGAGCTTCGGCGACGGCGCCAAAGTGGCGTTTGATCTCTTCCATTTGCTTGGCGTTCATGGAACGCCATGTTTAGACCGATCTCCCTTAAAATGCAACGCCGATTCCGGCAACGAGAGAAGAAATGGTGGCTTTTGGGAAACAAGTACAGAGCTCCTCTTGTTGCTTACCGCCGATTCCTGACATGGCGGCGGCGGATCAGATCATCGAGAAGCTGGGTCTGAAACCACCCCTCACGTGTGGCTTCATCGTTGAAACGGAGAAACAAGAACGGGAGTTAGGTCTTGCAAACCAACATTTAGACGGAAGCGGTCCTGCCAAGAAAGTCACGTACCAGTTTGGCAATTTCGAGAGGCTTTTCGATCCCCACGAGATGACTGGCATCGTCGATAATTTTCAATTCGGCGTCCGGGATTTGTGCGGCGATAAAGTCACCTTGTGCGGGCGTTACCGCCAGATCCTCGCGCCCTACAATGACAAGCGTCCGAGTCTTGATTCTGTGGATTGCGCTGCTAATGTCTGTGCGATTGAAGGTCGCAAGTGCCGCGGCAAACATTCCGTTGGCGTCTTTCGTGCGTACCAGCTCGGCTCTGCATTTTGCAATCAGTTCCGGTTGAGCTTGATACGTCCTGGTCGCAAAGTACAATTTCATCGCAGGATCGGCAATCTCTTCGCGGTGTCCGTTGCGAAACATTTTCCACAGGTGCAGAGTCGACGCTTTAATCGTTGAAGGATCAAGCCGCGCACTGGTAGCCATCAGTACAAGTGAATCAAGGGTGTCCGGATGTGCAAGCGCTAGACGCATGCCGATCATTCCGCCGATCGAACAGCCGAACCACACTACTTTTTCCAAGTTCAGTTGTCCCAACAAAAGGTAAAAGTCTGCCGCCATCTCCTCAAGTGTCATGACCTCCCGATATCCGCTGAGACCATGACCATGGATGTCAACAGTCACGAGGTGAAAATCCTTTGCGAGCTCTGTCAGCAGCTCATTGAAGGAGTCTCCGCCCCAGAGCAGCGCAGGGGCGAACACAATCGTCGGGTTGTCCCGGTTTCCTGACTCTCGATAATGAAGTGTAATACCGTTGATGGGAATAACCGGCATCGACATTCCCCTAATCGAAAAACAGCCCTTCTACCGATTCGCGCATGACACTACTGGGAATGACTCTCTAGATTCAAGTCATCAGGGGGTCAGTGTAAGAAACCGTTGCCCGGCACGCGGCCCCGATACCCTCACCACACCGTTCTCTCCTTCCCCTCACCGAGCGATGGACCTGCCGCGCATGGAAGAGTAGAGTATCCACGGTTTTCTTCATCCATCGGCCAATTTGCCTGGCAGGAGGGACGCACCTATGTGGGGATCACTCGCAGCGATAGCCACGCTCACCATTACCCTTACTCTCCCCGCTTCTGTCGTTGCTCAAGAGGCACCGGCAAGTCAGAAATCGCTGGCTGAACAACTCGTCGACGCCTTCAACGGAGTTTTCGGTGTCCATCCTGGTATGCGCGCAAATCATCCGAAGGGCGTCCTCTTGGAAGGAACGTTCACACCGACCGCTTCGGCGGCGTCGGTGAGCAAAGCCGCTCACCTTCAAAAAAAGAAGAGTCCGGTTCCGGTAACGGTGCGGTTCTCTGCTGGTTCGGGGTTGCCGACCGTCCCCGACACCAACGAGATGCCACGCGGCATGGCCGTAAAATTTGCCCTTCCGGACGGGTCCAAGACGGATATCGTGGTCCTTTCCTTCAACGGCTTTCCTGTTGCCACGGCGGAGGAGTTCAGAGACTTTCTGGTCGCGATTGCTGCGAGTGGACCCGACGCTCCTAAACCAACAGCCTTCGAGAAATTTCTGGGCGCACACCCCGCTGCAAAGACGTTCGTGGAGACCCCGAAACCACCACCGGCGAGTTACGCAACTCTACCCTATTTCGGGATCAACGCGTTCAAGTTTACGAACGCGAAAGGGGCGGTCACATTCGGTCGCTACCAGCTCCAACCCGTGGCCGGCGAGCACTTCCTCACCAAGGAGCAACTCGCGACGATGGGGCCCGATTATCTGAGCACTGAGATTCGCGAGCGGATGCGCCGTGGTCCTGCCAAATTCAAACTCCTCGTACAGGTGGCCGATAAAGACGATAAGATCGACGATCCCTCGATCGCCTGGCCGGATACTCGCAAGAAGATCGAATTGGGTACGATCACCATCACCAAAGCCGTGGCAGACAGCCAAACCGCAGAAAAGAAATTGCTCTTCATGCCGGGGGCACTGGTTCCCGGTATCGAGGCAGCTGATCCGATGATTGCCGCTCGTTCGGCGGCCTATATCGTATCGTTGTCCCGTCGTGCGCAGGCACAGTGATGAGTCATGGTTGGCGGCATGAAAACACGTGAGAAAGTGTCAGAAACGATTTCCCGGCACGGTGGGGGAGGGCAGCTCAGCCTGTCCGC
>DATGEA010000432.1:0-24033 GCA_035310605.1 Nitrospira sp. | reverse complement strand
GAAAGCGCCGTAGATGATCTGCGGCTGGAAGGTCACTCGCGTGCGCCCCTCCCGCCGATCGTTGAACCGCACCCCGCCCTCCAGCCCGATTTCGCCTTTGGGAATGGCATAGGCATCCTCCATCCCGATCGGCCGGTTCGGGTCGAGGTTATCGTGATCCAAGGCAAATCCGGTGACGGGCCACAGGCCTGACCAGACTATCAGGATCAATCCGATCGCTCGCCCGACTTGCTTACTCAATGGTGGTGCTCCCGGTCTTTGACGATCATCGGATTGATCCTATCGGCGCTCGCCAGATAATAAGTATTCACGATGCGGTAGATCTCCGCCCGCTTCGCCTCCCACGTGGGCAGCAGTTCGCTGGTCAGAATGTCGCTAATGTTATCGTGCAGCATGTGCAGGTTGTCGAAGATGTTCGCGATTTCCGGATAAGCGGCCGCGAACGACGGACTGTACTCCTTCGTGAGCGGCATGAAGGTCCATTGCACCGGCGGCTGATCGAGATACCGGCGGTAGGTGGAGAGGATTGGCCGCACGGCCTGTTTCTTGGCTTCAAGGTCCCGGGCAGCCTGCAGCGGATCATAGACCGCCACCTGCAGATAGTGATACGACCAGATCGTCGCATTGAAGAGCGGGAACCGCTTGCGGAACGCTTGCGAATAAGGAAACGCGTCCAGGCGACGATGGTCCAACCGTTTCGCCGTGATGGCGTAAGCACTGTCCTGGTAATAGGCCAGGACGTTACGGATCGCGCGGTCTTTGTCCGGTTCGTCCGAGACGACGATGTCGTACGTGGCCCGATGCAGAGCGTGCGCCTCGTCGAAGGTGTTTTGGGCGCGCCAGGCCAGTTTCATGTATGTAGGGGCGATCGCCTCCTCGTTGGGATTGATCGTAGGTCTGGTCGCGATGAACGCCAGAGTCTCCTTGCGGGCCCTGTCTTCGATAGCCGGGACGTTTGTGCCGCCGGTGAGGAGCAGATTCTCGTAGAGGTTCGAGTGGCCGAAGTCCACCCCGTTGAACTCGCTGTCGAGTTCGGCCAGATCCTCCCGCATCGCGAAATTCCAGAGGGCGCGGTAGTAGAACCGCTTGTCGCGTTGCTCGAACTGATTGCAGGCGGCCAGCACGAGAGCGATCGTAGCCGTGGCCACGATCGCCATCACGCGTCCGCAATCATTGATGCTCATAGTGCTCATACTCCCGCCGGCACTCGGCCCCGTGACTGTGAGGCGCATGCATAAGTGCCTGCCCCTTGCCTCGTGCGATCCACCACCGGTTCACCGGAAATGCCGCGGCCCCCGCCGGGATCAACGATACGATCCAACTCCCCCGGAACAGTGAAATTGCGCACCGGCTGCCGCTGTCCGTAAGATGAACGGGATCTATCTGACGTCTCACTGTACAGTGTAGTACAGTGGGCGCGACGAGGGGATAGTAATCGTGACGCGACGCGAGCCGTCGACCGGCAATCCTGCACCGGTTCCTCATGTCGTTATCGTCGGCGGAGGCTTCGGCGGCCTGATGGCGGCCCTCTCGCTCCGCCGCGCGCCGGTGCGTCTCATGTTAATCGATCGCAGCAATCACCATCTGTTCCAACCGCTGCTCTATCAAGTCGCAACGGCCGCGCTGTCACCGGCGCAGATCGCCGCCCCCATCCGTCACATCCTCGCCAGGCAGCCCAATTGCACCGTGTGGATGGCGGAGGCCGCGCGGGTGGACGCGGACCGGCGTCTGGTCCTGCTCACGGACGGCGAACTCCCGTACGATTATCTGGTCCTGGCCGCCGGCGCGACCCATTCGTATTTCGGCCGCAACGAGTGGGCCCTATATGCACCGGGATTGAAAACGGTGGATGACGCGGTGGAGATCCGGCAGAAACTGCTGATGGCATTCGAGCGGGCGGAACGGCTCCCGACTCCCGAAGCACAACGACCGTATCTCACCTTTGTGATCGTAGGGGGCGGTCCGACGGGCGTCGAGCTCGCCGGCGCGATCAGCGAGATCGCGTTCGAGACGGCGCGGCGGGATTTCAGGCACATCAATACGGCCGGTGCCCGCGTGATTCTCGTCGAAGCCCTGGACCGGCTGCTGGCCGGCTTTCCCGAATCTCTGTCCAGTCGGGCGAAACAGGACTTGGGCAACCTCGGAGTCGAGGTCCGGCTGAACAGTCGTGTGACCCTGATCGACGAACAGGCTGTTACGATCACCACGGCGCAAGGGGTGGAGGTGATTTCGACACGCAACGTGCTCTGGGCGGCCGGCGTCCAGGCCAATCCCCTCGGCGCCACGCTCGGCGTGCCGCTCGACAAGAACGGCAAAGTCCCGGTCGAATCAGACCTGTCCGTTCCCGGCCATCCTGAAATCTTCGTCATCGGGGATCTGGCGCATGTAAAGGATCCGCGGACCGGCAATCCTGTGCCGGCCGTCGCCCCCGCCGCTCTCCAGATGGGTCGCCACGTCGCCGGGATCATCGCCGCAGAAACAGGCGCCGCTCGGCCTCAGCGGATCGCCCGTCCAAGCTTCCGCTACAGGGACAAAGGGTTGCTGGCCACCATCGGCCGGAAACGCGCGGTGGCATCTCTCGGTCCGTTCCGGTTCGCAGGATTCCCGGCCTGGATCCTCTGGTGCGTGGTCCATATTCTGTTCCTGATCACGTTTCGCCAGAAAATCCTCGTGATGGTCGAATGGATCTGGTCCTATATGACCTTCACGGGCGGCGCAAGGCTGATCACCGGCAGTGCGAGACGTCCCGAACCAGAAGACCGACGCGCATGAGCTCCACGCGGCTGGTCAATGTGCCCCCGACGGACCGGCGAGTTCTTCCGGATGTTCCAGGATGCGCTTGAACTCCTTGAGAAACTCCGCGGCCATCAGCCCGTCGAGCGCCCGGTGATCGCACGATAACGTCACCTTCATCCGTTGCCCCGCTCTGACTCCGCCCTCTGCAACGACCGGCACCGTGCGAATCGCGCCCACCGCAAGCGAGGCGGCCTGCGGCGGGACGAGCACAGCGATGAAGTTGTCGACGTCGAACATGCCGAGATTGGAAATGGAGAACGTGGCATTCGTGTACTCAGCCGGTTGCAGCCGCTTCTGCCTGGCACGCTCGATGAGTGACCGTGATTCGGCAGAGATGGTCTCCAATGATTTGACTCCGCAATCGCGAACGACGGGCGTGATCAGGCCGTCCTCCATCCCGACGGCGACACCGATATCGATGCTGGTATACCGTCTGATCGCATCAGTTATATAGGACACATTGATCTCTGGATGCCGGGTGAGCGCCAGCGCCGCCGTTTTGATCAACAGGTCGGTGACCGATGGATGGGATTGGTGGCTCTGCTTGAACCGATCGCGGAACTGCTCCGCTTGCTCGACATCGATCTCGGTGGTCAGATAAAAGTGAGGCACCGGGGCTTTGCTCTGCACCATCGTCCGGGCTATGGACTTCCGCATCTGACTCAGCGGCTGATCGACGCCGGCAGGTGAAGCCGGCATCGCGGAACCTTGCGCCTTCAACACGTCGTCCTCGACGATCCGCCCGCCGGGACCGGTGCCGGTGACGGTCGTAAGATCGATCCCTCGCGCGGCAGCCAGGGTTTTCGCGCGAGGAGACGCGATCGGACGAGCCGCCTCTGAGGGGGGCGGTGCCTTGGGCAAAGCAGCCGCGGGTGTTGCGCCCGCAACGGGCGGCGGCGCAGCCGTCGTGGTGTCGGTCAACGCCGGCGCAATGTCCTCGTCGGCCTCGCCAATTACAGCCAGCAGGGTGCCGGACGGCACGGTTTCGCCGTCACGCACCAGAATCTTGCGGAGCATGCCCGAGGCGAACGCTTCGAGGTCCATCACCGCCTTATCGGTTTCAATCTCCGCGAGGACTTCCCCGGCCTCCACTCGATCGCCCTCGCGTTTTTTCCACGCTACAAGGACCCCCTCTTCCATCGTATCCGTGAGTTTGGGCATCACCACACGACTCGCCATGGTTCTCCTCCCTCAACGAAGCGACTTGACGGCCGCAATCACGCGCGGCACATCCGGGATAGCGGCATCCTCCAGTTGGCGGCTATATGGCATCGGCACATCTTCACCGGTGACGCGGACGATCGGAGCATCGAGTGAGTCGAATGCGGCGGCGTACAGGCTCTCGGCAATCTGCGCCCCCAGGCCACAGAAGCGCCAGCCCTCTTCGACAATGACGAGGCGGCCGGTTTTCTTCACCGAAGACACGATCGTCTCCAAGTCCAATGGTTTCAGGGTGCGCGGATCGATCACTTCGGCCTCGATTCCCTCTCGACTCAGCACCTCGGCCGCCTCCAGCGCGAGCAGGAGCATCTTCGAATAGGCCACAATCGTCACGTCGCGCCCGGCCCGTTTGACCTCAGCCACACCGATGGGAATCGTATACTCACCCTCTGCCACCTCCCCCTTCGTGCCGTAGAGCAATTGTGCCTCGATAAAGATGACTGGGTTCTTGTCCCGAATCGCGCTCTTGAGCAAGCCTTTCGCATCATGCGGCGTCGCCGGCGCAATCACTTTCAACCCCGGCACATGGCAGAACCAGGCTTCGAGACTCTGCGAATGCTGGGCCCCCAGCTGGTGGGCGGCGCTACCGGGGCCGCGGATCACGAGCGGCACCGACAGTTGCCCTCCCGACATGTACCGGATTTTGGCGGCGTTGTTGACGATCTGATCGAGGGCGAGAATGCCGAAATTCATCGTCATGAGTTCGACGATCGGCTGCAACCCGGCCATGGCGGCGCCGATGGCCAGGCCGGTGAAGCCCGCTTCTGTGATTGGCGTGTCGATCACCCGTTGCGGACCGAATTCCTCGACGAAGCCTTTGCTAACCTTGAAGGCACCCTGGTAATAGCCGACCTCTTCGCCGATGAGAAAAATGCGCGAATCCCGGCGCATCTCCTCCCGCATGGCCTGATTGAGGGCTTCCCGGTAGGTCAACAGCATGGCTCGCCTTACTCCTGCCACACGTCGTCGTGCAATACCGAGGGAGACGGAAACGGACTCTTCTCCGCGAACGCGACAGCGGCCGCCACGACTTCGCCGACCTCCCGCTCGAGCTGTTTGAAATCGGCTTCCCCGCCCATTTTGTGATTCAGAATCGTCTGTTTCAATAGGAGGAGCGGATCGCGCTTGCGGTACTCCTCCACTTCCTCTTTAGTGCGGTAATGTCCGTGAGCCGGGTCGGCCATCGAATGGCCCATGAACCGGTAGGTCGTGGCTTCGAGGAAATAGGGTCCGCCTCCTGCTCGCACCTGCTGCACCACTTTCTGCATCGACGAACGAACCGCCAGCACATCCATGCCGTCCACACGCTCGGCCGTGATCCCGTGGGAGCGGGCGGTTTCCGCCACGTCGGCATAGAGGGCAATGGCCCGTTCCACGGATGTGCCCATGCCGTAACGATTGTTCTCGCACACGAAGATTACGGGGAGTTTCCAGAGGGCCGCCAGATTGAAGGCCTCATGCGCCTGCCCGCTGGGCATCGCTCCTTCCCCGAAGAAGCAGACAGTCACCAGGTCGAGCCCTTGATACTTGGTTGCGAAGGCCAGTCCGGTCGCCAGGGGAATGTGGCCACCCACGATGGCGTACCCGCCCATGAACCGGTGTGAAAGGTCCACCAGATGCATTGATCCGCCTTTGCCTTTGCAGAGCCCGGTGGCTTTGCCGAACAGCTCGGCCATCATCCGGCCTGGATCGGACCCGCGGGCGAGACAATGCCCGTGGTCGCGGTAGGCGCTGATGGCGTAATCGTCCGGTCGCAGCGCAGCCATGGCGCCGACTGCGATGGCCTCTTCGCCGATATAGAGGTGAAGGAAGCCGGCGATCTTCGCGAGGGCGTACATCTCCGCTGATTTTTCCTCGAACCGGCGGATCAGCAACATCTGGCGGTAGAGTGAAAAGAGATCGGCTTTGTCCATATTCGTCATGATGCCTACCGGCAGAACGACAACGCAACTGCCATCTTGCCGCGGACACCGGTTCAGTGTGGAAGCGATTTCAGCCGTTCCGTCAGACGGAGGTTCTCGGCATAGTCGACCGGGCAATCGATGACCGCAGGCACCGGACTTTTCAACGCGTCGACAAGCACGGACCGGAGCTCCGACGGGTCATTCACGCGATAGCCGGCGGCGCCGAAACTTTCCGCATAGCGCACAAGATCCGGGTTGCCGAAATCCACCGAGGAGGTCCGGCCGAAGCGCAGCTGTTGCTTCCAGCGGATCACGCCGTAGCCGTCGTCCCGCCAGACCAGGATGACCAGCGGCAATCCCAGCCGCACCGCCGTCTCCAGTTCCTGGGAGTTCATGAGAAAACCGCCGTCGCCGGTAACCGCCACCACGCGCCGTTCCGGAAACAATAACTTTGCAGCAATCGCACCGGGCACGCCGATCCCCATCGCGGCAAAGCCGTTCGAAATAATGCAGGCATTGGGCTCCTCGCAGGGGAACATCCTGGCCATCCAGAGTTTATGGGCGCCGACGTCGCAGACCACCAGATCGTCGTGCCGAAGCACTGCGCGCAGGTCCCGCATCACGTGTTGCGGCCGCAGCGGCCAGGATGGCGCTCCGGCCAGTTCGGCTTCGAATCCGTCCATGACGGTCTTGCGGGCCGTCCGAGCCCATGTCGCGTCGAACGACACGAGTCCCTCGGCAATGTCCTCCAAGGAGAGACGGATCTCTCCCAGTACCCCCACGTTCACAATGTAGTGCTCGTCCACCTCCGCCGGAGACACATCCACGTGCACGATGCGTTTGTCGCGGCGCTGGTTCCAGAAACAGGGGGCGTATTCCACGAAATCATAGCCCACGGCGATGACCGTGTCGGCCTGTTCCATCAGGACCGTCGCATAATCCCGGGCCTGAAGCCCGATCGTGTAGAGAGAAAGAGGATCACTGTCCGGAAGGACGCCTTTGGCCATGAACGTATGAATGACGGGAATCTGCAACTGCCGCGCAAACGCTCTGACCGCCTCGTGCGCCCGACCGCGAATCACACCGTTTCCGGCCAGGACCACAGGATGCCGCGCCACGGCAATCGCCTGGATCGCCCGGGCCACTTGGGCCGGGGACGGTTCCGGCGTGACCGGCGCCTGCACGAAGAGCGGCTCCAACGCGCGCTCGTCGCCGAACTGTTCCTCCGCCACGTCTTCCGGCAACTCCAGATGCGTCGCGCCGGGTTTCTCTGTCTGCGCGATCTTGAACGCTTTGCGAACCGCTTCAGGTATGACTTCCGCTTTCGGAATCGAGGTATTCCACTTGGTGACGGGTTTGAACATCGAGATGACGTCGATGTATTGATGCGATTCTTTGTGGCGGCGATTCAACGAGGCTTGCCCGGTCAGGGCAACCAGCGGAGCACGGTCAAGGTAGGCATCCACGACGCCGGTCAGCAGATTGGTGGCGCCAGGTCCCAGGGTCGACAGGCACACACCGGCCTTGCCGCTGAGTCGTCCATAGACATCGGCCATGAACGAAGCCCCTTGTTCGTGCCGCGTCTCGATAAAGCGGATGCGGGAATCCACCAGGGCATCCATCAATTCCAGCGTTTCCTCGCCCGGCAGGCCGAAGACGAACCGAACGCCTTCGTTCTCCAGGCACCGGACCAGCAGTTCTGCGGCCTTCATGGGACGTTCCCCTCACTCAGCGAGATCGAACCGGCAATGCGGAGCGAGACCGCCGCGCCGTCGAGCGGCAACAGCGTCGCCACGGACCATCCTATCCTAACAGCCTTACTGTCGACGGAGAACCGGACCCACGTGTGCGAGCACGTTCACTTTGTCGCGCCCACTCTATACAATCACACCCGATGCGTCCACTCGTCTGTTACATCGCAACCAGTCTGGACGGCCATATCGCCGGACCGAACGGGGAGATCGACTGGCTCTTTACGGATCAGGACTACGGCTACACCGCATTCTTCGCCGGTGTGGACAGCGTCGTCATGGGCCGGAAGACGTATGACCTCTGTCTCGCGTTCGGGGAATACCCCTACCAAAACATGCCGAACTACGTCTGGTCTCGCACCCGCAGCGACACCGACGGGCATGTTACGTTCGTGTCAGGAGATATCGCGGAACTGCTCAAGAAGCTGCAGCAGAAGGAAGGAAAGACCATCTGGCTTGTCGGAGGCAGCGCGCTGGTGGGGGAAGCCCTCCGGCACGATCTACTCGATGAACTGATCCTGTCCGTCCATCCGATCGTGCTCGGGGACGGGGTGCCGCTGATCCCGCGCGGTCTCCCTGCGCGATCGTTTCAATTCGTCGCAAGCGAATCCTTCAGCTCCGGCCTCGTACAGCTCACCTGCCGCCGGGCCGGCTAAACTGAGAGGGAAGCGCGGATCGTATGGACCTACGCCGCATCCGGACCCGACGCAGGATCCCCCGCCAACTGTTGCAGCTGATCGAGAAAGCCCCGCTGCCCCGATTGCAACTTCCTCGCAGCAGTCGGCAGATCGAACCAGGCTCCGCGATCGATTTCGGGAAACTCTTGCTTGTTCCCCGATCGAGGCGGCCATTCCAGCGAAAAGGTATTGCTCTTCACCCTGGCGGCATCAATGTCTCCCTGAACCGCCCAGGCCGACACGACCTTTCCGCTGGCCTGCTTCAAAGGCGACAGGGCGCGAAACGAACCGGTGACTTCGAAACCGGTTTCCTCATGAAATTCACGCCGCGCGGCGGCCAAGGGATCGTCACCGCTGCCGTATTCCCCTTTTGGAATCGACCAGGCCCCATCATCTTTTCGCGCCCAGAAGGGTCCCCCCGGGTGGACAAGGAACACTTCGACCAACCTGCCGCGCATTCGATACAGCACAATGCCCGCGCTCATCTTTGTGGCCATCGGCGAGTCGATCCTCCTCGCACATCGATCGCGCCAAGTCTCCAACATCTCGCTGGTCAGGCTAGCTCCCCCCGGTTAGCGTTCTGCAACCTGCCTCAGATTGGCCAGCCCTGCCTCGAAATCCTTGCCGACCATGTTATCCATGTCAACAAAGAGGTGAACGATCTTGGCTATGTATGGCAGGGGGCCATACATAGACCACGTCACGTTTGTGCCATCAGCATTGGGCTGAAGCGTGAACTCGACGATGTTGCGGGCTTCAAACGGGTGGATCATGTTCAATTTCATCGTCACTTTGTGAGGTGGCAATGCCTCGGTGATCTCGATGCTGCCCTTGCCGACTTCTTTATTGCCCTCGAACGCATAGGCTGCACCCTTGCCGCTGGAAGGACCGCCATAGTTGCCTTTCATGTTGGGATCCTTTTTCTCATATGGATTCCAGCTGTTGAAATTCCGCAGGTCGTTGATGAGCGCAAAGATTTTCTCCGCAGGAGCCTTGATGCTCGACGAGCGCTGGACACGGAATATGTCGGGCTTGGTCGCAGCATAAGCCAGAAGACCGACGATGAGCACAGCGATCACGAGAGCAATGATCTTCAGCATAGTCCCATCCGATTATCTTTTTGTCCCCACCCCCATGTCGCGAAAGCGTTCGACCGCCTCACCGGGAGCAAAATCCTCGAGTTCGAACAACTGGCGCACTTCGATCTCGCACTCCTTTCCGGCACCGGCAGGATTAGGAAATCGCTTGGTCCATTCAAGCGCCTCTTTTTTCGATTTCACCTGAATGAGCGTGTACCCTGCGATGATCTCCTTCGTCTCGGCAAAGGGCCCGTCGATCACCTTGCGCGTCCCGCCTGAGTACCGGATGCGCCAGCCCTCCGAACTGGCCTGGAGCCCGGAGGCATCCAGCAGCACGCCGGCCTTCGCCAGTTCCTCATGGTACGTCGCCATTTCGGCCATGAGTTTCTCCTCCGGCATGACGCCCGCTTCAGAATCCTTGGTCGCTTTGACAATAATCATGAATCGCATAGACAACCCTCCTTTCTGGTTTTCCCCTGCGATGCCCAGCTGTGCTTATTGGTCGATTGAGCAACGCGAAATCGACATGCCGGACGATCTGCTTTCTGGGCAGTACCGCCGGAGCCACCCGCAGGCTGTTCAAAAAGGCCGGCGTTCCCACCCGCCCGACCCCGGCGCGCCAAGACGCGCCGTTCCGCGGTCACGGCCGCAATTCCGGGCTGCCCCCTCGTTTCTCACATCATGCCCCTTGGGATCGACCCGAAACTGAAGGGGGGGCCTGTTTCAACAGGCTGCTATCCGCCGGCCATGGCGCCCACGATGAGGAACGGTTCAGCTCCCGTCGCAACGGCTGCAGGGAGCAGTGCGTCCGGTGATTCATGGGACAAGTCCTCCTCGCAGGCAAAGAACCTCACGAACGCCCGACGATTGAGGGTCACGTGATCGCGGATCGTGCCCCGTAACACGGGATATCGACCTTCAAGCGCGTCGAGGACCGAGCGCTGCGTAACCGGACCCTCGACGTCGAGCGTGACCTCCCCGTTCACACGCGCCAGCGTCCGCAAATGTGCCGGTAGCACAACTCGGATCATGGTCTTTCCGCCTCGTAATCTAAGCAATGCCAGATCTTGATTGAACCGCTGCTCAAATGGGCGTCCAGCGAGGCCGCAGGGAGCGACGCGAGTGAGGCATACCCTTCTCACCCGCCCACCCCGAGTTGCAGGATCAACTCAACCCCGGTGCGGTACGTCGCAGCGAGGGCCGCGGCTGGGAACGAAGCTGGCCGTCATTTTCAGCAGGCGTCATAGTATTTGGACTTCCACCGATAAGACCGCCGGCAAATCGCGCACGATCGGCTCCCAGCTGTCTCCACCATTGGACGACCCGTAGACCTGCCCGCCGGTGGTCCCGAAGTACAGACCGCAGGGATCGAGCGTGTCCACGGCCATCGCGTCGCGCAACACGTTCACGTAACAGTCCCGCTGCGGCAACCCCTTCGTAAGCGCTTCCCACTCGTTCCCGCCGGTCCTGCTGCGGTACACACGCAGCCTTCCGTCCGGAGGAAAATGCTCCGAGTCGCTCTTGATCGGAACCACGTAGATGGTTTCCGGCTCATGCGCGTGCACGGCGATCGGAAACCCGAAATCTGTCGGCAGGTTTCCGCTTATCTCGTGCCATGATTCTCCGGCATCGTCGCTCCGCATGACGTCCCAATGCTTCTGCATGAACAGGACGTTCGGACGCGACGGGTGCATCGCGATGCGGTGGACGCAGTGACCGACTTCGGCATCCGGGTCAGGCAGCTCAAACTGGGACTTCAGGCCGCGGTTCGCCGGACGCCAGGTCTGGCCGGCGTCGTCGGACCGGAACGTGCCGGCAGCCGAAATGGCAACATAGATACGCTGCGGGTTGCTGTGGTCCAGCATGATCGTATGCAAACACATCCCGCCGGCGCCCGGTTGCCAGAGGTGTCCTTTTGCGCTGCGCAAACCGGCAAGTTCGTGCCAGGTCCGACCGGCATCGGTCGAGCGGAACAAGGCCGCGTCTTCGATTCCCGCGTAGACCGTGTCCGGATCGGTCAGCGAGGGTTCGAGATGCCAGACCCGCTTGAATTCCCAGGGGCGCTGCGTGCCGTCGTAGTGTTGATGCGTGGTGAGGGGTTTCCCCGTTTCCATGGACGTATCGTACACGAACATATTGCTCTCGCCCTTGGGCATGCCGTCCGGACCCATTAAATCCTCCGGTTTGGTGCCGGGCGGGTTCCATGTTTTTCCGCCGTCATCCGAGCGCTGGATAATTTGGCCGAACCAGCTGCTGGTTTGCGAGGCATAGATGCGGTTCGGCTCAACGGGCGAGCTTTTGAGATGGTACATTTCCCAGCCCGCGAAGTGAGGACCGCTAACGTCCCATTGTTTGCGCATCCCGTCCGAGGTCAGCACGAAAGCGCCCTTGCGTGTTCCAACCAGTAACCGTACGCTGCTCATACCGCACTCCTTTCTCAGTTAACCGCCGATCCCCTTGGCTCGTTGAACCTCACTCGCAGCACGCTCCGGTATTTCGTATCTCGACGTTTGTATTGCCATCAGCAGTCAGCTTTCAGCCATCAGCTTTCTTTCCGAATCAAATACGCTTCACTCTTCACGAGATACGTGTCTTGAATCTGCGATAAGCTACGCGGTCTTCCTTCAGCCCGGCGGTCCGGTTCTTCTTGATCAGGGCTTCCGCGTATAGACGATCTCCATCATCTTCGTTTCTTTGCCGTGGCCGTGCGCCCCATACATGTCAAACGTCTGAGTATTGTCGTCCACAATCTTCCAGACCGCGCGATGCGTCATCTGTCCTCCGCCCGGTTCAGCGTGCTGCCCCTTCAACGTGATGGTCTTGCCGTCGGCGCTGGCCGTGCCTTCCATCGTGAAAATCCCGGTGCCCATGGTATCGATCCATGTCGAAACATACTTCTTCCTCAGGTTGTCATACGCAGTGATCCCCATTCCGGTGTAGGGTTGGCCCATCATGGTGCTGTTGTATTCCTGCTGGAGAAAGCGGCCGCCCAGCAGCATCTTCAAGTCGGCGGACCCGGTCCCTTCCGTCGGGGGCTTGCCGGGCTCCATCCATTCTTTGGTCTGGGTCGTCCAACTGCCGGCCAGGCCGGCGAACAGCTTGTGCGGCTCGCCGGGCGTGGCCAGTTTCATATAGACCTCCATCAGCGCCTGGGGGTCCATCTGTTTCTCATGCTTCTTGTCCTTCGCGATGACGGGCGTCGCGATCACAAGTAGAGCGAGACAGGTAAAGAAAACCGATCTGGAACGCATAGGAACCTCCTCCATTCAATGGTTGTCGGTTGATGCCAACGTCATCGGAACGATGCTTGCGCGCCCGCACCGGCATCGAAGCAAGCACCGGCTTGTCGATTCATTTGGCTGCCGGGATATTGTTGCCATCGAACGATTCAAAGGGGCGCACTTCAATCGCGCCTCCCGCAGGGAGCGTCGGAATACGTCTCGCGATGGAGAGCGCTTCGTCCAGATTTTTGCAGTCCACCAGATGGTACCCGCCAAGCTGCTCTTTGGTCTCCGCAAACGGCCCATCGGTAAGGATCGGTTTGCCGTTCTTCATGCGTACCGTCGTGGCTGATGAAGTCGAGCGGAGCTGCCCGCCACCGCGCAACTGACCGCGCTCCGCGAGGCTTTGTATCAGTGCTCCATACTCCCGCATGATTCTATCCTTCTCGCCGTCCGCCAGCGCCGCCCACGCCTTCTCATTGAAACAACACATCAGCATATAGTGCATCGTGCCTCTTCTTTCTGTGTGCCCGCCGCTCGCCAGGATCACACTACGCGTCGATCATCACGGTGAAACCGCCGTAGGCTATGTGCTTGAGGTCAAAGGGCATGGACTTCTCGTCGCACATGGCCTTGATACTCGGATCCTGCATGACCTTGGCATTGACGCGGTCGCGGTGTGCCCGCGATTTGTACAGGATCCACGAAACAACCACAGTCTGGCCGCTTTTCAGCTTGACCATGCGGGGAAACCGCATCCCGATCTTCACCTTGAGATCGTCACTCACACATTCCCGATACTCGAGGGCGCCGTGCTCCCGCCAGAGTTTGCCCGCCTTCGCAGCCATGCGGCGATAGGCCGGAACGTTTTTCTTGGGAACCGGTATGACGAAACCATCGATGTATCGCATGAGAACCATCCATTCTCACTCAAGGCCGCTCCTGAGATTCCGACCCGATAAATTGACAGACATCTTCATCGCCGGTTGTCTCCTAAACGTCTGCATCAAAGGCTCGCTTCAAGCTTTTGATGTCAAGTTTGCTCATTTGCAGCAAGGCCTGCATGACTCTTTCCGGTTTCTTCGGGTCCTTGTCTTGCATCATTTTGCTCAACAACGTGGGAACGATCTGCCAGGACACACCATATTTGTCCGTGAGCCAGCCGCATTGTCCCGCTTCGCCGCCTTCGGAGAGTTTCTTCCACAACTCGTCGACATCCTCCTGCGTTTGACAGTCCACGATGAACGAGACGGCCGGCGAGAACGTGAACTGCGGACCTCCGTTCAGCGCCATGAATTGCTGCCCCTCCAGTTGGAACGTCACGGTCATGACCGACCCTTGCGGTCTTCCGGAGACCTGTGCTCCTGCCTTTCCGTAACGAGCGATGCTCAGGATTGTTGAAGCCGGTTTGCCGTTGGCCGCCCCGCTTCTGGAGGAAAAGATGGAAACGTAAAACTTCGCCGCCTCTTCGGCGTGACTATCGAACCACAGGCATGGGGTGACTGGTTGCATCCGATGATACTCCCTCTGCGAAAACAGGAGCACGTGTCTGCATGCTCCCCATACATCTTTGTCGAACGAGACCCCTCACAATCGACAGTTCAGCGAAAGCCCAAGTTCCTGACAATTCACGCGCGCCGGTGGATCACACTACTCATCGGGCAATCCGGCAACTTCTCTCACGGGACGCACTTCGACGGTTCCGATGCGCGCCCCCGGAACTCGAGATGCGATGCTGATGGCCTCGTTAAGATCCTTGGCCTCGATCAGGAAATAGCCGGCAACCTGCTCGCGGGTCTCGATGAAAGGGCCGTCGGTCACGAGCGGTTTGCCATTGCGCACCCGGACGATGGCGGCCGTCGAGGCCGGATGCAGCGGCGACGCGCTCAGATATTGTCCGTTGGCGTGGAGTTGATGCGTCAGATCGATGGACTCTTTCAATATGTCCTGCCGTCTGGCTTCGCTGAACTGGCCGAACGCCTCTTCGTCGTGGTGAACCAGCAACATGTACTTCATCAGGATGCCTCCCGTGACATCGTATAGTCGTTCGGCTGCACTCAAATCGACAAGCACCCAGCCGATGACGAGATGTTTGCGCGTACCGTTTCACTCCGGCAACCCGTTCGGTGCTACGGATTCGGCAGACCAGAGATTTCTATAACCGGTCGGACCTCAACAGTCCCCTTGCGGGCCATGGGGATCCGTGCGGCAACGGCGATCGCCTCGTCCACATTCTTGGCTTCGATGAGGAAATAGCCTCCCAATTGTTCGCGTGTCTCAGCGAACGGCCCGTCGGTCACGAGCCGTTTGCCGTCGCGCACCTTGACGCTGGTCGCCATTGCAGTGGGGTGTAACGGGTTGGCAGCCAGGTACTGCCCGCTTGCGTGAAGATCATGCGCGAGCTGCGTGGATTCCACATAACAGTCCTTCCGCTCGACTTCAGTCAAACCGTTCTCGTCGCCGTAGATCAGCAACATGTACTTCATGAGGAACCTCCTCTTGTCGCTCGGGAAAAAGCAGATGGCCTATGGCGGGAGCAGGAACGGAACTTGTGAACTGCAAGGATATCCTGTCCCACGGAGAAGACCCTGCAATGCTCTCGAGCCATAAGTTCCTTTCTCTCGTGACAACAGATAGTCGTCCTGATTGCTCCAAATCGACATCGGGTGTTTCAAGTCCCACAGGCCGGGAGAATTTCACGCTAAGAATTGAAAGTGTTACATGATGTTGCATGTCATTAGCTTCGTCCGGAACTACCAATTCAGAACTTGACTCCCAGAGTGCAAACTGAGCGATCGCATCGTGAACCAATACACCCGGAGGATCATGATGAACTGAACCGGCGCCTGAATGAGCAGGTACAGGGGTCCCCAGGTGTGGCCCCCATCGGGATGTGTTGCATCGCTGCATAGACATTGCCCGGGAAGAAGACAATGAGCACGGCGGCGGCCACAGGGCTCGTCAACCGCCTGGACTTTGGCATGAAAAAGCCGGCTGCCATGACAAACCCCAGGATTCCGGTGAGATAGATGACGGCCGTTCTTGCAGGAACCCAAGGAGGCAGCATTCGCGCCATGGGTTCGGTCTGGATGAACTGTCCGACGCCCATGAAGATAAACATGAGCGCCGGCCCGACCGCGACCACGCATCCTCCATCGAACGGGCGATGCGTCACGGTCGAGATGGCGAGGGGAGCCAGACAGGGCCCGATCAGCAAGGCCAGCATGACAATGGGAGTGGTCATCCGCTCCCCGTTCCGGTCTCACCCGATTGCCGGGGCCGCCCCCACTCTCCCAGCAGCCGGAAGTTCTTCGTACTCGATCTCGTTGCGTTCCATGCCCGGCTGATGTTGAGACGCGATGAGCGAGTAGAACACCGGGACGACGAACAGGGTAAACAGTGTGCCGACGGTCATGCCGGCGACGAGGACCATCCCGATGCTGTTGCGCGCCTCGGCTCCCGGCCCGGACACCAGGACCAGGGGGAGGTGCCCGAAAACGGTGGCGGCCGATGTCATCAGCACCGGGCGCAGCCTGGTCAACGACGCCTCGCGCAGCGCGGCCGCTTTGGAGAGACCACGAGCTTGCAGCGTGTTGGCGAACTCGACGATGAGGATGCCGTTCTTCGCGATGAGCCCCACCAGCGTGATCAGCCCGACCTGCGAGTAGATGTTAATCGTGGTAAGGTCCAGGAAGCTGACGGCCAGCGCGCCGGAGATCGCCAGCGGGACCGAACCCAGCAGAACGATCAGCGGGTCGCGAAAACTGTGAAACTGGGCCGCGAGCACCAAATAGATGAGCACGATCGCGAACCCGAGGGTACCGGTGAGCGCCGAGCCCTCACGGCGAATCTGCCGTGACTCTCCCGCGTAGTCCAGCACGACGCGCGGTCCCCCCGCCGACGCCGCGGCGGCTTCGAGAACGCGCAACCCCTCGTCCTTCGTAATGCCGGGCTTGACGCCGCCGAAGATCCTCACCGCATTGCGCTGTTGAAAGCGGTTCAACGTGCGTGGCGCCGTGCTCGTCTCGATATGCGTGAACGTCGAGACCGGCACGAGTTGGCCGCCGGGAGTCTTGATCTTGAGGTCGAGCAAGGGGCCTACGGTGGCACGGTCTTCGTCGCCGAGTTGGGGGATTACTTTATAACTGCGATCGAAGAAGTTGAAGCGGTTCACATATGCCCCGCCGAGCATCGTCCCGAGCTCCTGTCCGACACCGGCCAGATCGAGCCCGAGATCGGCGAGGCGCTCGCGATCGAGCACGACCCGCGCCTGAGGTAGGTCGATCTTCAGGTCGGTGTCAACGTACAGGAACTTCCCGCTCCGCCAGCCCGCCGCGAGCACGACGCCGACCGTCTCGAGCATTTGTTCCGCCGGCGCGTCGCTTTGCAGCACCAGCTCGACGTCATATTGACCCGGAGTGGGCAAAGGCGGATCCAGACGCGGGAAGACCCGAAGGCCCGGCACCTGCGACACGGCGCCGTACACCTCGCCGAACAGCTGCTCGGTCGAGCGGGGGCGCACTTTCCAGTCCTTTGCGACCAGTCCGCCGAATCCTCCCCATGACGAGGTCAGCGACCATGTGAAGTCCGTTTCCGGAAACGCCGTGAGTGCCCTGACAATCTTGAGATGTTCGCGATTGGTCGCAGCCACCGTGGAGTCGGGCGACGCCTCGAAAAAGAGACTGATGTGACTCTGGTCCTCCACCGGCGCAAGTTCCTGGCGCGAGAACATGTATAACGGCAAAGCGGCGACCATAATCAGCAGCGATGCCGCAACGATGGTCCAGGGCATCTCCAGCGCGCCGTCGAGGAGTCGGGCATACGCGCGGCGCACGAGCCCGAAGCCCCTGTTGATCAGCGCGGTCAGCCGGCCTTCCTTACCCTGCGGATGCACGAATCGCGAGCTCATGACCGGGGAAAGCGTCAACGCGACGATTCCCGACACAACCACGGCGGCCGCGAGGGTGATGGCGAATTCAAGGAACAGCGAACCGGTCAAGCCGCCCTGGAAACCGATCGGGGCATAGACCGTGGCCAGCGTGATCGTCATCGCGATGATCGGGCTGAGGAGCTCCCTCGCTCCGATCAGCGCCGCGTCGATCCGCGACTTGCCCTCGCGCACGTGCCGCTCGACGTTTTCCACGACGACAATCGCATCGTCCACGACGAGGCCGACTGAAAGGACGATCGCCAGGATCGTCAGGAGGTTTAAGCTGAACCCGAACACGAGCATCACGATCGCCGCGCCGATAAGTGAAACCGGCATTGCGAGCAGCGGCACCAGTGCGGTGCGCACGGATCCCATGAACAGGAACACCGCAAGCCCGACAATTCCGATCGTCTCCGCAAGTGTCTTCGTAATCTCTTCCAACGCATTCCTCATGAACATCGTGCCGTCCCACACGAGCCGCATGTCGATGTCTTTGGGAAGCGTGGGCCGCAGTCGCTCCATTTCGTCGCGCAGCCGCCGGGCGACCTCGATCTCGTTTGAGCCGACCAACGGCCAGACGCCGAGGTAGACACCCTCCTTGGCGCCGTACTTCGCGACCATCTCGGCTTCCTCCGCTCCCAGTTCGACCCGCGCCACATCGCTCAACCGCACGATGGCGCCGCCGCGGTCGGCGACGATCAGGTTTTCAAACTCGTCGGCAGAACGCAAATCGGTGTTCGCAAGCAGGTTGACCTGCACGAGATTGCCTTTCGTCCGGCCGACGGCGGCGAGGTAGTTGTTCCGCCGGAGCGCTGCCTGCACATCGCCGGGGGAAAGATTGAACACCGCCAGGCGGTCCGGGTCGATCCAGACGCGCATGGCGATCTGCCGCCCGCCCTCGATCGTCACGCGTTGAACTCCCGGCAACGTGGCCAGTTGTGGCTGCAACGTCCGGAGCAGCCAGTCGGTGACCGCCGGCACGCTCCGTTCCGTTGACGTAAAGCTGAGATAGAAGGAGGCATATGGACGATCGGCGCGTTGCACCTCAACCACCGGCGGCTCCGCCTCCTGAGGGAGTTCCGAACGGACCTGCTGGAGCCGGGCCGTAACCTCAGCCAGGGCTGCCGTGCTGCTATGGTTCAGCTTGAGGTGCACGGTGACGCTGCTGACACCCGCCCTGCTGGTCGACTCAAGATAGTCCACACCGCTGATCGCCGATACCACGCGTTCGATCGGCGTGGTCAGGAATCCGCGAACGGTCTCGGCGCTCGCTCCGTAGTAGATCGTCGTGATGACCACCGACGAACTCTCGATTTTTGGATATTGCTGCACCGGTAGCGTCGTCAGCGCACGCCACCCCACGAGCAGGATCACGAGGTTGACGACCACGGCCAGAACCGGGTGCTTGATGAAGATATCAGTGAACGAACGCATCGGGATGTCCTTGTTCTGAGCACCTTCGCTGCATGTTCAGCGTTGACTGAGAACCTGTTTCTGTCCCTGCAAGCCCTCGCGGTCTCCTGCAACCGCGACGAGAACCCCGTCGCGCAGCTTGAAAGACCCGGAAGCGGCCACCCGCTCGCCGGCAGTCAGTCCGGCGTAGGTCACAACCTCGTCGCCGAGCATCACCCCGCTTTCGACCTGTCGCAGGTAGGCTCGACTCTTGCCGGCCTTGTCCGTTTCAATGACGAATACCAGGTCGCCTCCCGGCCCTTTTCGCAAGGCACTTACCGGGATCGCGACAGCCCTGCGGGGCGGACCGTTGGGAACCCGGACGCGAACCGAGGCTCCGGGCGAGGGCGCGTCCGCAGCGCGTTCAATCCTTGCGCGTACCGTGGCGTTGCGTGTGGCCGGATCGACGCGAGCGTCAATCGCGACGATCTTGGCCCGGATCGCGGAGGATTCGCCTGCGGCGAGCACCTCCACACTCTCGCCCTCGCGCAAGTCCGCGGCAACCTGCTGCGCAACCGTGAAATCCACGTGCGCCGCCTCGTCGACCCCTTGCAGTGTCGTCAGTTGCATGCCCTCGTTGAGGTACTGGCCGGGATGGATGTCCGCCAGGCCGACCCGCGCCCGGAAGGGCGCGCGGATGATCTTGCGGGCGATGATCGCCTTGGTCCGGGCAATCTGGGCCAGCGCCACATCCAAGTCAGCACGCGCACGATCCACCTCCTCCTGGGCCGTCGCAAGGTCCCGACTCAAGTGCTCCCGGCGTGCGAGCACCGTCTTCGCCAACACCGCCTGAGCCTGCTGAGCCTTCAACTCGGCTTCCTCGACGGAAACGTCGAGCGCAACGAGCACAGCGCCGGCCTCGACGATCTGCCCTGGTGTGAGTCCGACCTGGCGGACCGTGCCGGCGAGTTCGTTGCGCAATGTGATCGAACGCAAGGCCAGGACCGTCCCTATGGAAATCGTGCTCTGGCGGTATTCGCGCTCCTCGGCGACAGCAACCGTGACCGATTCCATCGGCTCCTGGTGGTTTGCCGAAGCTGCAGCGCCGTCCTGTATCACCGCATATTTCCACGCGGCCAGGCCGACACCGGCGGAGATCACCGTCACGAGCAGGAAAGCGGATCCGATCCAACGGGGACGATTCATGCGCGACGCCCTCCCGAGCGTCTACGAATAGGGACTTCGATCGAGGTCTTACATTTTCCCGGGGCCGACTTCATGGGGCACCTCATGCTGCACAACTGAAATGCTCGAATGACGCGAATGACATCCTGTCCGAACCATCCCAATCACCAACCAAACTGACCGACAACCGCCGCGAGTCATGACGACCGGCTTCATCTCTATAATGGTATGCAGAGCAACAGCCGTTCCTCTGCTCAGACGAGGGAACGGAAGACCTATTCCTCGTTCGCGCGAGAGATAACTGCTTGATTGAATGGGAATTCTTGAACAATCCCATGGATGGGGGCGAAAGAGATATACGGGATTGAGTGAGATGAGACTGCCGAGGTTTCGGCACCTGCCGAAACCTCGGCGCTACTTCTTGCGGATAATGCCGAGTTTCTGAATCTTGGACTGGAGGGTAGTGCGTTTCATGCCGAGTCTGATCGCAGCCCCGGTGGGGCCGCCGATCACCCAGTTGCATTCATTGAGAGCCTTGAGAATATGATCCCGTTCGGCCTGCTCCAAGGTCGCGTTCAACGAGTTCGCCGCTGCGCCCGGCGCCGATTTCAATTCGGAGAGGGGGACGAAGAGGGCGGTCCCCTGTGTCAGGATAACGGCGCGCTCGATAAAGTTTTCCAGTTCCCGGATGTTGCCAGGCCACGAATAGACCTGCAACGCCTCCATCGCGCGAGCCGGAACGGTCTCGATGCGTTTCTTCATCCGCCCGGCGAATTTCTGGACGAAGTGGCGGACGAGGACGGGAATGTCCTGGGCGCGCTCTCTCAGCGGGGGAACCAGAATCGGAAACACCTTGAGTCGATAGTACAGGTCGCTCCGGAACTTCTGCTCCTCCACGAGCAGCGCCAGATCACGATTCGTCGCGGCGAGAACGCGGACGTTCACGCGCATCGTGCGTGTGCCGCCCAATCGCTCGAACTCCTGCTCCTGCAGCACGCGCAGCAGTTTGACTTGTAACTCCAGGGGGATTTCCCCCACCTCGTCGAGGAAGATGGTCCCGCGGTCCGCCAGCTCGAACCGGCCGACCTTCGTCGCGATGGCGCCGGTGAAGGCGCCCTTTTCATGTCCAAACAGCTCGCTTTCCAGGAGACCCGTCGGTATCGCGGCGCAATTCAGTTTGACGAACGTCCGGTCCCGCCGCTCGCTGAGGTTGTGCAACGCCCGGGCGATCAGCTCTTTACCGCTGCCGGTTTCTCCCAGAATCAACACCGTGGAATCCGTCCAGGCGACGGTCTCAACCTCTTTGAGCACGCGTTTGAGAGCCTGACTCTCTCCGACGATTTCCTCGAAGTTGTACTCCGTCTGGATTTCCTCCTCGAGATACAGCTTCTCCTCCGCCAACTTATCTTTGAGTTGCGCAATCTGCTTGTACGCCAACGCGTTCTCGACCGCGATCGCAATCTGTTGCGCGACCTGGCTCAGCAGTTCGACATCCTCCGTGGAGAATCCGCCGTCCTGCCGGCGACCGACGTTCAAGGCTCCCAAGGTGCGATTATGGGACTGGAGCGGAACCGTACAGAATGATTTCACCCCGTGGTCCAGCAAGCCCTTCGCAATCTCCGAATCCGCGGCCATCTCTTTCAGGTCCCGTTCGCGGAACAGTGCGGGCTTCCCCATCGCCATCGCCACGCTGCACGGCGACCGTTCCTCCGGTTTCGTCCGGCCTTGCTCGACGAAACTCTCGTTGTTCGCAAAGTCCAGGACATGGATGCGCCATTCGCGAGTGTCAGTATCGTAAAGCAGCAGGCTGGATCCGTCGTGTCGGATAACCGTCCTGAGGCAGGCGCTCGCAGCCTTGAACAGCTCATCCAGACCTAAATGGGACACGACGGCATTGTTCACTTCGAGCAACACACGCTGGCGGTCGCGTTCCCGCGCCAATTGTTCTTGGTAGGCCAGGGCGGACCCTGAGTTGAGGGCGTTATCCACCGCGACCGCGACCTGCTTTGCCACTTGCTGCATGAAGTCGAGATCGACTGCCTGATAGTCCCTCCGCTGTAAACTCCCGAACCCCATGGCGCCGAGCCGACGATGCGCCGTCGTGAGCGGCACCACGCAGAAAGACTGGACGCCGTTCTCGCGCAGCATGGACATCAGCTTCGGAAAGCGGCGCTCTTGCGTGATATCGTTCACGGTCATTGGCTGTTGCGTTTGCCACACCAATCCTCCCGGAGATTCATTCACGGGCGTTTCCAGGCCCGGGCTGATCGTGCTGGGTTGCGAAGTCACTAAGAGCCACAGACGCATGACATCGCGCGCGGGCTCATGCAAGACCACGTTGATGTAATCGAACGGGACGACCTGAGGAAGCCGTCTGGCAAGATCCTGAACCAGTTCGCCCAGATCGCGGTGGGACGCAATCGACTCGGACACTTCCAGTAGAAGACGCAACCGGTCCCGTTCCCGGATCAGGTCTTGATGATGGAGCACATTGTCCACCGCGACGGCGACCTGTTTACCGACCTGCTGGAGGAATTCGAGGTCCGCCTCGCTGTAGGCCTCTATCCGCAAGCTCGAAAATCCCATGGCCCCCAACCGTCGCACGGCCGTGGTCAATGGCACCATGCAGAACGACTTCGTGCCGTCATCCTTCATCCGCTGAGTGACATTCGGCCAGCGGGCCTCCGCATCCAGGTCCGGGACAAGCAGCGGTTGTTGCGTACGCCAGACAAATCCGGCGGGCGTGTGGTCCACCAGATCCTCGTGACCGCCAACCAGATCGGCCGGCACGTTCGCCTGAATGGTCTGCAGTCGCATCACGTTCCGCGGGGGGTCGTGTAAGGACAACGCGACGAAATTGACGTGTACAACCTGCGGAAGGCGAAGGGCGAGGTCTCGAAAGAGCCCGTGCAGGTCACGATGTGCAGCAATTGCTTCCGTCACCTCCAGCAAGGCACGGTGCTTAAGCGGGAAGTCCAGCTGCTGCAGTTCCGACTGGTCCATAATGAAGGCAGTATCTCCCTGGATCGATGGCTTCCGCAAGATCAAACCGGCCCGGCGGGATGGAAACGGAACCCCCATGTGTCACTCGAAGGCTTGGAACTTGGCAAGCGGCAACCGACAGGCCCTTCACATCACATAGTCGTTCACATAGGCCAAAATCGACAGCGGTTCCCTTCAGGCCGAAATAGCCGGGTCCGCTGCGCTGTCTCAGCCTCCTCGTCTCACAAAACGAGAGTGATGAGTTTGATTCGTGGCTTCACGGGTCTCCCCTCGCGGCCATCAGGCGGATGGAACAGATCGGGTCAGTCCGGCAACTCGTTCAGCCGTCGCTTCAGAAACCGTTGTTCCGGCTCTTGCTGCGTTAGGCTCAGAGCCCGCGCATAGGACGCCCGGGCGTCTTTTGTTCGCCCGAGTCGGCGGCAGAAATCAGCCCGCGCCGCGTGCGCCAGGTGATAATGTTCCAGATCGCCCCGCGCAAGGATGGCGTCGATGAGCCCAAGCCCGACCAATGGACCGTCGCGCATGGCCACCGCGACTGCACGATTCAGCTCGACGACCGGCGAGGGACTGGCCCGCATCAACAGATCATAGAGTCCGACGATCCTGGCCCAGTCGGTTCCGGCAGCGATCGGGGCTTCGGCATGGACCGCTGCGATCGCGGCCTGAATCGTATACGGTCCGACACGACGCGACGACAACGCCCGTTGCACCAGCGAAACCCCCTCCGTGATCTGATCACGGTTCCACAACGAGCGATCTTGATCCTCCAGCAGGATCAGGTCTCCCGCCGGTGAGGTGCGTGCCGCACGGCGAGAATCGTGCAACAGCATCAGCGCCAACAGTCCCATCGCTTCAGGCTCCGGAAGCAATTGGA
>DATGEA010000431.1:0-3336 GCA_035310605.1 Nitrospira sp. | reverse complement strand
AGCCGCGGTACCTCCCCATGAACGTGCGAAAAGATAAGGGGTTGCCGGAACTCAAAGTGGGAGATCTCGTCGAGATCACCCTCAATGATCAAAATCTGCTGGTCGATATGCATAAAGCCGGTGAGGCCAGCCACCATCGTGTGGTTCGAGGGCAACTCGTCGAAGCGATGCCCACCGGACACGATAAGGCAGTGATTCGTACGACGGATGGGAAAGAAGAGTCTCACCTCATTCGACCGGTCGCGAAAAGCAAAGTGGCGTCAATTCCCGTCGGGGCCGATGTCATTTTTCTCATCGACGAGTTGGATAAGATCGTAGACGTGACGATGGGGAGTGTGGAATCCGTGCATCGGGCGGCCAAACTCGGGCAACAAAAATCTCCTCTCAAGGGCAACCTCGCCCAGGTCTCGGGTGTGATCCTGAAACCCTTGAAGGACAATACCATTGTCATTCGCACCGAGGACGGCAAAGAACACTCGTACCAGGTGCGTCCCCTCATTCAGCCGAGGTTGGGGACGTTATCCAAAGGCGATGTAGCCGTGCTCTTGGTGGACGATGAACAGAAGGTAACGGACGTCGCCTTTGTACCGGACAGACCAAAGTAAATAGACACCAACGTGAGGGTTAGAAGATGGAGGAACGTGTGAGGGTCCAAGGCATACCGGTTGAGGCGCCGGTAGTTAACAATGCAGCAGAACGGTTCCATGAAGGCGGAGCGGACACATCTTCGGCCCGTTGATCCCGCGCATTGGCCAAACACACCGATGAAGCGGCGATAGTCCCCAGGGGTGACGTGTGAGACGAACGATGAGAGCGTAAGCCGATGTTCGTGGAAACGGAAGAATCCCTTTATCAATTCTTCCACACGGAGCAATTGTGACCAGACTGCCTCAATCCGGAGACGCACCATGGACGACATTCATGCGAGGATCACACTAACACTATTCACTAACTGGAAGGAGATAGTATGAAGAAGCTAATCGCTGTACTCGTGTTCACCCTGATCAGCAGTGTCGGGATGGTAACCGTGTCATACGGAGCTAATGACATGCCCGCACCAGGCTCCAAGACTGTCAAAGGAGACGTGCTGAAAATTGAGGGGCAATTCTATACGGTGCATGATACGACCGGCCACGATGTCCGCCTGCACATAGACATGACCACGAGAATGGAAGGCGTCTTCAAGAGCGGCGACAGGGTCGAGGTCCAAGTAACGGATAAGGGCCATGCGCTGTCCATGAAACCACTACAGCCGCTGAAATAGGTTGCGGGAGATCAACGGGGCGCTCTCACTGTTGCTGGGCACCGGCACGCTGTCCAATCCCCAAGGCGCCAAGGGACCCACGCCATAGGTTGAAGACACGATGGTAAAAGCGCCGACCCTATCCACTATTGCTCAGACGACAGATGGCTGTCGATGATAGCTTTCATAGTTAGCGGTAACAATTTATCAACGCAGGACATCTTCCTGCTGGAGCATGAGGTGCATGGCGCACTGATGCTTTTACTTCCGAGGAGGTCTGTGATGAATAAGGTACAAGTCTTGAGTGGTGTTGCGTGTGTGAGTCTGTTCCTGGCCACGGGAGCCTTGGCGGAGATCCTGGGCGTTCAGCCTGGGACCTCGGATAATCCTAAAGACAACGTGCCAGCAAAGATTCAACGGGATGGAGGAGCCTTTAGTCCAGGTGACAGTGGTCCGGGTCAACGAGATGACGCGTTAGTGGGCATGAAAAAGGAGAAACCCGAGCCCGTCACCCGACAAGAGCTGGAACAAAACGTTGAACAGACTCACGGGGGCGGAGCGGCTCTCGCCGCAGAAGACCTCAATGAAAAGAGCACCAACACATCGAAGAAAAGTATGAAGAGCAAACACCGTGGGACTGCCGGTGCCAGCGCCGCTGGGAACGACGGACCAAAAACAGATCCGAAAATGTTTCAGCAGGAGAATTCAGACACGGCTGCACAAGGTCAGCAGTTGATCAATAAGCAACCTATGGAGAAGCAGCAACCGGCCAATCGGCCCGCGAGTGAGCGGGGTGCCAGTCAGAAATAAACGTAACGCGTGGCCTGCCCGTCAACCGGGCAGATTGGGTCACCTGAACGAAACTGGTGGCGGTCATCGAGTCGGTTCGCGTAGGCGACCTCCCGGTCACGGATCGGGATCGTCTTCTGCCGAGGAGAAGGTGGTGTGTTCAACAAAGGGTGGTTTCATCATGAGACTCTTTACGATCGGGATCATAGGACTCGTGTTTGTTGGAATGACCGGATTTGCCCTGGCGAACCCGGCGCTGCTGCCGAAGCACCCAGGGTATCCGTCTAGCGGGGAGTTTGCCTACGACACAGGGCGACAGAATCTGACCCATGATCAATCCCTTCGAGATGCGGCGGAGTCTGAAAATGCGAACATTGTGCAGGCGCTTGAGGATCCCAATAATGCCACGTTGCTGAGAGAGGAGGGAGCTGGCCTCTTGCCCATCGTCCAAGCGCCGAACACCAGAAATGAACCGCCGGTCGCTGAGACGACTCAGAGGCCCAAGGAGTAGCGTGCTGTTTGCGTGCGGGAGGGGGCGTTCGGGAACGCCTCTCCCGCATGCAAGGATGGCGAAAGAGCTACGAACCTCTCGTGTTGCGCGGTTGAGCGATGATTTAGCTCTGTCATGGAAATGTGTTATGCGTGCATCTCACCGAGAGAGGAAGAGATGTCAAGCCAAAACTTTACGGATCATCCGGTACTAGAGATCATCGTTCGGTCACCGGATAGTGTGCTTGATGAAATTGTGTTCGAATGTCCCGACCTCACGTGGAACCAGGTCTTCGTTGTCATCGATCGCGTAAGTCGAGAGGGGGTGCTCACGATGAGTCCCAAGGCGCGCGGCCAGTATGCGATCACCTTCCCGAGCACGCACGATACGACGCCCGTCACCACGTCAATGTGTGAACGTGCGAACGTCCATGCGTCCGCGTAAACACCCATACAGATGGAAGGAGGGGGACCATTATGAAGCTGCAGAAAGCACAAGAAGCAAGACAGAGGGCGCCACACCCAATTGTAGTCAACTAGCTCGGCACTGCTGCCCCTAGCAGCAAGACTGTACATCAATCGGGATCTTCGTTCGACGATCTGCACGGGCGCATTACCACACGGGCCTATGAGCTATAGGTCCAGCGAGGCCGCCGAGAAGGCCGTGCCGTGGAGGACTGGCTGGAAGCAGAACGGGAAATTGTGAGTCGTGAATTTCCAGTCTCATGCAAGGCGGGGAGAGGAGACTCCCTGTGATCCACAAGTATGTGCGCACCGGCGAATCATCAGATGGTTAGTGCAGGCCGAATGGAAAG
>DATGEA010000430.1:0-9729 GCA_035310605.1 Nitrospira sp. | reverse complement strand
AGGAGATGGCTCGAAACGATTCCGAGACTCGTCACTCAGCACTCAATACTCAGCACTTCGCGACGGTTTGGTCGGGGCGAGAGGATTTGAACCTCCGACATCCTGCTCCCAAAGCAGGCGCGCTACCGGGCTGCGCTACGCCCCGACGATTGGGTCTGAGAGTGGATCGATCGTAACAGGTCTTTGGCCTGGATGAAAGCTTTCGCCCGATGACTGATGCAGTTCTTTTCATCAGCCGACAGTTCTGCCAATGTTTTTCCCAACTCAGGAACGAAAAACACGGGATCGTATCCGAACCCTCGTGAGCCTGCCGGCTCTTCGGCGATCAGGCCCTCAAGTTGGCCTGTCGCAATCTCCACCCCGTTCAAGGGTAACGCGATGGCGGCCACGGTCATGAAGCGTGCAGTCCGACGTTCACGCGGCACTCCCGACAACTCCCGAAGCAGCTTTCTCCAGTTGTCCTCGTATGTCGCATGCTCGCCGGCATAACGGGCGGCGTACACGCCGGGACGCCCATTGAGGGCATCCACCTCCAAGCCCGTATCGTCGGCAACCGCCGGCAATCCAGTGGCGGCGGCAATCTCTGTGGCTTTTTTCACTGCGTTGGCTTCACAGGTGCTTCCGTCTTCGAGCACGTCCGGTACACCGGGAAATTCATCGAGCGTATGGATGCGAATGCCCAAGTCTCCAAGCAGCGCGGCCAACTCTTCTCCTTTGTGTCGATTGCGCGTTGCCAGGACCAATTCGTGAATCATATCTCTTGCGTCAGTCGAGGGCCCCGATCAGATCTTTTTGTAGCGCCGTCAACGTTTGAATCGCCGACCAGCCATGGGCAAGAAATCCGTCCATGTCTTGTTTGGCAAAGGGCGTTTTCTCCGCCGTTCCCTGCACTTCCACAAACTGGCCCTTCCCGGTCATCACCAGGTTCATGTCCACTTCCGCCATGGAGTCTTCGCTATAGGCCAAATCGACGAGAATTTCCCCCCCGACCTTCCCTACGCTGATCGCGGCAAGATAATCAGTCAGCGGCCGCTTCTTGATCAGGCCACGCGTCTTTAAAGTTGCCAGAGCGTCCGCCAGCGCGATGAACGATCCCGTAATGGAGGCGGTACGTGTGCCCCCATCGGCCTGGATGACGTCGCAATCGATCCAGATCGATCGTTCACCCAGTTGAGACATGTCCGTGACGGCTCGCAGGGCTCGCCCGACCAGGCGCTGAATCTCCAAGGTCCGCCCCCCCTGCTTGCCTTTGACCGCTTCGCGCGGCGATCGCTCATGGGTTGAACGGGGAAGCATCGAATACTCCGCCGTGACCCATCCGGTCCCTCTACCTTTCAGAAACGGGGGGACTTTTTCCTCCACCGATGCGGTACAAATCACTTTGGTATCACCCATTTCGATGAGAACAGCCCCTTCCGCATGCTTGATGAAATTTCGCGTCACTTTGACGGGGCGAAGCTGATCCTTCCGCCGTCCGTCCGCTCGAAGTAATCCTGCTCCACTGCTCATGAACATCTCCTATCGGTTAATCGGCGCATTATAGTGAACCCCTTCTCAAAGCGCAATGAAACCGCCCTGCCGTGCGACACGAGCCAGGCACGGAGCGGCACAGAGGGACGGGTCTGTCACTGCACAAAGTCGTGGGCGTTTGCCGAATTCTGTACACCGAGAATTGGGCCGATGATCTATGTCAAGACCACATGGCTGACCGGCAGATGTGCGCGTAGGAGGCTCAACCCGTTCTGCAGGTAAGCAATTTCTCGGACCTGGGGCGTGGAGATTTTTCCTTCACTTGACACATACAATCCAGCAGAAAATCGTAAATTAGTGGCACAAAAGCTGCAGACCGTTCTACAGTTCTTCAGATACTGAGAGCGGCCCGGCACAATAGACCATCAACAGATTTCAGCAACGCCTTCGAACCGATAGAGCCACTGCACCCATGACACTGCTCCTCGATCGGCCCAGCCAGCAAGCCCTTCTGGATCTCAAGCGAGTCCTGATCATCGACGACGAAGAACCCATCCGTCGCCTGCTGGGCTATATGCTGCAATCCCACGGCTACGAGACCGTGTTGGCGGCGGATGCCAAAGAGGCCCGTCTCCGGCTGGAAGAAACCTCATTCGCATTGGTGCTGTGCGATGTCAACATGCCCGGCGAGTCCGGAATGGACCTCGTCCGTAGCATCTTGAATCAACATCCCAACACTGCGGCGATCATGGTCACCGGACTTGATAGCGCCGTCCTGGCCAATGCCGCCCTGGACATGGGGGCATTCGGCTACGTGATCAAGCCATTTGAATCGAACGAAGTCCTCATCAACGTCGCCAATGCCCTGCGTCGCCGACGCCTCGAAATGGAAAATCGCCTCCATCGTGAAAATCTCGAAGACGTCGTCAGAACCAGAACCATGGCCTTGCAGCAAGCCTTGGAATGGCTCGAGCGAAGCGAAAAGGAATTGCGGCTCTCGCGGGAAGAAACGATCCAACGCCTCGCCATTGCCGCGGAGTATCGAGACAGCGCCACGGCCCAGCACATTCAACGCATGAGCCATTATTGCGAACTGCTGGCTCGCCGGTACGGTCTCTCCAGCGAACGCTGCGATCTGATCCGTACCGCCAGCCCCATGCATGACATCGGGAAGATTGGCACGCCCGATCACGTCCTGTTGAAACCTGGCAAATTCACGCAAGACGAGTTCAACGTCATTTCACAGCATGCAGAAATCGGCTATCGCATCCTGGCCGGGTCCGATGCCGAAATCCTGAACGTGGCGGCCACCATCGCGCTGACCCACCACGAACGGTGGGACGGCAGCGGCTATCCCCGGAAGTTGAAAGGCGAAGCCATTCCGATTGAAGGGCGCATCGCGTCGATCGCGGACGCCTTTGACGCTCTCACCACCGCGCGCGTCTATAAACCCGCCTTTGCGTTTGATCACGCCGTTGATCTGATGAGTAAACATCGGGGCGAGCACTTCGACCCCGAGTTGCTCGACGTCTTCCTCGCATCACTGGGCGACATCAAGCGCATTCATGAAGAATATGCCGATCGCCCGCCTCACGGTCTTCCCCGCGAATCCTAACGCTCGAATACTTCATTTCATTGACAGTTCCTCGCTCACCGGTATACTGCGATCATTCAGTACGGTCGTTTCCGCTCACCGGCTTGTTTTGCAATTAACCCGCGCGGCGGCATCGAAAGGACTGCCGAACATGGCGAAAAAGACTGCGTCGATGAAGAAACCGGGAGTGACGAGAAACTGGATCGCTTATCTGTGCGAAGCCCTGGTCACCTCCGGTGTGATGCCGACATGGGAAGCCGCGACCTATCTCACCGAGAATTTATTCGGTGAATCACCTAACCCGAGACTGCTCGGGACGAGTAATGCCCACGAAGTGACCGCGCAGTTCCTCCATCGTATGTACCAGCCGCTGGTCGAAGCCGCCGCACGCGAGGTCTCGCTGCCCCACGGCGCCGTCCTGCACGTCTTCACCGACATCAGCCTGACCGGAAAGTCCGCCGTCCTGGTCGTGTATTTCCCCGGGAGCGGGTTACCACACCAGTTGCTGATGCTTGATGCCGCCAAAGCCTGGGATTTGGTGTTTCAGGATTCTGAAGCGTTCAATCGATGGGCTGAGGAACGCTATCGGGTGGTCAAATCGGCGCTGGTTGCCGCCACCGGCAAACCACTCCGTCAGCCACTTCTGGCTGAAGTCTCCTAAACGCCTCCATTTGCCGTAAATCAGGCTGGTTCGTAGTTCAGATTCGGCGCGAGCCATCGCTCGATTGTCGCGAGCGGCAGGTGCTTCCGGCGGGCGTAGTCTTCAATCTGATCTTTCCCAAGTTTCCCCACGGCAAAATATTTCGCCTCCGCGTGAGCAAAATAGAATCCGCTCACGGCCGCTGCCGGTAACATGGCGAAGCTTTCGGTCAATGTGATGCCGGCGGTCTTTTCGACATGCAAGAGATCGAAGAGCGCCCGCTTTTCTGTGTGGTCCGGGCATGCCGGATACCCGGGAGCCGGACGAATCCCCCTGTATTTTTCCCGGATCAGTTCTTCGCTGGTCAGCTTCTCTTGTGTGCCGTACCCCCACTCCTGCCTTACCCGTTTATGGAGATATTCGGCAAAGGCTTCGGCGAATCGATCGGCCAACGCCTTGGCCATGATCGAGTTGTAATCGTCATGGTCTTTGTCGAACCGCCGGCACAGCTCATCGAGCCCGATTCCGGCAGTCACCGCAAACACCCCGATGTAGTCCCGCCGGCCCGATTCTTTCGGCGCCACATAGTCGGCCAACGCCAGGTTCGGCTGGCCCTCCGGCTTCACCGATTGCTGTCTCAGGGTATGGATCGTGGTCAGCACGGTCGTGCGGGAAGCATCCGTATAAAGTTCAATGTCATCCCCCAGGCTGGATGCAGCAAAGAATCCATACACGCCTTTCGCCGTTAACAATCGCTCTGCAATGATCCGTTTGAGCAGTTGCTGAGCATCATCGAATAGTTCCTTTGCCCTCGGTCCGATCGTGGCGTCCTCGAAGATTGTGGGATAGCGCCCCTTCAGTTCCCAAGTATGGAAAAACGGCGACCAATCAATGTATGGAACCAGCTCGGTAAGGGACTGGTCGCTGATGACGCGGGAACCAAGAAATGCCGGCTCAGGGATATCGACAGCCGCCCAATCGCAGACGAAGCGACGCGAACGGGCCTGATCCAGCGTGAGAACCGGTTTGACCCCGCGATCCTGATGAGCCTGCCTGACGCGACCGTAATCCTCCCGAACCTGCCGCACAAAAACTGGTTTCTGCTCCACATTCAGCAGATTGCCGACGACCCCCACAGCTCGCGACGCATCCAGCACATGAATGACAGAAGGTTCGTATGAGGGCGCGATCTTCACCGCCGTGTGCGCTTTGCTCGTGGTGGCGCCTCCGATCAACAACGGGACGTCGAAGCCCTCTCGCGTCATTTCTTTGGCCACATGCACCATTTCATCGAGCGATGGGGTGATTAATCCACTCAGCCCGATGACATCGACCTTCTGCTCTTTCGCGGCCGCAAGAATTTTTTCGCAGGGGACCATCACGCCGAGATCGATAACCTCGTAATTGTTGCATCCCAGCACGACTCCGACGATGTTCTTGCCGATGTCATGCACGTCGCCTTTGACCGTCGCGAGCAGGACCCTCCCTTGCGCCTGATAGCCGCCCAGGCGTTTTTTCTCTTCCTCCATGAAGGGCATAAGATAGGCCACGGACTTCTTCATCACGCGGGCGCTCTTCACCACTTGCGGCAAAAACATCTTACCGGATCCGAACAGGTCTCCGACGATATTCATTCCGGCCATCAACGGCCCCTCGATCACGGCAAGCGGTTTGGGATACTTCTGACGCGCTTCTTCCGTATCCTGGTCGATATAGTCCGTGATGCCCTTAACGAGGGCATGAGACAGCCGCTCTTCGACCGTGCCGTTGCGCCATTCGTCGTCTTTTGCAACGACTTTGCCCTTCTGCTTCACCGTTTCGGCAAAACTCACCAACCGTTCCGTGGCATCCGGCCGGCGATTCAGTAGTACATCTTCGACCAGCTCCAAGAGGTCCTTGGGAATTTCCTCATACACCGCGAGTTGCCCGGCATTGACAATACCCATGTCGAGTCCGGCCTTGATGGCGTGATAGAGAAACGCTGCGTGCATTGCTTCACGGACCACGTTATTTCCGCGGAACGAAAAAGAAATGTTGCTGATGCCACCGCTGACTTTCGCGTTCGGAAGATGATCCTTGATCCAGCGCGTCGCCTCGATGAAATTCACCGCGTAGCTGTTGTGTTCCTCGATCCCCGTCGCAACCGTCAGCACATTCGGATCGAAGATGATATCTTGCGGAGGAACGCCGACCCGTTCCGTCAGGATCTTGTACGATCTGGAGCAGATCTCCTGCTTTCGCTCCAACGTATCCGCCTGCCCCTGCTCGTCAAACGCCATCACGACGACCGCCGCCCCGTACCGCCGGATCAGAGTCGCCTGCTCGATGAACTTCTTTTCGCCCTCCTTGAGGCTGATGCTGTTGACGACGGCTTTCCCCTGAATATTTCTCAAACCCGTCTCCAGCACTTCCCATTTGGAACTGTCGACCATGATCGGCACTCTGCAAATATCCGGTTCCGAGGCGATGAGACGGAGAAACTTCTCCATCGCCGCCTTGGAATCCAGCATGCCTTCATCCATATTGATGTCGATGATCTGCGCCCCACCCTCGACTTGCTGGCGCGCGACCGACAGCGCCGCCTCGTAATCGCCGGCCAGGATAAGCTTGGCAAATGCCGGAGAGCCGGTCACGTTCGTCCGCTCGCCGATATTTACAAAATTCGATTCAGGCCGAAGCGTCAACGCTTCCAGACCACTCAGACGGGTATAGGGCTCGACCGATGGAATCGGTCGCGGTTCGATTCCGCGCACGGCATCCGCAATCATTTTGATATGGGGGGGGGTCGTACCGCAGCAGCCCCCGACAATATTGAGCCAGCCGTTCTGAGCCCATTCACGCAACTGTGGCGCGAGTGTATCAGGCGTCTCGGGAAAGCCCGTGGGCAGTAATGGATTCGGCAAGCCCGCATTGGGATGCGCACTCACATAGACAGGTGCGATCTGCGACAATTCCTCTACGAGTGGCCTCATTTCCTTCGGCCCCAACGCGCAGTTCATTCCAACGCTCAGGAGCGGCACGTGGGAGATCGAATTCCAGAAGGCTTCCACGGTCTGGCCTGTGACACCACGATTGCTGCCGGCCTGGATAAACGTTACGGAGGCCATGATGGGCACGCGCCGCCAGCCCCGTTCGAATCCCCCCAGAATTGCAAAGAACGCGGCCTTGGCATTCAACGTATCGAAGATGGTCTCGACCAATAGGAGGTCCACGCCGCCATCAAGAAGGCCGCGAACCTGTTCGCTATATGCCGATACCAGCGCTTCGTAGGTCGTTCCGCGCGCTGCCGGATTATTCACGTCCGTCGAAATCGAGGACGTTTTCGTCGTCGGCCCGATGGCCCCCGCCACGAAACACTGTCGACCGGGCTGCGCGGATTGAACGGTTACGACCGCCCGCTTGGCGCATTCCGCCCCCGCCTTAGACAGCTCGTACCCCAGATTCTCCATGTGGTAGTCCGCCAATGAGATCGCCTGGGAGTTGAAGGTGTTCGTTTCGACGATATCGGCCCCGGCCTCGAGATATTGGCGATGAATATCCTCAATAATGGCGGGCTGAGTGATGTTCAGCAGATCGTTGTGTCCTTTGAGATCTTTCTTCCAATCCTTGAACCGCTCGCCGCGGAAAGCCGATTCATCCAGCTTACGCTGCTGGATCATGGTCCCCATAGCTCCGTCCAGGATTACAATCCGTTCCCGCAGCAATTTTCCCAGCACTGTCACGTTTTTCCGCCTCCGATGCCTGTTTTAACCCTCTGTGTGTGCCATCATACTGATAAGTGTCCCGACCGGCAACCAATCCCGCCCGTCATACCTTGACAGGAAGGCACTGCGCCGATACGATGGCCCAACGCCTGGAGAGACGCCTTGCTCCTGCGCAACCATCCACAGCGTATCTGCTTGTTGACCGTTCTTCTCCTCGTTGGCGTCCTTTGCCTGATGCCCGCTTCGCTTCCGGCCGCGCCGTACTTCGAAGACGGATTCCTCGGTCTGACGCAGCAGGAGCTTCACGACAAGATGGGAATGCCGCAGGCCGTTCGGGACCGGAAATCGGCGTTGCGGGTCTTCACCTACTATGCGATTGCCGATTGGAATAAGTATTTCCGGAAGCTGGTATCTCCCGAGAATGGCGAGGATGTTTACAACTTCAAACGCGACGGTATCGACGTCCGCTATTCATTCAGCTATACGGTAGACCCCAACGATCATAACGAGGATCGCCCTCTCTTTGTCCGGCTCGTCGATATCGAATTTTCTCCGCCGGTTCCAATCAGCCGGATCCCTTCGTTGGTCCCGGAATTTCGGCCGTCAGAGGATTCCGCCTCTCCCTCGTTTCGATCCAATATCTGGGTGCTGCTGTTCAAAGGCGAAGCATCCGCGCAGGCCAGATTTATCGTCAGAGAGGCAGCAAAGGACTCACTTGACTGGACCCTTGCCTACCAGTTGTTTTCACTCCAAGGCCTGCCTGATCCCTTGACGACGAAGTCGCTCATCGATCGAATGGAGATCAGCACCCAGAGCATCGACCTTGTGAAACGCCGGCAGAAACACACGCACGATCCCATCATGAACCCCTATTCCGCGGAATTCTCACAGCAACAGCTTGCACCCCCGCCGGCTCAGTCCAAGAAAATTCCTTTACCCAAGTACGCTGACTGAACGTCGGGGAAAAGGGTCAGGCTGAGGCAACCTATTGGGCCTGCTTCAGATGGTCCAATTGTTTGGTTTGAATCTGAGAAGCTTGTCCCCGGAGCGTATCGAGCGGGCCATTCTGAGAGAAGTAAAGGATCACGGGGGTGACGAGTCCGAGCATGATTAAGCCCCAGAGCGATAGAAAACGTATCGCCTGACTGCGACTGAATCTCCGAAGCAGAAGAAACACGAGCGCCAACAAACAGGCTATGGTGAGCGCGTGCGACTGGTAACGAGACAGGCCGGGCACGTTGATCGTCGTTCCTCCGACCGATGCGTCAACCTCCTTCAGCAAACCGCCCACGCCGTGAGAGAGCGCGGAGGGATCGATCGAAGAATCAGCTTCCTGCTCGATGGTGACGACTTTCGCACGGTAACGTGAAGGAATACGATCGAAGTTGTCTGTGATAACATTCGTCCCTTGCTCATCGCGATAGGAGTAGAGGGGTTTTGCCCACAGATACCCGTCGAGGAAGAGGCTTCCGATTCCAAACAGCAGGGATCCAGCGAGGTACGGCAACCATTGACGCATCCTTCTGTGCGAGATAAGAACCACCATAAGAGTAAGTATAGCGCATGAATCAGATCCCATTGATTCATCAAGACAAATCGGTCGCCGGCGCTTGACGCCCTCGAAGGAGGGTTGCTACGATGCGCCAGGACATTTATGAATACATGGAAAAGATGACCTCCCTCACCACCAATACCGCGGTCTCCCCTGACGAAGAGATCCCGTTTATTCGCCAACGACCGGTCCGCCTCACCATTTACGCGGGGCTGATCCTGTTCGTCATGCTGATGGTCGTCTGGCCCCTGATCGCCCAATTGCGAGACCCGAATTTCGAGAAGCATATTGCGGAGCACCGGGTGATGGTCGGGATGTCAAAAGAACAGGTGCTGCAATCCTGGGGAGGACCGCAGACGATCAACACGACGTTCACGAAAGACGGGATTCGCCAGGAAGAGTGGATCTATGAAGATTGGGAAAGCACCTCGGTGGTAAAACACCGCTATCTGTATTTCGAAGAGGGTTCTCTCATCGGAGGATGGTTCCAAGGGTCAGGCGAACGCCTGCCTGTGAAGACTCCGTCGAATCCGCATACACCAAAATCGCAAGGCTAGGCGAACCTACGCCTCTCCCGATACCTCTCGCACGTCGACCCGGAGGCGCTGGAGAAGCAGTTCGGCGCGCGGGTAATCTTCCTCCTCAACCATCACGTGCGAATTGAGCGCCGGAACCCCGGGATACAGACTGCTCACATGCGCATGACGGATCACGTATTCGATCCCGCTCCCTTCGAGCAGACTCTGCAGCATGACAAGTTCACCCATGT
>DATGEA010000429.1:0-12215 GCA_035310605.1 Nitrospira sp. | reverse complement strand
TGACCCGATCCACAAATTCCCGGCGATTCGCTGCATCACGCACGGCGTTGGTTGCCACAACGGCACAGGAGTCGACATGATAGCCGTTGATAAGCTCCCGCCACTCTCGCAGGCATTGAATTACCCGATCCATCGCAGCTGAACTGAGTCGTTTAGTCCGGTCGACGCCTTCGCCCAGTCGAAGGATGCGACGCTCTGAACACAGCTCATTGAGCGGACCATTGGACGGGAGTTCTGCGATCAACAACCGGCAGGTGAGGGTGCCGATATCGATACCGGCGAAACGATTCATGCTCATTCGATATTCCTGACTTCCTCCATTTCAGCTTCAAGCTTCTTGCCCGCGTCTTTCAGCCGATGGATCTCTTTCACCAGCCGACTGATCTCTTCATCGTACAGGACGCGCTCCACCGTTTCGCCGGCTTCGCGCAGACTGACCGCCCGCTCGCCGACATCGCGATAGAGCTCTCCCAGTTGCGTCTCGATCTTCCTGATCTCCAGACGCAAGCGGAGCAGCTCCGTTTCTTCAAGGGCTCGATTCGCCGCCTGCGCCGTCCCCAACCGCAGCGTCGCCAGTCCCGTTTTCAAATCATGCTTCAGTCGTTGCAGTAATCCCATCTTCTCCTACCCTCTCTCACCCACAGGGATCGGTCATTTCTACAAAGCAGGTGGCATCAACCGGGCAACTTTCTCACCCTCCCGACCCATGCCGCGCCGAGACGCGCTGTTCACCAAGCGCCCGCAGCGGGGCCCCACACCGGACGGGGTGCGAGGACGATTGGGTGCCTGGTCGATGATAGGGCCCGCACCAATTAACTGACCGATCCCAGATCCAACTTCTTCTCCCATTTCCGCAGCATGGCCTCTCGCAACCCTTGATGGCCCGGCGCGCTCAAGTGAGGGTCCTGCTTGAGCAGCGAGAAGGCCTCAAGCCTGGCCTGCTGAAGCAGGTCGCCGTCTCTCACGATGCTGGCCACGCGAAACTCCGGCATGCCCCATTGGCGAAAGCCGAAAAACTCGCCGGGCCCCCTGATGCGCAAATCTTCCTCCGCGATCACAAACCCGTCGTTCGACTGCACCAGCGCCTCAAGCCGTTCTTTCGCCGTGGACATCGACGAGGAGGACGGGGTAGAGGGATAGGGGGGGAGAGCCGTACTATTACCTCCTTGTCCCTTTACCCCCTTACCCCTTTCCATTCCTGAGGCCATGAGCAGGCAATAGGATTGATGTCCGGCCCGCCCCACCCGCCCGCGCAATTGATGCAACTGCGCTAACCCGAAGCGCTCGGCATGTTCGATCATCATAATGGTCGCATTGGGCACATCGACGCCGACCTCGATGACCGTCGTCGCCACGAGCAGTTGGATCTTGCCGGCTTTGAAGTCGGCCATGACCGCTTCCTTTTCCGCCGGCTTCATGCGCCCGTGCAGCACACCGACGCGAAAGTCTTTGAATTCGCCATTCTGTAGTAACTCTGCTCCTTGAATGGCCGCTTGCAGATCGACTTTTTCCGATTCCTCGACGAGCGGATAGACCACATAGGCTTGCCTTTTGTCCCGCAATTCGTCCCGCAGAATCTGATACGCCCGCCGCCGCTGTGCTTCGCCGAAGAGAAACGTCCGAACCGGTTTTCGTCCCGGCGGCAGCGCATGTATGATCGAGACGTCGAGATCCCCATAGACGGTCATAGCCAGCGTACGTGGAATCGGCGTTGCCGTCAGCACGAGCACATCCGGCTTGTACCCTTTCTCGATCAGCGTCTTCCGCTGCAAAACCCCGAACTTATGCTGCTCGTCGACGACCGCGATCCCCAGATTTTTGAACGTGACGCCTTTCTGGATCAACGCATGCGTGCCGATGGCCACTTGCACCTGCCCCGACGCAAGCTCCACAGCCTGGGCCTTCTTTACCGCTGCTTTCTCGCCGCCGCGAATCAGCACCGTTTTCAAGCCCAGGTTCTCCAGCATCCCTCTCAGATTGCGATAGTGCTGTTCCGCCAGAATCTCCGTCGGAGCCATGAGTGCAGCCTGGTAGCCCGAACCGCAGGCCATCACAATGGCATGCAACGCGACGACGGTTTTTCCCGACCCGACGTCCCCTTGCACCAGGCGATTCATCGGCCGCGACGAAATCATGTCGCGGAAAATTTCCCGGATCACCTGATCCTGCGCGGTCGTCAGGTGATACGGGAGCAATCGCCTGAGCTTCTCCAGCAATGGGGTTCTTGGATTGAAGTGCAGGTTCTTCTTCTCGCTCTGGACTGACCGCTGGCGGGCTGCCAACGCAAGTTGCAGGAGAAACAACTCTTCGAACGCCAGCCGGCGATGGGCCGCAGTCTTCCCCAGATCCAGCAGACGCAAATCCGCTCCGGCCTGTGGGAAATGGACCTCTTGCAACGCCTCTTGCACGGGAACCAGGCGCTGGCGGGCCCGCACCGGTACAGGCAGATGCTCCTTCAGGTCGGCGGCATACTCCTCCAGCAACCCCTTCATCAATACCCGCATCTGGCGGGAACTCCAGCCTTTCGTTTCATGATAGATCGGCACGATCCGACCGACATGCAGCGTAGACTCGGCCCCTTCACCAACGATCTCGTACTGGGCCACGTCCATTCGTGGAACCATCCAGCCCTGCCGGCCGGCGATCACGCGTCCGCTCATCATGATCGACTTCCCGACGGCTAACACCTGTTCCAGGTAGGGTTGATTGAAGAAGACGGCCTGCATGCGTCCGGTTTGATCCTCGACACAGACTTCCAGAACCGTGAAGCGCCGATTCCTCGTCCGTTTGGCTTCGCTCTTCACGACCGTCCCGCAAACCGAAGCCTCCATCCCGGGGACCAGTTTACCGATCGAGGTCATGATCGAGCGATCTTCGTACCGCCAGGGCACCGTCCAGAGGGCATCCTCCACCGTCTCGATGCCTAATCGCTGCAGGACCACAGTTCGCTTGGGACCGACGCCTTTTGCATAGCGAATCGGAATGGCCCAGAGTCCGCGGGATGCGGCCCCCCCGGATAGATGCTCACGCCCGGCAAGCGGGTCCGGCTCCTGCCAGGCGCGCACCGGGTCGCTCGCCGCCTGACGGAGCGCGCCGAGAATGGTCGCGGCCTCACTCAGCCGGCGCTGCTGCTCCGCGGTCGAGTATTGCCGCTGTTCTTCTGCAAACAGCGCGCGCAGTTGGAGTAATCTGGCCTCAACCGCCCTCGGATACACCCGATCTGAGAGTGCCTGCATCACTTGCGAGGAGACAAAACTACTGAGGTTCTTGACGGTAGGCAGATGCGCGAAGGCATCCCGGCTGGCAAATTCGATCGGACGTGCGAGACGGTCCAACCATTGCTGAAACTGCTCGAGGGGTTTGGGCTCGGACGAGCGCCACATCTCGAGCCGGATCGTATCACAGGCATGATTCCTCCTCAACGATCGCCCGGGCGCCCCGGCCAGGAAGCTAAGGGAGATTTCCTTACAATTGTTTGTCGTAGAACTTACGAGTGCTACACTGGCCACAAGCGAGAAAGGCCCTCTCGATGTACCGTCGAAACATTTCCAATATCCTCTATCCGGCTGCCGGCATATTGGGATTGGTCATCGTCTATGAGACCTGGCTGAGGCCGGTCCACATACTTCCTCCTCCACCGACACAGACCGAGAGCGAATCGCCCGCCAACAACGAAAGATCCACGGGACCGCCTCCGGAAGAACTACGCGATCAGACCCCGAAACAAAACCGTCTCATCGATCCGAGCAGCGTGCCGGATACCAAATACCAAGAGGATCTGGGCATCATTCGTGACGACATTGAAAAAGGAAACCTCAAAGAAGCCGAAACCAGGCTTTCGAGGCTTCCCCCAGATGCGGAGTCCAATCCATTGGTTCGTTCCTACCTGGCCGTCCTGTGGAATAACCTGGGGATCGAACAGGAGAAACACGAGGGGACTCAGAGTTCCGTCAAAGCCTTTAAGAAAGCCGCCGCACTCGATGGCAAGAATCCTGTCATCCTGATGAATCTGGCTCATGCCTGCTGGGAACAACGCGATCCTGCAATGACGACGGAATTTCTGGAGCGGCTGATCGCCCTCGCGCCCTACGAATCCTTCCCGCACCTCGCGATGGCCGAGCTCCTTCAGGAGCGGGACCGGATGAGCGAGGCCGCCCGCCATCTCGATCAGGCCGCCGAACGCGCAGGGAGCGATCCCGCAACGCAGTCGTATCTCCGTGTCGTCACGGCCAAGGTGCGGCATACGGAGCAGACGGAAGGCCGACTGAAGAGCCGTGGCAGCGAACACTTCACCGTCAAGTACGACGGGGAGACCGATTTCGACACCTGGACTGTGGTTCAGGATATCCTGGAAGAAGCCTACCGGGAGATCGGGCAAAAATTCGGACACTTCCCGTCAATACCCATCGTCGTCGTTCTCCATGCTGGCGCCACGTTCCAAGGCGTCACAGGCAGCCCGGCCTGGGCCGATGGACTGTTCGATCCCGTGCTGGGCCGCATTCAGGTACCCACCCAAGGCGCCTTAACGGATCGCGTCTGGCTGAAGCGGGTGCTGCGGCACGAGTTCGTACATGCCCTGCTGCATGACCAGCAGGGGCTCAACAGCACCGTCCTGCCGACCTGGTTGAACGAAGGGCTCGCCATGCAACTCTCAGGCGACCATTGGTCTGATCTCGAGCCGTTGGCTCGGCAACAGATGCCGGTGATTCCATTGTCCGCCTTGGAAGGCGGCTGGGGGGGACTCCCGAGCGAGACGGCTTCTGTGGCCTATCTCGAAGCCAACTCCGCAGCCCAGTACCTGATCGATCGATACGGCATGTATGAAGTGCAGCAGTTGCTGGCGCGCCTGAAGAAAAAGCAAACGCTCACGACAGCCATGCAGTCCCAGCTCTCGCTGTCATACGAGCAGTTTCAATCGCGTTGGCTGGAGCATATGCAGGGAGAACGAAAGATGGGGTAGGCACGGGCCTCGCCGGGCAATGTGCCGCGAAATCCCGCTGAGAGTACGAATCACATCTCGTTATCGCGGGCATTATCGCCCTGGCCATGAGGCCAGACCGGCAAGATGCCGGCGGGATCTTCCGACCGTTCCGGCACCACCGCTTCGTCATCGACGGTCGGAACGACTTTATCCTCCCACAACAGATGCCGACCGGCTTCATCAGGCATTTTGATCCGAAAATCAATCTCGGGTGGAGCCCCTCCGGCCATGCCGATAATGCTCCGGCTGATACGCTCCACACGCACGCTCGCCGCATTGGCGGAAAACTCATCGCCCCATATCAGCTGCCCCGTCTCAGAATTCACGGCGCGCAACACAAAGTAGGGCTGCCCATTGGCCTTGATCCGGCCGAACACCTTGGTCACGGCAACGCGGGGCCGGACCTGAGCCACGACAGGATAGGCCGCGACGTCCGGACTGCTGCTCGAGCTTAAGTTCAACCGCCCCTCCCACAGGAAACGCCCGCTGGTCGCGTCGTACACCCGAAGCGTGAACTCTGAGAGGCCGTCGGACCCTACTCCGACACCCCCGGCGAAGATACGCGCGCGCGGGCGACTGGAAGAGGGACCATCCTCCTTGATATCGAGTTCGTACGTTTCAGCCGAAAGCACCTCGCCGGAATCGGCATCGTAAGTTTTGACCGTGATAGAGGACGTGTCGGCATCTTGATACCCGAGGCCGGCCGCCACGGTTTTTCTGGGTTTCTGGGAGGCCGAAGCGGAGAGGTCTGCGCTCCAGGCCGGAAGTGCGAAGTGGCACAAAGTCACCGCCGCCCCGATCGTCACCATTGAGATAAATGTCTGCCTGTATTGGGGTCGGCTAACCGGGGAGATGATGCGAGATGGGGTAACCCCCTCCTGCAGGACCGGCGTGAACCGGGCTTGTTCTTGCCTCATGACATCGGACAGCCACGTGATGAGCATGATCGGTGGTTCTCCCCTTGCTGATGGCTGACTATCTCAGTAATGGGAGTAAGAGGAAATTCCCCACTGTAGGGAGAAAACCCTCGAAAGAAGGGGGTGGCTGCTTGACCAGGAATGTACGGATGGCCGACTAGGGGAAGTTCGTAGGCGGACTCGAATCCGGCGGATTCCCGCGAGGGGTTTGATCTATAGGCGGAATCCTCGGGCCGGCAGGACTCTCAAGCGGGACTTCCCCGAACAAGCGGTACCGGTATCGGGCGACAAAGCGATAGAGAAGGTGCCCCAGCGGCCTGGCCAGAGGAAGCTTGAACAGCACGGCCAGAAACCCTCCTCCTTTCAAGCCGGGCAGGAGCGGAAGGAAGGCGTCGAGCCCGCTGCTCACTTCGCCGTTCGGACGTACCAGAAAGGCGACATCCGGGCGACCAGGGCGATACCGCGCTCCTAAGATCTGTCTGGCCTCCTCGCTCTGATAGGTAATCATCCGTAGGCTGCCAGCCCTTTGTTCAGTCCCCAGCCGCTCGATTCCATTTTTCGCCGTCACGCACAGCCGGCATTGGCCGTCGTAGAGCAGCAGACATTCTTGAGGATTGTCAGGAACTCGATCCGCCATTGTCACTTATCCCGCTTCTCGCTGGTTGCCCGCCCGCGATGGGGCAGGTATGATCCGCCGGATGCGGCACAGGGGAACATTGCTCTTCTTATTAGTCGCGCTGAGCGCCGTCGGATTCGGTACGGTTCACGAAGCCCTTTCGCCCAACCTGACGGCAACCGCCAGAATCTGGTGGGGGGTTTTTCTCGTTCTGCTGCCTCTGGCGCTCGGCAGTGCCATCTGGACGGAATGGACTTGGGCCGCCATGGCCTGCGTCGTCTACAGCACGATTGGATTGGCGCTGGACCTGGCGACGGTCACCAGCATTCTCGGAGGGAAAGGCGGCACAGATGCCCTGCTCTGGTTGAGCGGAATCAGCGGGACCCTGAACTTGTCGTTGATCGTGTTCGGCGGCCGCGCGTTCTGGAGCTGTCTGCAGGGGCCACGGCCTCCAGAATCCCGCCCTCCCAATCCTCCATCCCCTTCTTCATCTTCAGCAACCTGACCGATCCGAATCCCGCCTCCTTCAACCAGGTCGTTGTCTCGGCAACCGAATAGGTATTACCGGTTTCCGTAAAGAGCAGCATGGAGACGGCGAACAGACTCGCCTCTTCGGGAAACAGTCCCTCGCGATCGTGTAAAAACGCATCTTGAATGATGATACGGCCGCCAGGAGCCAGCGCAGCTTTGGCGCGGCGAAAGATCGCCTGATTCTGCTCCGGAGAATAGATGTGCAACACGTTCGAGTACCAGATCACATCGAAGGACCCTGGAATGTCCTCCATCAACAGATCCAACGGCAGATAGGACAGGCGCGCAGCCGCCTTGTGGGTCGCCGCAATTTCCCTGGCGACGTCCAGGGCGGCAGGACGATCACAGACTGTGGCCCGCAAGCCCGGATTCCTGGCTAAGAACGCCATCGCATAGGTCCCGGGACCTCCCCCGAGATCCAGCAAAGTCTTGGCCCTCTTCAGCGGAATTTGAGCCGCAATCATCGGCGCGGTTTCCAGCGTACGATGATGCATCGCCCAGGTGAATTTCCGACGGTAATCCGGCGCCTCCGGCTCGTCTTTATCCAAAGGCTCGCCGCTCCTGACCGATTCCGTCAAGCGCATCCAATCCGCCCAATGGCTCGTGATGAGGTCCAGATAGTTCCCGCGATAGGCAGCGTCCTCGGCATTTAACGCCGTCGCCGCCAGTCGGCTGTTGCGATACTGAATCCCTTTCTTGTGCAGCAGTCCGGCCATGGCCAGATTGCGGCACAGAATCGAGAGTCCCCGTTCGCTGACTTTCAGCTCGCGGGCGAGCTCAGGCAACATCCGGGTTCGCGTTCCGAGCACCGTAAACAGCTTCAACTCCAGCGCGGTCAGGATCACGCGCGGCAGACGATAGGCTGACAGGGCATCGCGGAATTGATCAAAGGTCTTGATCGACGGCCTCATGCCACCCCGCCGATTTGCCGGCAGCACCAGCGCATCAGGTCCTGCACCTTGGGAAGATTGGCGAAATCCACCGCGCGCTCGAACGTCACCGCCACGTACGCCTCATTCATCTCGGTCTGCTCGGAGAACCCGGACTGCAGAAGCAACGGGCGGAATTTCGAAACCGCCGGTTGAATGAAATATTTCGCCTGTTTTGCGACTTCATCCGTGCCTAGATCTTCCGGCGTGCCGTCGGACATCAGCGTCATGACATCGTCCATCGCCACTCCATACTGACAGAGCAGCTTGCCTTCCGGCTTAATCTCCAGAAGCCAGCCATCGCTGCCCAGATCAAGCGCGAGAGGTCCCCCGGGCTCGAGCTCGTACAGTTGGGGGAAGGCTTTCACGAGCGTGCTGCGTGCCTCCGTCCAGAGCGGCGAGACCGGTTCGCTCATCCGTGAGACTCCCGGAGACGTGAGGGGGTGGATAATCGTTCCCGCAGGGCTTGCAGCCGTTTCGTATTTTCTTCCAGCTTGGGCAGCCGGTACTTGCGGTCCATTTCCACCACCCGTTCCAGCAGCCGGGCGGCTTCTTCGAGTCGCCCCATCGCCTCATAGCAATCGGCCAATACGTATCGGGCTCCGCCGGTGCGCAGTTCGTCGCGCGATCGTTCGGCGACGGATTGGCTGGTCTGACAACAGGCGACGGCGTCCTCAAACCGCCGCTGCATCAAGAACGTCCTCGCCATCATCCGCCACGCGTCCGCCACACCGCCGTCGTTGCCCAATCGCCGCATCAACACGAGAGACTTTTCGTAGTTCACGATCGCGTCCTCGAATTGTCCGGTTTCCCGCGCAATCAGACCGAGATCGGAAAACAACACGGCTTTCGCCGCCTCGTCGTGGGTCTTCGTCATCAGATCGAGAGCTTCCAGATAATAGGCCCTGGCCCGATCCCACTCGCCCGCATCGGCACGCAGGTTCCCCAGATTGGCCAGCGTCGTGCCGATGCCCTTCTCATCGCCGAGGATCTTCTGCAACTCCAGCACTTCCTGGTAATAACTCAGCGCGGCCTCGCGCCGACCGCTCACCGCGCAGATATTCCCGAGATTCCCGAGCGTGGCCGCCAGCGCGCGCTGATCCCCGGTGATCCGGTCGCATTCCAGGGCCTTCGCATAACAGGTGTAGGCGTCGGTGTAGAGGCCTCGGCCGAAATGCTCGTTGCCCTGGCGATTCAATTCTTCCGATAGTCCGTTCTTGAGCGGCATGATGTGACTTCAGGCCAGGGTCTGTTCGACCGCCTGTTTGGCGCCCGTGAGGATCGACGTCCCGTCACCCACCAGGATGGCATCGAAGTGGTACTTCAGCAGGCGGCGGAGCCCCTCTTTAGCCTTTGCCGCATCGGCGTATTTCTCCGCCGGCAGCATCCTCAGCGACCCGGCCGGTTTTCCGATGAGCGCGTCACCGACGATCAGAATTCCTTTGCCTTGCTGGATGAACAGCGCCGATTCGCCGGGAGACTTTTGATCCTTGAGGTGAATGACCCAGATGCCGCCCGGCAGGAGTTCGCCGTCCTTGAATGTCCTAGTTGGCTTGAGATCCATTTGTGACGCGTCGGCCTCCGGTACAAATAGTTGGCAGCCGAAATTTCCCTGACACGAGCCGGCCTCACGCGCATGGTCCCGATTCGTCACGATAAGGTAGTCAACTGGACCGTTCCGGCGAATGAATGCTTGATCTTCGCCTGCCATGGGAGGCGGATCGATCAGAATTTTGTGCTCCCCCACGACGAGGAACAAGCCGTTGAAGTCGAGCTGCTTTTCTTCGGAAAAACAGGACCACTGCCAGAATCCCTGTAGCACTTGTTTCATCATGATTTACAGAGAGGAGACCGCATCCTTTACCGTCTTCGTGACTTTGGCGAGGATGCTCGCTTCATTCGGCAAATCGATGATGTCGTCTTCCGGCACGGTAATGAATTTCCGGTTCGGCCCCTTGGTGAGAGAAATCAAGAAGATGCTGTTGGACGGCGTCACCGGAATCACCACCTGCACCGCGGCATCGACGCCTTTCACCACTTCCAGAAACTTCAGCTTCCCTTCTTCCATCTCATCCATGTCTCTTCTTTCCTCTCTGTCCGATGCAGGCCGACGGCATCCTCTTCGAGCGAGACGGCCATGGGGTTCCAGAATGAGCGCGTCCAACGAGGCCCTGCATCCGTTCTCACCCGCCCGCCCTTGCGGCGCCAAGACGCCGCGTCTTCCCGGTAGCGCGCGCGTTCCGCGAGCAGCGGAACCTGTGGCCGACGCGCTCTTACATCTTGCTACTTCCGCTCGCCAACAACTTGTCCACCTCGGCGATGATCACCTCCGCTCCTGCCAGATCCATGTTCCCGACGCGCTGCCATCGGATCACACCGTTCTGATCGATCACATAGACGTTCGGAATGAATTTTCCCCCGCCGTACAGCTTGTCGGTCACTTTTCCGGGATCGAGAAGGTAAGGGTAGGTAATCTTGACGGGGAATGCCGAGAGAAATTCGCCGACGTCCTTTTTCGAATTCCCTGACGAGTTCACCCCGACCACCGCGACATTCTTGCCTTGGGTCGCTTCGAAGACCTTCTGAAGGTTGGTCCCCTGGACCATGCAGGGGTCGCAAATGTGGAAGAGCCCGAGCACGACAACCTTCCCCTTGTATGTATCCAGCGACACCGCTTCTCCTGTAATGGCGTTCAAGGCGAACGACGGCGCCTTCTCGCCGACCTTAAAGAACCCCGCAGCGAACAGCAGATGGGCGGCAAAGACCGGAAGTACAAGGACGCTGAGGATGAGGGCGATACGTTTCATAGGGGGCCTCCTTCGTATGTAGTCCTCGGTGCCGAGGAACAAGTGCTGAGCGTGTCCCGGGCTCTCACACGCGGGAATCAGCACTCAGGACTCGGCACTACTGCCGCGTATCCTACCATGCAGATTTTTTCAGGAGCAACGGCAAGAGAGACGGGTTCGTGCACCACTTGGAGTGGACGAGAGTAATCGAGGGAGAACAAGGAACGCTCAGTGTCGTTCCAGCAGAGGCGTGATCAGCCATGGCAAGTCCAGCACGTCCTGACCGAAGTGCAGCCGATTGCATGCGGTCTGCTGCACCAGTTTCGAGAGGGCCGGAAATTCCCGCCCGGCCCCCTCTTCGTCGTGATCGGGCACCACCTGCGCCGTCAAGAACTCGAGCGCCTGGTTCTTCGCAAGCGGCTCAAGGCAGCTGTGCGGCCTCTTCGCAAACTGCGAAAACAGAATCATGGTCGGCTCACAGGACCGTCCTGCTGAGGTTGAATAGACATCCTCCGCATGAAAAGATTTCTTGCACACACCCTGGCGAAACAATCCCGGCGCAGCATCCCGCAGTTCCGGAAAGAGCGCGATCGTCTGGTGCGTCACATCGATCGTCATGGGAGCGGCCAACAACTCTAACCGGGTACCGTTATCGCACAATACCGGATGATCGTCCGAACGATACCGGTATCCGGAATCCGGAACGGAACAGTGCAGGCAAGGCGGTTGTCTTTCCACATCCGCTGCACCCGGGAATCAGCACCCCCCCGGCCGTGATGTTCCAACGTTGTCGCATGGAGCGTGAACATGTTTCGCCGCTTCAGCAGTTCGAGGCCAGGAATGACAACCGTTATTCGCTGGGTGTCGCCGCTGTCGTCATTGTCGCCTGTACTCTGTGGATTTCCTCAGAACGCCGGTTCCCCGGCAACCGGAACCCTTCCAGCGTTACGGGCATTCGGAACCCGCGCCAACGGCGACATATTACCCCGGTCGGCATCCTGCGCTGCCGGGGAGACGACGAGATTTTCCGGCTCATCTTCCATCGTGCTGAACGGCTGCGTCGCCGAGACTCCTGACTTGTCTGTCGGTCTGCATCCGCACCACATAGCCAATCCCTCCCTTGCTTCCGGCGGGCTCAGCCACAGTAGTCCCCTGTGGGAATTCTTCCTAGCTCCCTGAAAGTCGGGATCGCCCCATACTTTGGCAGAAGGAGGTCCCTGAGGATGCCTGGATAGGAGACGGTTGCGGAGCAACGGGGCCGTTGGACAGGCTGGCCGAACGAGCATCGACGCAGGCTCAACCGGCAGCGGGATGGAGGCGGTTATGTAGAGCGTTCGAACAGGCCGAGTTGGAATTCTTCGGCCCTGGTAAAGGAAATGGGGTAGCGCTCGGTGAAGCAAGCATTACAATACTGCTCGGGAGTGCCTGGAGCGGATTTCAGCATGCCGTCGAGGC
>DATGEA010000428.1:0-8779 GCA_035310605.1 Nitrospira sp. | reverse complement strand
GTTCCGATAGCGGGAAGAACTGGCAGGCGATGAATCAGGGCCTCGCCACCCTCAACGTGCGGGCCCTGGCGATGGCACCCAAGAACGCTGAGACGCTCTATGCCGGCACCAACGGGAGCGGGCTCTACCGTTCGACCGATGCCGGTGCGACCTGGGTTCCCGTCCCCTTGAAGGCCGCGCCTCCTGCTGCAGGCTGAGGTTGAGGTTACGGTTGAGCGGCTCAGCACCCACCCCCGCAACCTCAACCTGAGCCTGGACCTTCTTAGTATCCCGACTTTGCGCCCGCGCCGCCGTCCTGGTAACGGCTGCTGTACGAAAGCATCTGGTCGGACAAGGCCTTCCACTCGTCGGCGGTCATCAGGTCTTTCATCTTGAACCGAAGACTGAGAATCTTTGCCGACGTCCGCATCCGTTGGTTATTGGCCTCATCGAGGATCTTGGTAAATTCCTCCGGCGTCGCCTGGTAGCTGGCGTTCAGCGTATAGAGCTGGCGATGATAGGCGCGCTCCTGCTCGCGGCCGGCCTTCAAATCCGTGACGATCTCACCCACAATGCTCTTCAGTTGCTGCGCCTTTCCTTCATCTTTCACCGTGCGGTCGATCAGGCCCGCCATGTCCTGCTGGCCTTTCTGCCAATAAGCATCGCCTTTGCCGCCTTCCGTCATTCCGTGACGGTGGTGCGGTGACGAACAACCGGCCAGAACCAACAAACCCGCCAACGACAGGACCGCCCACTGCATGCGTCTCATAGAGGCCTCCCCTTGTATTACAGATCGTGTCGAACCCTTCTGCCTGTTGTCACCAAGAACCATCATACCGTATCATTCGCAGCATCACGATGCCTGAACCCATGCCTCCATCATCCGATCCGATCCATGAACTGCGTGAGGAATTCCGCACTCACCTCGAAACGTTCTACGCCCAACTGAAACTCGCGCCCCCATACGAGAGCGTGGAAAAGGCGATTCGGAATCTGACAACTGCAGTTCATGCCCTGCCCAAACCGGAGCAATCGCGCCTAGCCGCCGATGCCACCCTGCGGTGGGAACAGTTCCGCCGGGCCTTCGAAGCGTCAGGTCTCAGCAAGAAACATCGCGGCATCATTGCCGGCCTGGCGCGGAATCGAGCCGGCTTGAACCTGCCGGGTGAATACGATCGCTTCCTCGACCTCTTTACGTCGTAACGCCGTCATCTTCGACGACATCACGAAATTCTTCGTACACCTTTGTCAGCCGGCTATTCTCCAATCGATAGGAGAACACCACCGTGACGATCCCGAAAGCAAGGACGAGCAATCCGATGCCGAGAATGCCCGCCCCCATCAGTACCCCGCTGAACGAACTGAATCCTCCCTGGATCGCATAAGTAATCATGAAGGCCGTGGTTCCCAGACTGACCAGGAGAAACCACACCAATGTGATGATGGCCGAGGACCAGGGAATCCGCTTGATGCAGAGCGCGTGCACGGTCTGTTCGTCGAGCGTCAGATGAATCATTCCTTTGAGCGGCCAGGCGGTTCGAAAGCTCATCGAGAACAGATGATACTGAGGGCGCAGCGCGATCTGCTGAAGACCCGGATAGTAGCGGGCAATCCCGTGAGGAAGCGTCAAGGCGCCGTTGGCATCGCAGCGCTCTCTGAGGCGAGCCAGGATCTTCGGGGCGAATCGATCCTGACTCCTCGCGACTCCGCAACCGTACCGTCCGGCGTCCGGGGTCAACCGCACGAAGTACAGCCAGTCTCCGAAGATCAGTCCGAGAAACAAGACACCGGCAAACACACCTGCGAGAATCATGATCGTACCTATCCCATAGCGGCTCGCGGTGAATCAAGTCGATGCGCGGTCCCGTCCGCGGTCAACCACCGCCTGCCCCTGGAAGAAACCCCAGAAGAATTTGTTGACTCGTTATCGTGAGTTGGCTATTGTAACGTCTGTTTGGGTTCGGCGGGTTCCTCGCTCCATTCAGGCGCTCCGCCAATACAGATTTTCCCCACGTGAACTAACCGTCGGTTCATCCCTGCCCATCGGGATGCGCAGGACGCATGAAGTCTGGGTTGGAGGTGATATGGATTTGCACAAGGTCGAGCGGGTTTACACGTCCTACGCCGGTGTCTACGACAAGATTTTCGGCAAAGTCTTTCACGAAGGACGTGAGTCCGCAATCCGAAACCTGAACGTCCAACCAGACGAGCGCATCCTCGAAGTCGGAGTCGGAACCGGACTCGCCCTGCCAATGTATCCCCGTCACTGCCAAATCGTCGCCATCGATTTTTCGGAAGGCATGCTGGACATCGCTAAGAAGCGCGCGGCCGAGCACCGGATGGACCACGTCACGCTCCACCGCATGGATGCCGGCGCCATGGACTTTCCGGACAACAGTTTCGATACCGTCGTCGCCGCGTACGTCGTCACCGCCGTCCCCGATTACCGCAAAGTCGTCAACGAGATGATCCGAGTCTGCCGTCCCGGTGGACGCATCATCATGCTCAACCACTTCAGCAAAGAAAACAAAGTCATCGCGGCGGTGGAAAAAGTGATTTCGCCACTGACCAAACACCTGGGCTGGCGAACCGACCTGTCGTTGAATACCGTACTGGAAGGGACCGACCTGCACGTCGCCCGCAAGCAGAACGTGAACCCGCTTCGCTTCTGGGCGCTCGTGGAATGTGTAAATCGCAAGAATGGAATCGGGACCCCACACAAGAACGAGGTTTCACATACCAACGGCACGACCGTCTACACACACAGCGCCGGTGTACACGCGACCGGACATACGAGCGAAGAAGCCCTCGCGTAGACGGTCGCTTCCTCAGCCGCTACTCCTCAACCCGGTCCGCTTCGGTCCAACGTTGCTGCTCCAGCGACTTCCAATTCAGCCATTCTCCGCCCGGGATAATGGTATTCCCGACGAGACAGCGGCCGGAGAAGCGCCGCACGATCAGATCCGAAGCACAAGAGAGCACACGGTTAGCCGCCTGTCCCTGGGTCCCGGCCACGTGCAGCACGATTCCGAATCCCGGCCCGTCCAGCGGCCCGTAGAGCATCACCCGGACCGCACCCTGGTCAAGGGCGTCCGCACCCTGCGCCGGGAGTAACGTGCCTTCCCACTGTATTACCGACTGCCGCCCGTTCGAGGACTTGGCTTTCTTCCAGGTGCAGGGCAGGCCGGCCTCGTCCAGTCCATCAAGGAGCCATTCCACCGTCGGCCAGTCGGCCGTCGGACTCTGAAACGTCCATTGTGCAACCGGTTCGCGCGCGCGATCTTCCGTGGAAGGCATGGCGACTTCCTCCAGGACCGCCTCGTCGCACACGACATAGAGTTCGCCCTGCGGATCGAACCAGAACCGCAGTTTTCCTGCGGTGCATTCCGCCTGGATCACTCCCAGCGTGGAGCAATCAGCGCCTTCCTGCTCGAAGATCGAAAAATCCGTCACGCCCGTCATGGTCAACTTCGCGACCCGGGCCATGTTCCGGACGTGATACCGCACCACCACCGTCACAGTCGTATCGGCCAGCACCTCGCGGGCAGAGCCTTCGTCGAACAGCCGCCGCTTCGACATCTGCACGTCCGTCACATAGCCGCCGCGAAATCCCCCTGTGTGGCCCACCAGCCAGCGCAGATCCTCGATGTTCTTGATGGGAATCTTCATGAGAGGGATTGTAGCTCAGCGGGATCGAAAACGGCTAGGAGGTCGTAAGATCCGGCAAGCTGGATGCTTGACAATCACTTGACAACTGCGGTTGGGGGATTGCTTGTCTCACCCCCGGAGATGCCTTTCGTAGATCGCGAGGTCATCGGATGAAAAGCAACAGAAAATCACTTCACCAACTGCCGTGAACTCCCGCAACGACTCTCGCACCGTGGCAACGGCAATACCCGCGGCTTCGTCAACGGGATATCCATAGATGCCGGTGCTGATGCTCGGAAAGGCCAGGCTGGCAATCCCGTTTGCTGTCGCAACCTCTATCGAACGACGATAGCAGGAGGCGAGGAGTTCCGCTTCACCCTTCTGTCCGCCGATCCAAACAGGGCCGACCGTGTGAATAACGTATCGAGCCGGCAGGCGATAGCCTTTCGTCAGCTTCGCATCGCCGGTCCGGCAGCCTCCAAGAAGAAGGCACTCCTGCGACAATTCCGGCCCGGCGGCGCGATGAATCGCGCCGCACACCCCGCCGCCGGGAAGCAGCGAGGAGTTCGCTGCGTTGACGATGGCATCAACGGCGAGTGTAGTGATGTCGGCATGAATGGCGCGAAGTATTGCGGACATTGTTGAGCGGACTGGCTTGAAGTAGGCACCCCAAGCAGGGTATGTCTCAAACCTCCAGAAGCCTAATTCGATTTCCTAGAACTGTCAATGCGCGCCATTTGCCTCCAACATGTCCCCTTCGAAGGTCCCGGTGCCTTTGAGCCAGCACTGGCTGATCGGGGTGTAAGCCTTGAGCGCTATCTGGTCCCCACGGAAGGCTTGCCGAAAGATCCCGGCGACCTGCTGATTGTCATGGGCGGGCCGATGTCGGTGAACGATCCTGATGTATGGATCGCCGAAGAGACCAACTTTATGCGAACCGCACTTTTGGCCGGCAGACCCGTGATCGGCGTCTGCCTGGGCAGTCAGTTTATGGCGAAGGCCCTTGGAGCCACCGTACGACCCGGCAAGGAATTAGAAATCGGGATGACGCCGGTGCAGCTCACGCTTCAGTCCAAGGGTGATCCGGTCTTCAAGACTCTGCCTGACTGCTTGGAGGTCTTTGAATGGCACGGCGAAGTCTTCGACCTGCCCAAAGGTTGCGTACCTCTGGCCGGTTCTGCTGTCGCGCCGCTCCAAGCCTTCCGCTATGGGACTCGGGCGTATGGCCTGTTGTTTCATCTGGAGATGGAGGAGAACGGAATCGACGACCTCTGTCAGGAATGCGCGCCTGATCTCATCAAGGTCCGGCTAACGGCACAAGAAGTGAAGGTTACAGCTAGCCCGCACCTCCCTACCCTGCACCGGTTCGCCGATCGATTGATCGGCCATCTGCTCGATTCCCGCCGTTGATTGGCAGCACTGCTCTGCAGTAACCTACTAGCCTTAGTCAAAAGCGTAAAAGTTAGAAAGTTCACCGCTGTACTGACCGACTTTCCAACTTTTCAACTTTCCCACATGCAAACTGTTCCCGAAAGGAGCGAGTTCGAACATGGCCGGTTTCCCGATTGAAGTCGCAACCAGAATTAAGACCCTTCCTCCTTACTTGTTCGCTGCGATCGACAAGATGAAGCAGGCCGCGATTGCGCGCGGGGTCGACATCATCAACCTGGGCATCGGTGATCCAGATTTGCCGACGCCGTCCCCGATTATCGAGAGCCTGGCCCAGGCCGCCAAGAACCCGAAGCACCATCAATATCCCTCGTACGAAGGCATGCTGGCCTTCCGCCAGGCGGTGGCTGGTTGGTACAAGCGCCGGTTCAACGTGACACTCGATCCGGCAGATGAAGTCCTGACCTTGATCGGCTCGAAGGAAGGCATCGGGCATATCCATCTGGCCTTTGTCGATCCGGGCGATGTCGTTCTGGTGCCGAGCCCCGGTTATCCTGTCTATCCCGTCGGCACCAGTTTCTCCGGCGGCGTCTCGCACATCATGCCGCTCACGAAGGCCAACGGCTTCCTGCCGGATTTGAATGCGATCCCCAAGGATGTCGCCAGGAAGGCCAAACTAATGTGGTTGAATTCGCCGAATAATCCGACCTCGGTCATCATGACCAAGGACTACTTCAAGCGGGTGGTCGAGTTCGCGCAGGAGAACCGGGTCATCGTTTGCCACGACGCGGCTTACTCGGAGATTTACTACGACGGCAAGCGCCCGGCGAGTTTTATGGAAGTTGACGGGGCCAAGGACGTCGGTGTGGAATTCCACTCCCTTTCGAAGACTTATAACATGACCGGCTGGCGCATCGGGCTCGCGGTCGGCAACAAGGAGATCCTGGCCGCGCTCGGAAAGGTGAAGAGCCAGCTGGACTCCGGCGTGTTCGAAGCGGTGCAGGCGGCCGGCATCACGGCATTGGGCTTGGACGAGTCCGTCACCGACGGCATCCGGAAAATTTACCAGGAACGGCGCGATACGCTCATTCCCGGCCTCAAGAAGCTGGGGTTGGAAGTTGATGCACCTCCCGCTGCCTTTTACATTTGGGTAACCGTGCCGAAGGGCTACACCTCCGCTTCGTTTACCGCGCATCTGTTAGAAAAGGCCGGTATCGTGACTACGCCGGGCAACGGCTTCGGCGCACCAGGTGAAGGCTATATTCGGATGACCGTCTGTACGTCGAAGGAACGATTGGCCGAGGCGGTTGAGAGGATGAAGAAGGCAGGATTTTAGTTTTGAATTCTGAGTTATAGGTTTTCAATTCTGAGTTCTCCCTAACTCAGAACTAGGAACTTCGAACCCGGTGCTATTTGGCTCAACATGCGCGAGACTGTCTTCATAGGCTTCGGATCGAACGTCGGCGATCGGGTCGATTTCTGCGACCGGGCGGTGACGCTGTTGAGCCTACTGCCCCATTCGCAGCTGACGGGCGTCTCACTGCTCTATGAAACGGAGCCGGTCAACGACGGATCGAATCCCGGAGATGGCTGGTTCCTGAACGGCGTGGTTCAGATCGAGACGGACATTACCCCCAAGAGCCTCTTGAGCATCCTGCGGGAGATCGAGCGCTCCCTGGGGCGCGATGAGGCCAATCGTCCGGGACCGAGAACCATTGATCTCGATATCCTATTCTACGGCGAGCGGGCGATCAACGAGCCGGATTTGGTCATTCCGCATCCCAGGCTCCATCTGCGCCGCTTCGTGCTCATGCCCCTGAGCGAACTCGATCCGTTGTTCGTGCACCCCATACTTCACCGATCGGTCAACCAGATGCTCGCCGAGGTGAACGACCAGTCGGAGGTACACCTGCTGTTTCCTCAACCCTCGACCCGTTACGGCTCGCGTCCGACGTGCAGCCCGCGCCTGGATTCATGAAGACCGTTCGTTCCCCTGCAGCCATGATGGCCTGGAGCGAACAGCTCCGGCGTCAAGGGGTCACGATCGGATTCGTCCCGACCATGGGCGCCTTGCACGATGGCCATCGGGCCTTGATCCGGGCCGCACGGCTGCGATGCGATGCGCTCGTGGTGAGCATCTTCGTGAATCCCGCCCAGTTCGGCCCGCAGGAAGATCTCGCGAAGTATCCCCGCCCTCTTACAAAGGATCGTGCCCTCTGCAGAGAGGAAGGCGTCGATATCTGCTTCGAACCGACGGCGGCGACCATGTATCCGGCAGGATTTCAAACCGTCGTGACCGTTCCACTGATCGCCCGCCGGTGGGAAGGCGAGTCCCGGCCCCATCATTTCGCAGGAGTGGCGACGATCGTCACGAAGCTCTTTGGCATCGTCCGCCCCCATCTCGCGATGTTCGGCCAAAAGGATTTTCAACAGGCCGCCCTCGTGCGGCAGCTCGTGAACGACCTGAATCTCGGTGTCGGAATTGTCGTCCGACCGACCGTGAGAGAACATGACGGCCTCGCCATGAGTTCCCGCAACGTCTATCTGTCACCGAACGAGCGGCGGATCGCCCCGATCTTCTATCAATCGTTGGAAGCCGGGCGGCTGGCGATCGGGCGCGGAACGAAAGACGCGGCCTCAGTACAAGAGATCATGCGGAAGGTGATCGCCGGAGAGCCGGTCGTGCGGATCGACTACCTGGCCGTCTGCGATCCGATGACGCTTGACCCGCTCACAACCATCCGCACACAGGCGGTCCTGCTCGGCGCGATCCGCATCGGCTCAGTCCGGCTGATCGATAATGTCGTGGTGAAAAACGTGGGACGGATACGCCCCTAGCGGAAGTGCATCAGGCGTTGGGGACCGGCTGGTTCCCTTGGCTCACGAGCAAACCGAGGACGATCTGGCTAAGACGCCGCTGATCCGGCAACGGCACTTCGAGAAACCGGACTCCCACCGAGGAGGGACGGACGGAACAGACCATCGCCGTTTCGATCCGAATCGCCCCATCTTCCCGACTCGGTTTCAAGACGAGCCCGAGAAATGTTCCGCGCGGCAATCCCGTCGTCTGCAGCGTGCAGCCATCCATGGAAATATCGGTGATGCGATTGGTGGCCTGAATCCGGTTGTCTGCGAGGAACTTCGCTTCGATGGACGTGGGCAAGCGCTTATATTGGCGGCGATCGAAGGCCTGGGCGTTTTGGGCGGCGCCGCTGTGGAAAGCGCGGAATTTGTTCATGCACAGCTGACAGCGATACGGAAAGACGTTGAACTGGTTTAAGACACGCTCCATCATCCCTTCCTGGTAGGTCGCGCGGACGAACGGCGTGCCGCAGTTCGGACAATGAAGTGTCTTCATGCCCCCGGCTGGACCTCATGAACGCCGCGTTCGGATTCCATCAACTGTCCCTCTTTTATCATTTGCTCCGACAGAATGGGTGCGATCGCTGCGGGCGAATAGCTCGCCGGCTTCACCCATTTGCCGTCTTCACGCTTGTACCCGCCGACCTTGCTCATATTGGACCGGTGTACTTCACGAAATACGGGGTCCATATCGATCCCGTACGACACAGCCGTCCCGTAGACGACATACAGAAGGTCGGCCATTTCTTTGGCAATGCAGGCCAAGTCGTTCTTCGCCATGGCCTCTTTGAGTTCCTCGAACTCCTCGTGAATCAACCGCTCGCGCAAGGCGCGTGTCCGTTCGTCCACGACAGTCGGCACCCGATGTACGACGATGTCGAACATCCGGTGGAAGGCTTCC
>DATGEA010000427.1:0-2775 GCA_035310605.1 Nitrospira sp. | reverse complement strand
GATCCGCCCGAGCGTCTCCCAACATTGATCAACCTGTTCAATTGCCGCCATGTCGGCCATCGAACAACCGGCGGCCATGTCCGGGAGAATCACCGTCTGATTGGTCCGACTGAGGATGTCTGCCGTTTCCGCCATGAAATGCACGCCGCAAAAGACGACGTACGGCCGGTCCGACCGTTCGGCAGCCAGTTTGGAGAGCAACAACGAATCGCCGCGAAAGTCCGCATGTTCGATGACTTCATCCCGTTGATAATTATGACCGAGGATCATGACCCGCTCCCCCAAGGCCCGCTTGGCCTCGGCGGTCCGGTGGAAAAGTTCCTCGGCAGAAAGCTGCTGGTAGGATCCAATCGGTTTGGGAAGCGTCGACAACGTATTCATAATCCCTCGGGAAATTCTCGTAGAGCGTCATTCTACGATAGGCACCCCCGACAATCAACGAAACCGGGGCCGGGAGGAAGCACTATGCGTCGATGGCCCACTCGGTTGCCCCTCCGATAGGCCTAATAACCCGTTGACTTCACATGAGACGGGCGATACGATTTCGTGCCATAGCTAGGGGGGCCTCATGGCTGAGAGTCCGAGTACTCGGACGACCCTCAGAACCTGACCTGGGTAATACCAGCGTAGGGAAGCGGATAAACCATACCAGCTGGTTTCTTAGCCGCACCCTACCTCCCCGGTGCGGCTTTTTTATTCTAGTCAACTGAGAAGTTCACGTTCTGGAGAAAGGATCTCCTATGAGCGATCATACGCAAATAATCGGCTCGAACGGTCATGCGCAAAAGTCTGCGTCTCCAACCATCTCCACGACTCCTTTTCCAGCTTCCCGAAAGGTCTTTATCACAGGAACCAACCCCGGCGTGCGTGTGCCGATGAGGGAAATCAGCCTCACGCCGACTAGATCGATGAACGGCGGGCCGCCGATCCCGAACGAACCGGTCACGGTGTATGATACATCGGGACCTTACACGGACCCTTCCGTGAATATTGATGTACGGAAGGGACTCGCACCGCTCCGCCGAGAATGGATCCTCTCCCGCGGAGACGTCGAGCAGCTCCCGGATATCACCTCGCAGTACGGACGGATGCGCGCTGCCGACCCGAAGCTCGCCGACTTACGGTTCCAGGATCTCCGCAAACCCCTTCGTGCGAACGCCGGACAGAACGTCACCCAACTTCACTATGCCCGCAAAGGCATCGTCACGGCAGAAATGGAATTTATCGCGATCAGGGAAAATCAATCCCGCGAAGTCGCACGGGAACTTGCCTCGCGCAACGGCCATGGCGGAGGCGTCGCGCAGCATCCGGGGCAGCCCTGGGGCGCCGGTATTCCGAAGACCATTACGCCAGAATTTGTGCGCGATGAGGTCGCACGAGGCCGTGCGATCATCCCAGCCAACATCAACCATCCGGAAAGCGAGCCGATGATCATCGGACGCAATTTCCTGGTGAAGATCAACTCGAATATCGGCAACTCCGCCGTCGCTTCCTCGATCGAGGAAGAAGTCGAGAAGATGATCTGGTCGATCCGCTGGGGCGCCGACACGGTGATGGACCTCTCCACCGGCAAGAACATCCACGAGACACGCGAATGGATCATCCGGAACTCACCAGTGCCGATCGGCACTGTCCCCATCTATCAGGCACTCGAAAAGGTCGGCGGAAAAGCCGAAGACCTGACCTGGGAGATCTTCCGCGACACGCTGATCGAACAGGCCGAGCAGGGCGTTGATTACTTTACGATCCATGCCGGCGTGCGCCTCGCGTATGTGCCCATGACGGCCACGCGCATGACAGGCATCGTGTCCCGCGGCGGGTCGATCCACGCCAAATGGTGCCTGGCGCATCATGAAGAGAATTTCGCCTATACCCACTTTGAAGAAATCTGCGAGATCATGAAGGCCTACGACGTCTCCTTCAGCCTCGGCGACGGATTGCGCCCGGGATCGATTGCCGACGCAAACGACGAAGGCCAGTTCGCCGAACTCGAAACCTTGGGTGAGCTCACGAAGATCGCGTGGGAACACGACGTCCAGGTGATGATCGAAGGACCCGGCCACGTCCCCATGCACATGATCCAGGTCAACATGGAAAAGCAGCTCAAGGAATGCCACGAGGCGCCGTTCTATACGCTCGGGCCGCTGACCACGGACATAGCGCCCGGCTACGACCACATTACCTCGGGAATCGGCGCCGCGATGATCGGCTGGTACGGCTGCGCGATGCTCTGCTACGTCACGCCGAAAGAGCACCTCGGGTTGCCGGACCGCGAAGACGTCAAGACCGGCGTCATCACGTACAAGATCGCGGCGCACGCGGCCGATCTGGCGAAGGGGCACCCGGGCGCACAGATTCGCGACAACGCCCTATCGAAAGCGCGGTTCGAGTTCCGCTGGGAGGATCAGTTTCATTTGTCGCTCGATCCCGATACGGCGAAACAGTTCCACGACGAAACGCTGCCCGACAATGCGGCCAAGGTTTCGCACTTCTGCAGCATGTGCGGCCCGCACTTCTGTTCGATGAAGATCACCCAGGACGTGCGCGACTACGCCGCCAGCAAGCAGGTGAATGAACAGCAGGCGATCCAGATCGGCATGAAAGAAAAAGCGGAGGAGTTCAAGAAGACCGGAGCGGAAATTTACCGATGATGCATCGCAAGAGGCATGAGGCCAGAGGCAATAGTTCGGTGCGAGTCTCTTCCCTATTGCCACTCGCCTCTAGCCTAAAGCCAAGGAGTCCCTATGCCTAAACCCAAACCGGCACCATTGAGAG
>DATGEA010000426.1:0-6470 GCA_035310605.1 Nitrospira sp. | reverse complement strand
GCGCAGCCGATCGGGCCGACCTGCCATACCGGCGAGCGGGCCTGTTTCTTCTCGAAACTCGACGAGCAGGGTGAGAGCGGAGAGGGGAAGACCACGGAGGCCTTCGGCGGGATCCTCGAAGGGGTGATGCGGACCATTCGGGATCGTCGAGCCAATCCGCAGCCCGGTTCTTATACGACTAAGTTGTTTGAAGGCGGACAGGACAAGATCTTAAAGAAAGTGGCGGAGGAAGCCGGCGAAGTGCTGATCGCGGCCAAGGGGGGCAAGAGAGCGGAGATCGTCTATGAAGTGGCCGATCTGTTCTTCCATACCCTGTTGGTGCTGGGCTATCACGACGTGACCTTACTGGAAATCTACCGGGAGTTAGGCAAACGATTTGGAAAATCCGGGCTCAGGTTTGAGAAGTGAGGAGGCGGGAATGAGCGATTGTCTCTTCTGCAAGATCGTCGAGAAGAAGATCCCGGCCAAGATCGTTCACGAAGATGACCAGACGCTGGCCTTCGATGATATCAATCCCCAGGCTCCGGTCCACACTCTGGTGATTCCGAAGAAGCATGTGGCGTCAGTCCAGGACTGCAGCGTACAAGACCAAGCGTTGCTTAGCGGACTGCTTCACATCTGTGCCAAAGTCGCTAAACTGAAGGGATTAACGGAATCCGGCTACCGGATGGTAGCGAATACCGGTCGCGATGGCGGACAGACGGTGTTCCATCTCCATGTGCATGTGCTGGGCGGGCGGCACATGACCTGGCCCCCGGGCTGACAGGCCTTTGAAGAACAGACACGATATTCACCCATCCAGCCCGGCGCGTCAGAACGCGCAGCCCCAGGATTCGTACTCATTGGATCGAACCCGTCAACATAATAGCTGCCGCGTACGCCCTGGGGTTCTTAACTCCACTTCCATTGCGCCTAAGCGGACAGTCGCCTTGTGAATGAACTCTGACACCGCGGGGGTTGTCCCCGCCCTACTGGCAGCCCAATTCCTTGGCGGCTCTGCCGCATTGACAGATTTCATTCACGTCTGTTAACCTGGACGGTCAATTTTTCCTATCACTTACGATCAGCGACCCCATCGGTTTGTGGTGGGGAAAGAGGAGCTGCGACTCCCGTGGGCCGAGGCCTGATTTCTGAGGACGTCATCAATCAAATCAGAGACCGGATCGACATCGCCGAGATTGTCGGGCAGCACGTCAGTTTGACCAGGGCCGGTCAGAATCTGAAAGGCCTCTGTCCGTTCCACCAAGAAAAGAGTCCGTCATTTACAGTCAGTCCCTCTCGCCAAATCTTTCATTGCTTCGGTTGTGGAGCAGGCGGGAACGTCTTTACGTTCCTGACGAGGATTACCGGAGCGAGTTTCCCTGAAACCGTGCGGGAACTTGGGCGGAAGGTCGGGATTGAGGTTCAAGAATCTGCCGCCAATTCGGGACCTCAAGCTGCCCAAGCCGGTCGCACCGAACAGCTGAACCAGGCCGCGGCGGCTTGGTTCCAGCAGAATCTTCGGGACGACCGGATGGGAGCGGAGGCCCGCGAGTATCTAGCAAGCCGAGGGATCCAACAAGCCACCACCGAAAAATTCGGAATCGGCTTGGCTCCGGCAGAATGGGATGGGTTGATCAAGTCGTTGACCAGGCAAGGGTTCACGCAGGCCGATCTGGCGTCAGCCGGGTTGATTATTGCCCGGGACAACGGAAACGGATTTTACGATCGGTTCCGGGCTCGGGTCATGTTTACCATTACAGACTTGCGCAAGCGTATGGTGGGTTTCGGGGGCCGTGTCCTCGGCGAAGGGACGCCGAAATATCTGAACTCACCCGATACCCCGCTGTTCAAGAAAGGGCAGACGCTTTTTGCCCTCGATGTAGCGCGGGAGGCCGTGACGTGTAAACAGACCGTAATTGTGGTCGAAGGTTATTTTGACGCAATCGCCCTGCATCAAGCAGGGTTGACGCATACGGTCGCGACGCTGGGAACGGCGCTGACGTCCGATCATATCCAGGTGTTGCGGCGCTTCGCCTCGAAGGTCGTGTTGTTGTTCGATCCTGACGCCGCCGGCGTGCGCGCGGCATTGCGGGGACTGGACCTGTTCGTCAACAGCGGGCTTGGCGTGAAGGTGGTCACGCTGCCCGCCGGCGAAGACCCAGATACCTATGTACGGAAAGAAGGTCCCGAATCGTTCGCCCGCCTGGAGGAACAGGCGCCGAGTCTGCTGGATTTTGCACTGGAGCACAGCTTGAAGACCGCGGAAGCGAGTACGATCGAAGGGCGAATTCGCAGCGTAGATGAAGTGTTGCGGATTTTGCAGAAGAGCGAGCATCCGATTGAACGGGAAGAGCGGATCCGGGTCGTGGCCGAACGGCTCGGGATCAATCAGCAGCGTCTCATTGAACGGTACCCGGCCTTGATGCAACCGGATGGCCAACGGGCTGTCGTGCGAAAGCCTGACGCTCTACCGGTTCCGTCATACAAAGGTGCACCGGAGGAGCGCGACCTGGTGTATCTGCTCTTACACGGCGAGCTGACCCCGGCCGACGTCCGTCGATTACGGCCGGATACGTTCTCGGTTCCGTCCTGCCGGATGGTGGTCGAGAAGGCGCTGGCTCACCTTGAACACGATGGTCGTGTGGGGCTGCGCCGCCTGCTCGATACGATCGTGAACGATCCGGAGTGCGGCTCGCTGGCGACGGAATTGTCAATGCGGGAGGAGCATTTCGACGATGTGTGCGCGCATGTTCAGGGCTGTCTGGACACGCTCGATCGAAAGTGCGCCGAGGCGGCCTTGCGCGATCTGATCGCGCAGCTGAAGGCCGCCGAGCGGGAAGGGCGAATCGAAGATGCTCATGCGCTGAATGCGCGTGTGAATGAGTTGAGGATACAGAAAGCCGGCCGTTCTGGGCCCGGTGTTCTTTCTTTGGTCAAGGAGTAGGTATGGCGAAACAAGAATTGCTCGTGGAAGTGAAGAAGCTGATCTCGATTGGGAAGGAGAAAGGCTTTCTGACCTATGACGAGCTGAACAGTACGTTGCCGGCGGAAGTCGTGTCTTCGGAACAGTTTGGCAGCATTATGACGATGTTCGGCGAGATGGATATTGAGATCGTCGACGCGCCGGACGGCGACCGTCAGCAAAAAAGCCGTGGCGGCGAGCAAGAGGAGGCCGGGGAGGAAGCCGAAGAGGGCGAGGCGGCCGAGGAAAACGAAAAGGAAATCGATCTGACGCCGGGGGCGCTGAGCCGCACGGACGATCCTGTTCGGCTCTATCTGAAGGAAATGGGGAGCGTTGCGCTCTTGAGCCGCGAGGGGGAAATCGAGATCGCCAAGCGCATCGAAGAGGGGAAACGGGACATTGCGTTCGTCATTTACGGCATGCCAATGACGATCGAGTTCATCCTGTCCCTCCGGGAGCAACTCAAGAATGGCAAGATCGACGTGCGCGAGATCGTGCCGATCGTAGAAACTGAAGAGGATTTCGAAGAAGAGGAAGTCGAACGGGACTATGAAGAACTGCGGCTCAAGACCCTGGAAGGCTTGAATTCCGTCCGCAAGGTCTCGACGTCCTTGAAAGCGCTCTACGAGAAATCACGCCTGGCGGCGAAAGATCCGGCGAAGCTCAAGAAGATCAAGAAGCAGATCGATGCCATCCGCGAGCAGGTAGTCGAGAAGATGGAGGCGGTCAATCTGCACGGGGTGCTGAAAGACCGGATGGTCCAACGTGTGCGTGAGATGGCGATCCAGATTCGGACGGCGGAGCGCGAGATCCTCAGTTGCCAGCGGCGCCTCGGGGTCGGTGGCGAGGCAGGAGCTGAACTTCTGCGAAAGCTGTGTCGGGAAAAGAAGGATTTTCTTGCGGTCAAGCGGAAAACGGGTGTCTCGGAAGATAATCTCCAGGACATCAAGAAGGTGTATCAGGCCGCCAAGAGCCGAATCCGTCAATTGGAAGCCGAGGAGGCGCTAGTTTCCGGCGATGAAATCAAGGACGCCGTCAAGCACCTGGATGTGGCGGAGGAGAAGGTCAAGCGCGGTAAAGCCGAACTGGTGGAAGCGAACCTCCGTCTCGTCGTCAGCATCGCCAAGAAATATACCAACCGCGGCCTGCAATTCCTGGATTTGATCCAGGAGGGCAACATCGGCCTGATGAAGGCGGTCGACAAGTTTGAATACAAGCGCGGCTATAAGTTCAGCACCTATGCGACCTGGTGGATTCGTCAGGCGATCACACGCGCCATCGCGGACCAGGCGAGGACGATCCGCATCCCTGTACACATGATCGAAACGATCAATAAGCTCATTCGCACGTCCCGCCACCTGGTGCAAAAGCTCGGGCGCGAACCAACCCCGGAAGAAATCGCCGAGCGAATGGATCTTCCGCTCGACAAAGTGCGAAAGATTCTGAAAATCGCGCGCGAGCCGATTTCGCTCGAAACGCCGATCGGCGAAGAGGAAGACAGCCACTTGGGCGACTTCATCGAGGACAAGAAGGCCATTTCACCGTTGGAAGCGGCGATTCGTTACGATCTCCAGCGCCAGATCAATAGCGCCCTGGAAACGCTGACACCGCGCGAAGAGAAGGTGTTGCGGAAGCGGTTCGGCATCGGCGAAGCCACCGATCACACGCTGGAAGAAGTCGGCCAAGACTTTGAAGTCACGCGAGAGCGTATTCGTCAGATTGAAGCTAAAGCGTTGCGCAAGTTGCGCCACCCGAGCCGGAGCAAGAAGCTGCGGAGTTTTGTCGAAACTCTCTGAGACGGCGCCGCGCGATTTGACTCCGTCTCCCGGTCGGCCTAGAATCAGCTGCTCGTGTCTGCGGCTCAGGCGCGGGAGTGTCATCCGCAGACTCCCTGATCGGGGCCCATAGCTCAGGTGGTTAGAGCGGCTGACTCATAATCAGCTGGTCCTAGGTTCGAGTCCTAGTGGGCCCACCAGTGGACCGCACCTGGTAGCCTTGGGTTTTTCCGCAAATAACGCCGACGGGAGAGCATTGAACCAGAACCTGTCCCCCCTCATCGAACTGCAGAAGCTGGATCTCCGGATCATGGAGATCAACGAGCAGCGCGGAAAGATTCCCGAACGACTCCATGCGGTTGAAACTCCGTTGCGAGAAGCGAAACAGCTGCTCCAGGACACCAACTCGTCGATCGAGGCGTTGGTGAAGGAGCGTCGGGCCCACGAAAGAGACGTTGAGGTCCAGGATGCTCATACGGATAAGATGCGGGCGCGCCTGTCAGAACTGAAAACGAACAAAGAATATCAGGCCCACCTGTTTGAGCTGCAGGTGGCCAATAAGAAAAAGTCGGAGATCGAGGATAGAGTGCTGGCCTGCATGGAAAAGATCGAGCAGTTCCAGCAGACGGCCAAAGAGGCCCAAGAGAAGGTGCAGGTAGTCGAGAAGGCCTTTATGCAAGAAAAACAGGTCCTCGACGAACTTGACCAGAAGCTCTCAGCCGAACTCTCTGAACTCGAGGCCCAGCGGCGGGACCGGGCGGTACACGTCGAGAAGTCGCTGCTGGCGCGCTATACCAAACTCAAAGCTGCCAGGAAAGATCACGCGCTGGCGGCAATCAGCGGTGGCATCTGTTCCGGCTGCCGTCTTCAAATTCCCCCGCAGTTGATCGCCGAGGTCAAGCGCTCGCAGGACCTCCATACCTGCCCCTACTGCCATCGCATACTCTACTGGGACGGAGAGGTGCCGGCCGACCCGAAACCGCAGGACCAAGCGAAGGCCTCCGACCTCGAGGTCGGTGAATCCATTTAGCCTGTCACGGCCTCGCCGAGGACCGCCTTGGTAGTTTTGAAGTGTAGTTTGGCGACGGTTCCAAGCCGCTCCTGTCCGTGTTTCTTCACGACCATCTTTCCGGCTAATTCGACGGCAGGCGATGCTCCTTTCGGGAGCGTTGTGCCGATTTCCTCTGATAAACGCTTGAGGCGGAGCAGGAATTCGGCGCGTGCCACAATGGAAGCTGCGGCGACGGCCAGATCCGACTCGGCTTTCGTGCGCTGCTCCAAGACGATCTTCCGTCCCTTCTCCTGCAGGGCGTTGAGAATCAGCCGTTCATCACCGAATTGATCCGAGATCGCCCGTTCGCACGATACCCTCTGCAATAAGTTTTCAAGTGCTTTTGCGTGTCCCCATGCCAGCAGCCGGTTCAAGTTCCTGATTTTGGCGTAGAGTTCGTTGTATTTTTGCGGACCGATCGTGATGAGACTATGCGGGCAAATCGTTTTAATGTCCGGTGCCATCTCAAGGATGCGGCCGTCGGAAATTTTCTTGCTGTCACGGACCTGCATGAGGGTGAGTTCGCGTTCCGTCGTCGCGTCGACGAACACAGCGGCGATGACGAGCGGGCCGAAATAATCGCCTTTCCCCGACTCGTCGATTCCGATTCTTTCTATGGAGATGTGAGACATGCGTACAGAAGCGGGCGGGGCCCTAGTGGAAAATGTTGTTGCGGCACGCTAATCTAGCAGAGCATCTG
>DATGEA010000425.1:0-8135 GCA_035310605.1 Nitrospira sp. | reverse complement strand
GGTGACATTTCGAGCAAGAACATCGGCGGTCCCTTGACGATCGCAAAAATCTCCGGAGAGGCCGCAGCCCAGGGACCCTCCAATGTTATCTTTCTGATCGCTCTCTTGAGCATCAATCTCGGCGTGCTGAACCTTCTGCCCATTCCCATCCTCGACGGGGGGCACTTGCTTTTCTTCCTCATCGAAGGCATTCTTCGCAAGCCGTTGGGCGAACGGCAGCGCGAGGTCGCGCAGCAAGTCGGACTGGTGTTATTGGTGGGCGTCATGATCTTCGCCTTTTGGAACGACCTCGAACGGATCTTCTTCTCGCACTGACATCCCATGCGGACATCTCAACTCCTCCTCCCCACCCTGCGGGAAGACCCAGGGGAAGCCGAAACCGTCAGCCACCGGTTGATGCTTCGCGCCGGCCTGATTCGCAAGGTCGCCGCCGGTATCTATACCTACCTTCCCCTCGGCCTTCGCATTATTCGCAAGGTGGAGAACATCATTCGCGAAGAGATGAACCGCGCCGGCGCGCAAGAACTGCTCATGCCGATCGCCTCCCCCGCAGAGCTCTGGCAAGAAACGGGACGCTGGAATTTCTACGGCAAGGAACTGCTGCGCTTTAAAGACAGGCACGAACGCGACTTCTGTCTCGGCCCGACCCATGAGGAAGTGATCACCGACCTGTTCCGGCGGGAAGTCCGCTCCTATCGGCAGATGCCGCTCAATTTCTATCAAATCCAGACCAAGTTTCGGGATGAAATCCGTCCACGGTTCGGGCTCATGCGCGGACGCGAGTTCATCATGAAGGACGCGTACAGCTTCGACAAGGACGAGGCCGGTGCACGCCTCAATTATCAGAAAATGTATGACGCCTATCACCGCATCTTCTCGCGATGCGGCCTGACCTTTCGGGCAGTCGAAGCCGATACCGGCCTCATCGGCGGAACATCCTCGCACGAATTTATGGTGTTGGCGGCCACCGGTGAGGAGACGGTGGTGTACAGCGAGACCGGAACCTATGCCGCCAACGTCGAACGGGCCGAGGTGCTGCCGCCGACGGAAGCCAATAATGAGGAGCTTCGCCCCCTACGTTCCGTCAACACCCCGAATTGCCGGACGGTCGAGGAAGTCACTGGATTCTTGAAAATCGAGCCAACCAGACTGGTCAAGACGCTGCTCTATTCAACCGGCAAAGACACGGTGGCCGTCCTCATCAGAGGCGACCACGATGCCAACGAGATTAAGATCCAACGACTGCTCGGCGTCGCTGAGTTGGAACTGGCTGGCCCAGCAGCGGTGGAGCAAGTCACCGGCGCCCCGGTGGGGTTTGCCGGTCCCGTCGGGCTGAAAGGGATTCGGATCATCGCCGATCACGCGATCAAGTTCGCGCGGAATGTCGTTGTCGGTGGGAACCAGGCGGATACCCACTTCGTTGATGCGAACTGGGAACGTGATTTCCAAGTCGAGCAGTTTGCAGACTTACGAAATGCCAGGGCCGGCGATCCGTCCCCCCGGAAAGACGGAATCCTCAAAAGCACCAAAGGGATCGAGGTGGGGCACGTGTTCATGCTCGGGACGAAATACAGCCAGACCATGAATGCGTCGTTTCTGGATCCCAACGGAAAAGAATGTTTGGCCGTCATGGGTTGTTACGGTATCGGCGTCGGCCGCACGGCTGCCGCAGCCGTCGAACAAAATCATGATGACAAAGGAATCATCTGGCCGTTTCCCATCGCGCCGTTTCACGTTCATCTGCTGCCGTTGGGGAAATCCGCCGCTGTCGCCGAAGCCACGGAGAGACTCTATGGCGCGTTGCAACAAGCCGGCCTTGAGGTACTGTGGGACGACCGGGACGAGCGCGCAGGCGTCAAGTTCAACGATGCCGACCTGATCGGCGCGCCATTTCAAGTGATCGTCGGCGACAAAGGTCTGGCCGAAGGATTGCTCGAGGTCAAGACTCGGAGAACGGGCGACAAGATCAAGATTTCGCCGGCGGACATTCCCGCACGAATCCTTCAGCTGGCCTCAGCGGCTCTCTCCCCTCAATAAACTACGCCGACGCATCGACCACGCTGTTCCGATCGGATCTGCAACCAGATTGCGCACCGTCTCGGACCATTCGATCCCATCGGGAAAATACCTTTTCCTTGCCTTCCGTCTCCATTGGGCTAGACTGAGTCTCGATCCTGTGGAGCCTGTGAAGGGCAGCATCACCTTCAGCGGGCGACAACAACCGAACCTCGTACATTTTCCGGTCCCCTCAGGAGGAGTGCAGGAATGCAGGTGAGACCCACGAGCCAGAATTTGCAGGAGCTTCAGCAGAAGGTGGAGTTTGCCGAAAACGTCAAACGCATCACCAGCCAGATCCATGCGGCCAGCAATCTGGATCAGATTCTGCTGGATCTCCACAAAGACATCCTCAGCCTTTTCGATGCCGAAGACCTCACCCTCTTCGCATTCGATTCGGACAAGAAGGAAATCTTCTACAAAGTCCCACACGTCGATACGATTGAAGAGGTCCGCATCCCGATCACTGAACAAAGCCTGGCAGGATTCTGCGCGAAGTACTTGCGTCCGGTAAACATCGCCGACGCATACAACATTGCGGAATTACAAGGTATCCATCCATCTCTCACGCACGACACCTCGTACGATAAGCGGACCGGCTTCAAGACGAAGCAGGTCTTGACCTATCCGATCGTCGCCGACAACAAGTACCTGATGGGGGTCCTCCAACTGCTCAACAAGAAGAGCGGCAGCCGATTTACGAGAAAGGACGAAGAGTCCGTTGCGGAGATCGCCAAAGCATTGGGAATCGCGCTGTTTAATCTCAAGAAAGTCACGGCGAAAAAAGCGGCAACCAAGTTCGACCTTCTCGTCACCAACGGCAAGATTTCTCAGCACGAACTGGACGCTGCTATCGCTGAGGCAAGAAAGAGTATCTCCACGGACCTGGAAAGCATTCTGATCGAGAAATACAAGGTCCCGAAAGTGGACATCGGCAAATCCATCGGGCAGTTTCACAAATGCCCCTATATCGAATACAGCGAGCGGACGCTGGTCGACATCGAGTTGCTCAGGAATCTCAACGTCGACTATCTGAAAAAGAACCATTGGATGCCGTTGAAGCGGGACCGTACAGCGATTGAAATTCTCACTGACGATCCCGGAGATCTCGATCGCGTTGCCGATATCAAACGGACATTCCCCGGCCTCAACATCCGCTTTGCCGTCAGCTTGCGCCGCGACATCGCGCAGTTCCTCAGTGCAGCGACCGGTGGGGGCGATTCAGGAAACGGACGCAATGAAAACGTCTCCGACATTCTCGGTGAACTGGAAACTGAAGCGCGGGCCGAAGCGGCAGAAGAATCGGGGCTGGGTGGAGGGCTGGACGAGAACGACAGCGCGATCGTCCGTCTGGCCAATCAGATCATCGCCGACGCCTACAGACAAAACGCGTCGGATATTCACATCGAGCCCTATGGAGAGAAGCGCGAAACCCTGGTCCGCTTCCGGGTCGACGGCGACTGCTTCGAGTACATGAAGATCCCGCAGAGCTATCGTCGCGCAATCGTCTCGCGCCTGAAGATCATGGCGAACCTCGACATCGCCGAGCGGCGGAAGCCACAGGACGGAAAGATCAAATTCAAGCTGACCGATTCAAAAGAGCTCGAATTGCGCGTCGCCACCATTCCGACTGCGGGCTACAACGAAGACGTGGTGATGCGTATCCTCGCAGCCAGCGAACCTCTCCCGCTCGACAAGATGGGATTTTCAGATCGCAATCTGAAAGCCATTAAGGACATCGCCGAAAAGCCATATGGCATCATCCTCTGCGTCGGACCGACCGGTTCAGGTAAGACAACCACACTGCATTCGGTCCTGGGGTTTATCAATACTCCGGACATCAAGATCTGGACGGCTGAAGATCCCGTCGAAATCACACAATACGGACTTCGGCAGGTTCAGGTGCAGCCCAAGATCGACTTTACCTTTGCCAAGGCCATGCGCGCCTTTCTCCGCGCCGATCCCGACGTTATCATGGTGGGAGAAATGCGGGATAAAGAAACCGCGGAAATCGGCATCGAAGCGTCACTTACCGGCCACTTGGTCATGAGCACCCTTCACACCAACAGCGCGGTGGAAACCGTCACCCGCTTGCTCGATATGGGCTGCGATTCCTTCAGCTTTGCCGACGCCATGCTCGGCGTGCTTGCCCAACGTCTGGCACGACGGATCTGCAAAGATTGCAAGGAGCAATACGTCGGAACAAAAGAAGAATATGAAGAGATTCGTCAAGGGTACGGCCCGGAACACTGGGACAAACTCGGGATTCCCCACGATAACACGTTTCGCCTTACCCGCGGCAAAGGTTGCGAAAACTGCAACCGGACCGGTTTTAAGGGCCGGGTCGCCTTGCACGAACTGCTCCTGGGAACGGACCGGTTGAAGCGGTTAATTCAGACCAAGGCCAAAACAGAAGAAATGGTCAATGCTGCCGTTGAGGAAGGGATGACCACGCTGATGCAGGACGGCGTCCAGAAATGCTTGCAGGGACTGACCACCTTCAAGGAAGTCAAAGCCGTGGCCATCAAGTAATACGCTGCGGGTCTCACCCTCCCCTCAGGGCGAGACCCGCCTGACAGTCCCCCTTCAGGAATGCCAAACAGACCTCACCTCCAGAATCCCGCTTCCTGACTCCGGAAACCGGAAACGCGGCCGATCCAGTCGACTGTTCTAGGAAACGGCGATCGGAGAGCGCGAAAGGAATTTCTTGAGGCGAGAGGCTGCAGACTGTGAGACCGCCGTAAACTCCATTCCAAAAGTATGGTCTTTTCCCCAACGTACAATCGCTTCGACATTCATAGCGGCCACCTGATCCGGCAACCGCAGACTCATGGCCAGATGGTCCCCGGGTGCTATAGCTGCGGGACTCATCACCTTGGCACCGCCGAGCGAAACATCCAGCACAACACCCAAGCCGGATCGCTCAGGTGATAACCACCGCTGTAAACCGAGGCGGGAAAACGCACAGGCGAAAGGTGCTGCCACTCGCAAGCGCGGAGTGCGACGCAATTCTGAACCGGGGCCAGTCTGTTTCCGGATCGTATCCATGTGGCTAGGAGGTGAGCTTCGAAGCAATTGCAACGAACTTCTTCAGGCGACCATGGGCGTCGGGCGAGAGCCGTCTGAACGCGAGACCGAAGAACTGATCTTTGGTCCATCGCACTGTCGCAACGGCGATTTCAGCCGACCGAATCTGTTTCGGGAGCCGGAGCGTCAGCATGACTTCATCTCCCGGCTTGATAGACGCTTCGGTGCTGACCCGCGCTCCCCGCTCCGACAGATCGTAGACCAAACCCAGATCGATGGTCGGCCGCCTTAGCCAGCGTTTGGGTCGAAGGGGGGAGAGGGCACAGACGAAGGGCGCTGCGATCCGCACACGAGGATGCTGTCGAAACCGATTCAACACGGAGGGCCGAGACACCTCCGACTCAATCGTCGATCCTTCCATATGGTCCTACTCTACACAAGGATCGACGATTCAGAAAATAATTTCAGAGATTTCAACAATTCTGCGGAAGCGACAGAGAGCGACTCGCACACATCATTCCGTTGAACATGGATGACGCCCGAGTTTCAACATCATGTGTCCCGGTGAACCGTATGGGGAGAGAAAGCGGGAAGACACACCGCAATGTATTCCGCTCCTTCCGGGCCGGGCGAACTGTATCTGATCCACTCTCCCCGCGAGACGATGACGGCTTCGCCGGCATGCACGTCATGATTCCCGGACTCCGTTTCGACTCGCAGCATTCCCCGCAGTACCAACGTGTACTCCTCAAACTCAGGTGTCTGCCCCGGTTCGACCCATCCGGGAGGACTCTGCATGCGGGCGATACTGACCTGCGCAGTTCCTGAATTCACCAGCCCGACAAATTCCTCGATGAGCTTCGGCTTGTTTCCCGCAGCTCGTATCACCGTTGGTTTTGAAATTTTAGTCGCCATCCGCGTTTCCGCCTTGTTTGCATCAAATTTCCGGGTTCACATTCCCTCGTCGATACCGGCGCTGCCGCACAACACACACCTCTTATAACGCAGCCTACCTGTTCACAACCTTGAATGACATCGGTTTGCTGGGAGCGCTACAGATCTTATCCTCCAAACATGCCTCGATTTTGACCCGCCAAACTCCCTCGGCTTGGGTACCGAGTTCCTGACATGAGACCTGAGTCGCTGGAGCTTTCACCGTGTGCGTGACCTTCTGAACCTGATCGTTTTCTTGGATCAATTCGGCTGTGACCCGATATTCGGCAATTCTCCAATCCGCGCTCTTATCCCAGGAGATGTTGCAGGATGGCCTGACAGCGACCGGTGCGCCGATACATCCCGTCAGACCCAGTACGGCACAAAGACCTGGAGCAATCATGGCTGAAAAACCACACATACTCTTCATAGGAACCTCCTTAGAGAGAGTCCTCAACGATGCCGTAGAATAGGCGTCTGAGAACTTCTTTCCTATGCCACAGAAGGAGGGGGTCCTGGCAAAACGACTCAATAAATAAACACCTTCAAATGGATTTCTCCCGCAAAGGAACAACCCGTTACCTCGTAATTCCCGTCTCTTGTTCAGCCGTTCGTTCAGCCGCTTTCTCCAGCGTCCCTTCCACGCCTCGCGCCTTATCCATTGGCCCCTTGATCCCCTCGACCGTCTCCTGCACCGCTTGCTCAACCGTTCCGGTCGACTGCGAACGCTGAGATCCGGACTTTTCAGAGGGTGTCTCCTGCTGACAGGCGGAGAACCCGGCCACGACCAGTGCGATCAACAGCCATACATCCAAGCTTGACTTGATCATCGACCCCTCCGTCAGAATCGGCAAACATCACCGCGCTGTACGGCAATGCAGGAACCTACAACGATGGGACAAGATCGGCAAATACAAATCCTTCCCTCGTAACGATCTCCCCGCTCCGAATCGGAACCGGATGGCGAAACATCGGCCCTGCGTAGGCAAACGTATGGAATTCTCCTCGTTCTCCGCAGGGATCGGCGCCGGCCGGCAGATCGGCGAGCAACGCCTCATCAAACTCTCGCCCCGCCAGGTTCGCTGGCACCAGCACGGGATCCACGCAAGTCAGGCGCGCACGCAGACCGGCCCGGATCATCTCCCCGGCCAAGACGTCGGTCGGCAGCCCCCAGAGCGGAAATAGCGGCGTGAGACCGGTTCCCAGCAGTTGTGTTTCCCGGTACCGGCGGACATCTTCGAGAAACAGATCGCCGAACGCCATGATGGAAACACCTTCGGCACGCGCCTGCTGTATCGCCGCATGCATAGCGTCTTCGTACTGCTGATTGCTGCAGGGATGAGGGATCGAGATGGTGCAGAGCGGCAGCCCCGCCGCATCCGCCTGGGCTTGCAAGAGCGCCGTCCGCACCGCATGCATGGCGACCCGGTCGTGCACGGCATTGACCGTGGTCAAGAGGCCGATAACCTCCACCTCCCGGCGCCGCCGCAGAACATGCAGCGTCCATGCACTGTCCTTCCCACTACTCCAACACAGCCATGCCCGTGGAAGACCGTTCATCCGGGTTTTCTCCCAGCCAGACTCTTCACATTGTGTGCGCCATCATCGCCCATCCCCAGTACTCAGCCGATACCATACCCCATTTGCCCTCCGCGAATCCGCATGGTACAATGCGTCCTCGTACGAGCCACGTTCCCATTCTTCGCGCGACCCACTCCCGGTAACCGTTCCTGCGCGACTGATCTCGTAGTATAGGCTGCTCATACGGCCCCCAGCCTGCCCCGGTGATGGTGTGCCACGAGACGGATGGGGGGGTAATCCGGTTCCAACATTGAGACGAGCCCCTGCTCCACGCGTTGTACACAATTCTCGCGCGAGCCGGAGGTGCGACAGAAGGAGTCAGACATGAAGATCACTGGGGGATGGAGAGGCGGCAAGCCGAGCAAGAAGAAGGTCCGACCGTCTTACAAGCCGAAAATTCGTTGGGAGTTATTGGGATTGTCCGACCCGCGCCTCGATGAGACTTCAACCCCTATCGAGAGCATCCGGAAGGAAGTATCTTCGCTGGCCAGTCGCGGATTTGGACAGGGCACCCGCTCGCGCTCAACCGATCAGGGCCG
>DATGEA010000424.1:0-19983 GCA_035310605.1 Nitrospira sp. | reverse complement strand
GCGCGATGCCGAACTGCAGCTCCGGTTGAGATTCCCCGCCGACGTTACCCACGATCCGCCAGCGGCCGTTCTCTTTCTTTAGGTAATGAATCTCTTCATACCAACTATCGAGCGGGGTGCGTAACGTCGTATCTTTGGATGTTCCCCACACGACGCCCGTGCAGGTCATTTCCACCGTGAGCTTACTGCCGGACCCGACGGCGCGTATGACCGAGAACGTGTGAACGCTCTCCAGCTCTTTGTAGTGCTCAAAGAGCTGACTCCAGATTTTCTTGATATCCGTTTTCTTGAGCCCGTGGTAGAGGTAGTCCTCCGAGTACAGACCCATGATGCCTTCCAGATCGCGTGCCTGCATCGCTTGTTCTGCCTGCTCGAACGTCGCGAGCAACTCCTTGAGTGTCGATGAATCAACTTCCTGAATCGTACCCGGAGTCAACTGGGTTTTCGCTTCCGCGAGAGGTGCTGACGAAGCCGAAAGACCCACAGTGATCACGAATGCACAGACTGTCGCGATGAGTCGCCTGTCCATGAAGGGACCTCCTCTGAATGATGCCGACCGTTCGAGCACGGGTTCTGCAAGGTAGAGACCATGTGGTGTTGCCTTGAGCCAGGACAATTCTCTTGTGAATCCAGGGGTCCGACCCCCGCACGGATCACAGGAGCGGGGTCATCTGTGGCAGAAATCATCAGCGCAAGGGGGAGTTCAGTGGAAATTCGCGCCAGCGGGGTGTCGAACGTCGCGATCATGGGAGCGGCCGGCCGGGACTTCCACAACTTCAATGTCTTCTTTCGAGACAATCCCAAGTACAGAGTCGTCGCCTTTACGGCCGCACAGATTCCCAATATCGCCGGACGGACCTATCCGCCTGAGTTAGCAGGAAAACAGTATCCGAACGGTATCTCGATCGTGTCCGAGGATGACTTGGAAGCGGTCATCGCCGCCCATGCGGTGGATCAGGTGATCTTTGCGTATAGCGATCTGGCTCACGAAGCGGTGATGCATCGGGCCTCGCGTGCCCTGGCCGCAGGAGCCGACTTCCGTTTCCTGGGGCCGCGTTCCACCATGCTTCGTTCCTGCAAGCCGGTCATCTCCATCTGCGCAGTCAGGACCGGGGCGGGCAAGAGTCCCGCCGCGCGAAAGATCGCGGCATGGCTGAGGGAGCAAGGGCTCCGTGTCGCCGTCGTCCGGCACCCCATGCCCTACGGAGACCTGGCGAAGCAGGCGGTCCAACGGTTCGCAACGCTCGACGACATCGAGCAGGCGCAATGCACGATCGAAGAGCGCGAAGAATATGAGCCGCATGTCATGGAAGGCGATCTGCTGTTTGCCGGAGTCGACTATGAGCGCATTCTCCGTCGCGCCGAGTCCGAGGCCGATGTGGTCTTGTGGGACGGAGGCAACAACGACTTCCCGTTCTATGTCCCGGACCTGGAAATCGTCCTTGTGGATCCGCACCGGGCCGGGGACGAACGCAGTTATTTCCCCGGAGAAGTCAACCTGCTGCGCGCCGGGGTGATTGTGATCACGAAGGTGGATACGGCTGACCCCCGGAAAGTCGAAGCCGTCCGCCGGACGATCAGAGCTGCCAATCCTGATGCTCATCTCATCGAGTCGACGATGCCGCTCACCCTGGACGATGCCGCTATGGTAAGGGGCAAGCGCGTATTGGTGATCGAGGACGGCCCGACGGTCACGCATGGGGGCATGACCTATGGCGCCGGAGTGCTTGCCGCGAAGAAGTACGGGGCGGCGGCATTAGTCGATCCGCGACCGGCCGCGGTCGGCAGCCTACGCGAGACCTTTCAAGCCTACCCGCATCTGGAATGCCTCCTGCCTGCGATGGGATACGGCCTGGAACAAATTCACGACCTCGAGCGGACGATCAAGGGGGTGGATTGCGATCTCGTGCTGATCGCCACACCGGTGGATCTGCGGCGCCTGATCAACATCAAACAGCCCACCTGCCGCGTGCGTTATGAATTCGAAGAAAACAGCGGCAAGCTTCGGAGCATCCTCACGATGTTGCTGGCAAAGGGAAAGCCGGCGTGAAGCCCTTCCGACCGGTCGGGCGTCGCGAGAACAGGCAATGAAACAGCGCTTGTCATGTAAGAATCTGCCGAAGATCCAGGCCGAGCGGTTCAAGAAGCTGAGGTTGGAGAAGGAACGGGAACGAGCCAAACGAGCAAGTGTCCGTCCGATCAGGAAACGGCTTCGTCAACGAGCAGGCTGATCGCGCGTGCGGTGATCGTCTCGTATCGGTCCCCCGGAGAAGAGCAGGGCAACCAATGCCGGTCCACAATGCCGATGTCGCAGCGGTCTTCGACGAGATCGCGGACCTTCTGGAAATCGAAGGCGCCAACCGGTTCCGCATCCGCGCCTATCGCAATGCGGCTCACACGCTTCGCGATCTGCCACGGGATGTGGCCGCGATGGTCGACGCAGGGGAAGATCTCACCGAGTTACCGGGGATCGGCGAAGATTTGGCGGCGAAGATCAAGGAGATCGTCGAGACGGGCACGGTTGCCATGCTCGAAGAGCATCGCAAGACCGTGCCGGCAACGTTGACGACATTGCTCAAAATCCCCGGCGTCGGTCCGAAAAAGGTAAAAGCCCTCTATCACGAACTCGGCATCCGGACGCTCGACCAACTGCAAAAGGCGGCACAGGAAGGGCGTGTCAAAGCCCTTCAGGGCTTTGGAGAAAAAACCGAGCGGCACATTCTGGATCAACTGAAAGGGAGGACCGGTGAGGAGAAGCGCTTCAAACTGGCGATTGCGACCCAATACGCCGAGACCCTGATCGAGTATCTGAAGGCATCGCCGGGCGTAAAACGGGTCGTGGCGGCTGGTAGCTACCGGAGGGCCAGGGAAACGATCGGAGATCTCGATCTGCTGGTCACGGCATCATCCGACAGTCCTGTGATGGACCGTTTTGTCGCTTATCCGGAAGTCGAAGAGGTTCTGGTGCGCGGGGCAACAAAAGCGAGCATCCGCCTTGCCTGCAAGCTGCAAGTGGACGTCAGGGTCGTTTCCGAGCAAAGCTACGGGGCCGCTCTTCAATATTTCACCGGAAGCAAGGCGCACAATGTCATGCTCCGCCAGCTGGCCCAACAGCGGGGGCTCAAGATCAATGAATATGGCGTATTCAAGGGCGATCGAAACGTGGCGGGAGTCACCGAAGAATCGGTCTACGCTGCGGTGGGATTGTCCTGGATTCCGCCGGAACTGCGGGAGAATCGAGGGGAGTTCGACGCGGCGCAGGCAGGACGCCTGCCGGATCTCGTGGAGGTCGCCGACCTGAAAGGTGACCTGCACGCCCACAGCAAAGCCACCGATGGCCGGAACAGCATTCAGGAAATGGCGGCAGCGGCGCGTGCCTGTGGTCTCGAGTATCTGGCGATCACCGACCACTCGAAACGACTCACGATGGCGAAAGGCCTCGACTCGAAGCGATTGGCAGAACAGCTTGACCACATCGACCGGCTGAACGAGACCTCGATCGGGATCACGCTGTTGAAGGGGATCGAAGTGGACATCCTCGAGGACGGCAGTCTCGATCTTCCCGACGAAGACTTGGGCCGGCTCGACCTCGTCGTCGGGGCCGTCCATAGTCACTTCGGACTGTCCCGGCAGAAGCAGACGGAGCGGATCCTGCGCGCCATGGACCGCCCCTGTTTCACGATTCTGGCCCATCCCAGCGGTCGGCTCATCGATGAACGGGCGCCGTACGATGTGGATATGCCTCGCGTGATCCGTCATGCCCGCGACCGGGGGTGCTTTCTGGAGGTGAATGCGCATCCCATCCGGCTGGACCTGGTGGACACAGACTGCCAGATGGCGAAAGAGGAGGGCGTCATGGTGAGCATTAATTCCGATGCCCACACGGTCCTCGACTTCGGGAACCTTCGGTACGGGGTCGGACAGGCGCGCCGGGGGTGGGTGGAAAAGAAGGACGTCCTGAACGCCAAGTCTTTGCATGCGCTGCGCCCGCTGCTCAAGCGCACGATGCTGTGATCGGGCAAGGGCCAGGGGCAAGAGGCAAAGGGCAAGAGGAAGGATGTGGAGGAGCTTTTTCATCTCCCGGCTCTTGCCCCTTGCCTCTGGCCTCGCGCCTGGTCCCCGGTAGTTCAATAGAATGGACAGCAGGTATGAATCCTTTTCGGAGATTCCGGCTCATATGCATAACCCACGACTTCAGCCAAGAGGAGGTATGTGCTTATGGTCAAGGTCTCAAAAACGTCGGCCGTCCGGCAACAGGCTCGCGTGGATCATTGCCATCGCTGCGGCGGATTGATGGTAGCGGAGCAGGTGCACGAGGTCGGCGGATTCGACTGGCGTTGCGTGAGTTGCGGAGAGCGGATCGATCCGGTGATTCTCGCCCATCGTCAACAGAACCTCGCGCGTGCCGAAGACGAGCAGCTGTTTGTCGGCCAGCTGAAATCCCGCAAGAGTTAGCCCTCCTCACCAGGAACCGGGGGCGTCGCTCCCTGTTCAGACGGGGCCAGGCCTCTGTTCAACTCGAAGGATGGATGTATGCAGGGGTGGATTTTCGTCCGCAAGGCAGGGGTCAGCCATGCGGATGATGTTCTATCACCTGTCCGGCAGCCTGCAGGGGAAGACTCAACTTCTCGATACCGACGCCATCACCTTCGGAACCGGCGACAATTGCGGAATCCGGTTCGATGCCACCCGCGACGCCGCGGCCTATCCCCTCCACGCAGAGCTTGCCGTCGAAGACGGCGTTCCGATCCTTCGTGATCGAACCGGTCAACGCCTCCTCTTTGTGAACGGGCTCAGGCAGGCAGAAGCCGCCCTGCGGGACGGCGATCTGATCCGCTTCGGAGAATCCGGGCCCGAAGTGCGCTTCCGGCTGCCGTCCGACGGCGCTCCGACGGCCAAACCGCTCAAAACCATCGTGGCTGACAGCCGCGACATCCTCGTTCGTACGCCTCACCCGCGCTACCTTTCGCCGTTCTACCTGGCCAGCCACATATTCGCCGAGATCATGACACATGCGTCACCCCTCGTCCGACTCCTGGCGGGAGCATTGTTGCTCGCGCCGCTGCTCCTCATCCTGTGGCTCGGCGTTACTCTGTATCGGCAACAGCAAACGAGCGTGGCCACGCAGCGGCAAATGGCTGAATTGCTCCGGCAAATGGAATTCAAGCGGCTCACGCAAGCCGAATTGGAACGACGGGTTGAACAGGAGCGGCAGTCGGCGGCTGAATCCCGACGGCAGGGGGAAGAACAGATTGCTGCGCTGACGGCGAAGCTGAAGGCCCAAGAAGCCGCCCGCGAGTCCCGACAAGATATCCAGGCTGTTCGCCAACAGCTCAGCGCCATTCGTCAGTCCCAGAATTTTGCGGAAGACATCGTCAGTCGATATGGAAGGAGCATCGGCTTATTGCAGGGCGGATACGGGTTCAAGGAAAAGGCCACGGGCCGCCCGCTCCGCTACCAAGGTCTCGATCAACTCGGTAATCCCTACGTGGATAAGGATGGAAATGCGCTCGTGACCCTGGAGGGAATCGCTCCTCGCGTGCTGATTTATTTTGCCGGGACGGCGTTCCTGGCGGACCGCTCGGGAACGGTCGTCACGAATCGTCATATCGTGCGCATGTGGGAATACTTCGGACCGGCGCAACAGGCGATCGCCGCCGGGTTCGAGCCGGAGATGACCCTTCTCAGGTTGTTTTTCCCGGAGGAGGAGCTGCCATACCTCTTAACTGAAGTCACGATTTCCGATCGAGCCGATATCGCCATTCTGCGAACCGATCGCTCCCCCAAGCCCGGCACACCGTTCGCCCCGCCCGATAATGAGCTGCCGCGAATCGGGGAGCCGGTAATCATGCTGAGCTACCCGGGGAGCGTGGATACACTGCTTGCGCGGGCGGCGCAGGCGACCAGCCAAGATATTCTTGCCGAAGCCGGCGGTGACCCTGTGAGGCTGGTCGACGAACTCGCGCTCAGGAAGCTGATTCGCCCGCTGGCCACGCAAGGACACATTTCCGATGTCTCGCCGGAACTCATCACCTATCAAGCGGCTTCTGCGAGCGGCAGCAGCGGCGCGCCGATTTTCAATCGTGCGGGCCGTGTCATCGGCGTCAACCATGCGACGTTGCAGCGGGTCGAGGGGGTTCACATCGCGCTGCCGATTCGATTCGTGACCGATCTGCTCAAGCTGACGCCAAGTCCCACGTCGCCACCGAAGTGAGGAATATCATGCGTGTCGTGCTGGCCGTCGATGCATCGCCGGATTCTAAGAATGCCGCTCAGGTCATTCATCACATGGCGGAGCCTCCTGTCCTCGACGTGCTCAATGTGGTGGACGAAGATGCGCTCAAACATGCGTACATATCGCCCAGCATGCCCGCCGACTACCTGGAAACGTATCGACGGGAAGTCACGGAGGTTGCCGAGCAAGTCTTACACGACATGAAAACCGAACTGGAACCGTACTGCCGGCACATCAGACTGATTGCCGACAGCGGTGATGCGGCGGAAAGCATCATCCAGACGGCTGAGGAATCGCACGCCGATCTTGTGATCGTCGGCCAGCGCGGCATGACGGCCACGCCTTCGTTCCTGCTCGGAGGCGTATCGCAGAAAGTGGCGACCTACGCTCCCAGTTCCGTGCTGGTGGTGAAGGAGTCGATGGCCAGACTGGAACGGGTTCTTGTCGCCGTCGATGGATCAGAGCCCGCGCACAAGGCCGTGGAGTTCCTGGCGCGGTGCCCCTTCAAAGGCCCGGTGCAGGTGACGGCGGTGACGGTCTGGCCCTCTCCGCGATCGGAGGCGTGGGGGATGCCGATCGGGACGACGGGACGGTCCGAGCTGAAACAGATGGTCGAGGAAAAAGGGCAGGAGCTGCTTCGGAAGATCGCCAGAGAATGTCCCCGTGACATCTACCAAATCACGACCGAGCTGCTCCACGGTGACCCCGCATTCGCCATTCTTGATGCGGCCGTTCGCTGTCAGGCCCAGATCATCGTGATCGGTTCGCGCGGGATGAAAGCGATCAAGCGCTTCCTGCTCGGCAGTGTTTCCGAGAAAGTGCTGGTTCATGCTCCCTGTTCCGTCTTAATTGTGCGCTAGCAGGCTGTTGATAAAGTCCGCCGGCCGCGTCTCGCGTCGCTTAGAGGCTCAATGTACGAAGCGGAGTACGCCTCGCCTCTTCGCTCGCTGCGGCCTTGCCGAACGGCCTTTTTGAACAGCCTGCAGCTGTCCGTGCAATATTCGGTGACCTGCTTAAATCTCGTATGCCATAGGGGGCGAAGCTTTATTACTATTCTCCTAACCGAGGGGTTCCTGATGCCGACCAAAGAAGAATTGCTCGCCAAGGCCCAAAAGCCGGCCGAGGAGTCGCGGCGGCTGCATGCCTACTACAAGGGTAAGATCCAGACGTTCCCGAAATGTCCCATCCGCAACCTCGACGATTTCGCCCTCTGGTACACACCGGGCGTCGCGGCTCCCTGCCGGGACATCCAGCAGACACCAGCGCTCGTCTATGACCTCACAAACAAGGCGAACAGCGTAGCGGTGGTCTCGGACGGGACGCGCGTGCTCGGACTCGGCGACATCGGTCCCGAAGCGGGTTTGCCGGTGATGGAAGGGAAGGCGCTTCTCTTCAAGTATCTCGGCGGAGTGGACGCGGTGCCGATCTGTTTGGGCACGAAAGACCCCGACGAGATCATCAGGACGGTGAAACTGCTTGAGCCGTCGTTCGGCGGGATCAACCTCGAGGACATTTCCATGCCGAAGTGTTTTCGTGTGCTGGATCTGGCGCGGCGCGCATGCGAGATCCCTGTCTGGCACGACGATCAACAGGGCACCGGAACGGTCCTCCTGGCAGCCCTGCTCAACGCATTGAAAGTGGTCGGTAAAGAGATCGGCCGGGTGCGCATTGCGATGATCGGCATGGGAGCGGCGAATGTGCCGACCTACCGGTTTCTTCGGGCGAGTGGTGCCGATCCGGCTGCCGTGATCGCCTGCGATCGCGAGGGCATTCTCGGACGGCATCGTCGCGACTACGAAGCGAATCCGGACTATGCCGAGCAATGGAAGGTCTGTCGCGACACCAACCCGAAAGGCCTGACGGGAGGCATTGCTGAAGCCTTGCGAGGGGCCGACGTCTGCGTGGCTTTTTCGGCAGGCGGGATCATCAAACCGGAGTGGGTACGGACGATGGCACCGGACGCGATCGTATTTGCCTGCGCGAACCCCGTTCCCGAGATCTGGCCCTGGGAGGCGAGGGACGCGGGCGCACGAATCGTGGCAACGGGACGATCGGACTTTCCGAATCAGGTCAATAACTCGCTGGTCTTCCCTGCGATATTTCGCGGGGCTCTCGATGTGCGGGCCAGAACCATCACGGATGAGATGGCGATGGCTGCGGCGCACGAGCTCGCGGACTGCGCTCGGGCTAAGGGGCTCAAGGACGAATACATTTTGCCGACGATGGACGAATGGGAGATTGTCCCGCGAGTGGCCGTGGCTACGGCGCTCAAAGCGCAGGAGCAGGGGGTGGCGAGGCTTCGGAAATCTGCCGAGGAACTGCACCGATCGGCAGAGGAGAAAATCAGAGAAGTTCGGAAGGCGCTCGAAGTCCTCACGGGCGCCGGTGTCATTCCGCCGCCACCTCTGTCAGGCGCATGAGGCAGCTCTTTCCTCTGCGTGGGTGCGCGGGGCAATCAGGCTCAGGCGGCTGAAGGATTGCCGGATCTCACCCGCACAGATGAGAGGTCCCGCGTTCTTAAGCGGAACCGTTGCGTTATGAGCCGAGACTTGTGCTGAGTTGATCGAGGCAGCCGTTGAGCGTGGAGTATTTGGGGTAGTCCGCCTCGGGAATTTCAACCCCGAGCTCCTTATGGAGCGCAACGATGAAATTCAAGAAGTCCATCGAGTCGATGTCCAATTGATCGCGAAAGCTCAGGTCCGGCTTCAATCGGGAGAGGTCCGCCTCGGGAGCGATCTCCCCCAGGAGGCGTAGAACCGTGGTTTTTAGGGTGTCACGGGTCAGCGGTGGCGTCATAGCTTCTCCGGTTGCTGCAACAGTTGTTCAATAGCCGCCAGAAACAACCCGCCGCGATGTCCGTCCGTCACCCGATGATCGGCCGACAAGCTGGCCTGGATGACGGGTCTCGGCACGATCGTTCCGTTTACGACCCATGGCCGTTCGACAAGTTTCCCGAATCCCACTAATGCGACCTGCGGAGGATAGATCACGCCGAATACGGTCTCGACTCCTTGTTCTCCCAGGCTCGTGACGGTGATCGTCGGGTCGGCCATCTCGGAACTGCGGAGGGTGCCGGCCCTTGCCCGTTTCACCAGGTCCTGAAACCTGGCCATGAGGTCCGTCAGGTTCTGCTGATCGGTATGGTGCAAGGCCGGCGCGATGAGTCCGCCCCCCCGCAGCGAGATCGCGACTCCGACGTGAATATCGTGATGCTGAACGGCGGCGTTGTCCCGCCAGAGCGCATTAAGTTCAGGAACCTGGCGCAAGGCGAGCGCGACAGCCTTGATCAGCAGCACCCCGTACAACAGTCGATCCGTCACGGTTCGCTTGAGGTTTTCCGCTTTCAACCAGTCCATCGTGCGGCCCATGTCGATCGTCGTACTCAAATAGTAATGGGGAATTTCCCGCTTCGATCGAGCCATTGCGGCGGCGATGGTTTCTCGCATGCGGGCTTGCCGATCGGCAGCCGTACCAGCCGGCTGGCCCAACGGCGAGGGACGCGTGGAAGAGGCCGTTTCGATGTCTTGGAGTGTGATGGCGCAGCCCGGACCGGTTCCCTTCACGAGAGACGGATCGACGCCGAGCTCGACGGCGCGTTGCTTCGCGGCCGGCGAGATCCGGAGCCGTTCCGGTGGGGCCGGTGCGGCGGGGGAAGGCGTCGATGGAGAGATCGCCGGCTTGATCGGCTGGGGTGGAGCGGACGGTCTTGCCTCGACTTTCGTTTCCACCTTCCCCTTCGCCTGCCCGAACGGCGCTCCCTCTTCACGAATGATCGCCATCACCGTTCCGACAGGCACGGTGTCATGCGGCTTCACGAGCAACTGTTCGACGACGCCGGTATGGAAGGATTCAATCTCGATGGCGGCCTTCTCGGTATCCACTTCGGCAATAATCTCGCCTTTGGTCACTCGATCGCCGACCTGTTTCTTCCATTCGATCAGCGTGCCTTGCGTCATATCGGAGCCGAGTGTCGGCATCACGAATTCAGCCATAACAAAAACCTCGTAAGGCGTGAAAGATGAAGCGACAAAGAGACATTGTTCATCCGAGAAGGTGATGCACCGCCTGCACGATTTTCTCCGGTTGCGGTACGGCTGCGTCTTCCAGATGCTTCGGATAGGGAATCGGGACCTCGGCGCTGCAGACGCGGGCGACCGGACCGTCGAGTTCGTAGAATGCGCCTTCCATGATCTGCGCGCTCACTTCCGCGGCGAAACTGCCGGTCCGCCATCCTTCGTCAATCACGACGGCGCGATGCGTCCGGCGCACCGACGCCAGGATCGACGGCGTATCGAGCGGCCTCAGCACCCGAAGATCGAGCACTTCGGCCTCGATGCCGTCTTGCGATAATCGCTCGGCTGCTGCCAGGGCTTTCCAGAGGCAGCCACCGAACGTGATCAGACTCACGTCCTTCCCCTGACGCCGGACGGCGGCCTTCGCAATATCGACCGGAAGCGCCTGCTCGTCCAGCTCGCCTTCCATCGCATAGAGATAGGCATGTTCGAAGATGAAAACCGGATCCGGCTCTTTCAAGGCCGTTAGCAACATGCCCCTGGCATCCGTGACCGTTCCCGGCGTCAGGACTTTGATGCCGGGGATGTGGGCATACCAGCCTTCCAAGCTATGGGAGTGTTGGGCGCCCCACTGTCGGCCTGCGCCGGTGGCCATCCGAACAGTGAGGGGGATGCTGAACTGTCCCCCTGACATATGGCGAAGCGTGGCCGCATTATTCACGATCTGGTCCAAGGCCAGCAGGCTGAAATTTACCGTCATCACTTCGACGATCGGTCTCATACCTCCGAGGGCCGCGCCGATGCCGGCCCCGACGAACGTGGACTCGGACAGCGGGGTGTCGCGAACGCGCTCGGGACCGAATTCGTTGAGGAGCCCCTTGCTGCACGCATAGGTGCCGCCGTATTTGCCGACGTCCTCGCCCATCAGAAAGACGCGCGGGTCGCTCTCTAACGCCTCGCGCAGCCCGGCTCGCACCGCTTCTCTGTAAGTCATCTTGGCCATATTGACTCGTCGTCAGTTCTGCCTGCTGAGTTTATTCGGGAATGATATCGTCTCCTTCGCAGTTCATCATTCTGACTTCCGATCTCAGAACCGGGAACTCACAACTCAGACCTTTCCGTATACACGTCCTTCGTCAAATCCTCGACCGGTTCCCAGGCGCCGGCTTCCGCGCTGGCGACGGCCTCGTCGATTTCGGCCGCGATTGCACCTTCCATTTTCGTGAGGTCGTCGTCGATCAGCAATCCGAGGCTGCGGAGCCGCTGCTCGAATCCCGTAATCGGATCCCGCTGTTTCCATTGAACGACTTCATCCTTCGTGCGATAGAGTTCCGCATCGTACATGGAATGGGCCCGGAACCGGTAGGTGCGATACTCGATCAGGAAGGGGCCGCCGCCGTTGCGCACGAAGTCCGCCGCGCGCCTGGTGGCTGCCTCGACTGCCAGCACATCCATCCCATCGACCGCTTCGGCTCCGACGGCATAAGCGTCGGCCTTGCGCATGATGTCGGGCTGAGACTGGTGACGGGAAAGCGCAGTTCCCATCGCATAGAGGTTGTTCTCACACAAGAACAGAACCGGGAGCTTCCAGAGCGCAGCGAGGTTGAGGGATTCATGGAATTCCCCCTCGGCGACTGCGCCATCGCCGAAAAAGCAGGCGGTCAGGCGCGCACGGTTCTGCATCTTGTCGGCCAGCGCGAGGCCGACTGCCACCGGGAGCCCCCCGGCGACGATGGCCAGTCCTCCGTAAAACCGCCGGGCCGCGTCGAAGAAATGCATGGAGCCGCCGCGCCCTCTCGCGCAGCCATGGACCTTGCCATAGAGTTCGGCCATGAGCGAGTTCATCGGCGTCCCCCGGACCAGCGAGTGCCCGTGCTCGCGATAGGTCGCGACCACGGCATCCTCCATCGAGAAAGCCGGCATGGCGCCTGCGGCGACCGCCTCTTCCCCGATATAGAGGTGGAGGAACCCGCGGATCTTTCCCAGGCTGTAGAGTTCGGCGCACTTCTCCTCGAACCGGCGGATGCGAAGCATCTGCCGGAGCAACTCGACGGCATGATCGCGGTCGACTATGGTGTCCATCTCTTCCCCATTACTGCCGCGAGCTGTCAGCCGACAGCTCACCCTTCCAGCGTCGACGTATCGCCCTCCGGCAGGCCCAACTCGCGGGCTTTGAGCAAGCGCCGCATGATCTTCCCGCTCCTGGTTTTCGGCAGAGTCGGCAGGAATTCGATTTCCTTCGGCGCGACCGCGGCGCCGAGGCGGGACCGTGCGAATCCCAACAGTTCTCGCCGCAGCCCCTCGCTCGGCTGAAATCCTTCCTTCAAGGACACGAAGGCTTTCACGAGCTCAAGCGCCATGGGATCAGGTTTCCCGATCACGCCTGCCTCCGCCACCGCCTCATGTTCGACGAGGACGCTCTCCACCTCAAATGGTCCGATCAGATGACCGGAGGTCTTGATGATGTCGTCGGCCCGGCCCACGAACCAGAAATAGCCGTCCTCATCCTGCTTCGCGAGATCGCCGGTGAGGTACCAGCCTCCGGCAAAACATTTCTGATAACGCTCCGGCTCGTTCCAGTAGCCACGAAACATCGAGGGCCATCCCGGGCGCAGAGCCAGTTCTCCCTGCTCGCCCGCCGTGGTGACCAGTTCGATCCCGGCGTGCTCGGTTTTCCGAACGATGGCCGCCTCGATGCCGGGAAGCGGTCGGCCCATCGAACCGGGCCTGATGTCCATCGCCGCATAGTTGGCGATCATGATCCCGCCGGTCTCGGTCTGCCACCAATTGTCGTGAAACGGATGCCCGAAGGCGCGTTCACCCCACACGACTGCTTCGGGGTTCAGCGGTTCGCCGACGCTGGCGAGAAACCGGAGATGAGGGAGGTGGTACTTCTTCACCAGCTCGATGCCCGATTTCATCATCATGCGGATTGCCGTCGGAGCCGTGTACCAGATGGAGACGCGCTGATCCTGCAGGATACGGTACCACCGCTCCGCCTCAAAGTCCGCTTCATCGACGAGGCTCGTGATCCCGTTGGTGAAGGGGGCAAGGATGCCGTATGAGGTGCCGGTGACCCAACCGGGATCGGCCGTACACCAAAAGATGTCGTCTTTGTGAAAGTCCAGGGCCAGCTTCCCGGTGATGTGATGGGCGACGGCCGCGTTATGCACATGGATCGCCCCCTTGGGTGTGCCGGTCGTTCCGCTCGTAAAATGGAGCAGGGCCATGTCTTCGGGATCCGTGGGACCGATGACAAATCGGGGGCTGGCCTGCTCCATGAGGCGGAAGTAATCGCAGGTGTTCGGGATTGAGGTCGGGCGATGGTCTTCTCCGATGAGCAGGACCTGTTCAAGATGAGGCAGGTCCGCGCGAATCGCCTTCACCTTCCGCTCATATAGCAGCTCCGTGGTTATCAGCATCTTGGCTTGGCCGATCGAGAGTCTGGCGCGGATCGGTTCCGGTCCAAAGGCTGAAAAGAGCGGGCAGAACACGCTACGATTTTTCAGAGTTCCCCAGGCTGCGATATAGAGTTCTGGGATACGGCCAGCCAGGACATAGACGCGGTCGCCTTTCCCGACTCCGAGGGACTGCAGCGTATTGGCAAAGCGGTTGGAGAGGTCCTGCAACTGCGCGTAGGTGTAGTCTTCGATCTTGCCGTTTTTCCCGATCCAACGGAGCGCGGTATGGTGAGCGAGCGGCCCTGAGGCATGGCGATCGATCGCTTCGTGAGCGATGTTCAGGCCTTGCTGGTTCGGGAGACCGTCGAGTTCCTGCCTCGCCTTGTCCCATGAGAACGTCGAACGAATCGCCGGATAATCTTGCAGGTTCGGGATCTGTTTCCAGTCATGCCGCGACTTGATAATGGGGGCCCATGCCATGCAGGAACTCCTTATTCAAGCATGAGTTCTGCAAGCTCAAGACCAGGTCCATCAGGCAAAGGACGGCATTAAGTGATTGAGAAAACGGCACGCGGTGATGCGGACCGGCAACAAGGTGAGGTTGCGTCTGTTGCAAAATTCACCACCCCTTCGGAAACGATAGGGGCTATTCGCGCCAAAGAGGACCTGTCACAGCCCCATATCTCGTCCTTGGCAGACATGGGTTCTTGATTCCCAGAAAAGAAGGATTACCCGAATATTGAAGGAGGTGTTTCGAGCCTAGAGAGGCCGGCATCCTCAAGTGTTTGACCCGCTTTCGTGCAGCCAACGTGCAGAGGAAGCGGGCGCTGCGTCAGTGGCGGAGTAAGGTTCGAGGGACGCGCTATCAATGCTCGGTGCCAGTAGGCACGACCGTAAATGCGAGTCAGGGGAAAGATTGAAGCGCGGGGCAATCGGCCTGAAGCGACTGAAGGATTGCCGAACCGGACTCCGGCTAGTGAGCAGCTCCCGTGGTCCACACGAAAGCGGGCCGTTTTTTTATGGAGATGTTGCAAAAGCCCGTCCAGCAGCGTTCTCGCATCGTACATTGAGGCCTTGAGCGATGCGCCTTACTGGACGGGTTTTTGCAACATCTCCAATCGCATTCGTTTCCACCGGCTTCATGGAGATAGACTCCAACTATAGATAGGTCTCGAAAAGATCACACCACATTGGTAGGGGTAGGTAGAGGGGAGCAAAAAAAAGCAGAGCGGAGGCGGGTTTAGAGAGCTCTGCTTGAATCTCAGCTCTGCTTGAATCTCATGGAGGTCTTGAAGGGGTTTTAGGCTTCCCGCTCACTCCAGCGGGCCTGCTCACCGCCCCTGCGCTCGACCTCGATCTCCTTGGCTGTTCCTCTCACCGAGGCCTCCGCTCAAGAATCAGATAGCGCGTTTTTCCCGCCAGTCAACTCTCTCCTATGGCGATCTAGGACGACTGTTTGTTTTTCGGCTCCTCGGTCACTGTGCGATCCCGTAATCGACGGACCAGTTCGGGATAGGAATCGGCCCGGATGATCTTCTGGAACTGACTTCTGTAGTTCTTGACCAGACTCACGCCGTCCACGACGATGTCGTAGGCATGCCACCGGTCTTCCTTCAGGAACAGGCGGTAGTCCATCGGGATTTCCACTTTCTTTGACCGGAGTTCGGTTCGTACCTCTGCATAGTCCCCCTGGATCCGCTCAGACAGGTACAGCACCTGTTCTCCGGAATACCCCTCGATCTTTTCGGCATAGCGGTCTGACAGGAAGCTCTTGAACAGCTCGACGAATTCAGCACGTTCCGCCGGACTCAGCGGAGCCCAGTAGGCGGCTAACGAACGCTTCGACATCTCCGCATAATCGAAGCGGGCGGCGATTACCTCCTCCAACATGCGCCGGCGGGAAAGGAGCTTCCCCGGATCTTTGAGCTTGGGGTCCTCGAGGATACGGGTGACCTCGTTGATCGTTGCACGGATCACTTCGGTGGGAGATTCCGCAGCGGCCACCGCAGGAGCCATGAAAAGGGATGTGATGACGAGCAATCCCGCGACGGCCTGGGTGAGTGTGACATGGGTCACGCGTATCGGAGACGTGGGGTGGTTCACTCCTATTGAGCTTGCCGTTGAACAGTCACCGGACGGGCGTGCCGTGGAATTGCTCGATGCTGGGCAGATCCGTGCGCAAGGCAAGTGGCTTCTTCCCGCGCCGTTCGATTCTGAATGATCTGTTGATCCAGGTAATCCCCGCAGTTCACACAGCGCCACAAGATGACGGCTTCGCCTATCTCTGTCGGGCTGATGAGGTCCGCATACGTTTCGACCATCATGCCGCCGCACCGGTGACACCCGCAAGCTTGTGCAACCATGGGCCCCTCCCTTCTCGCTTCCTCTCTGCAAACGCATACTCCGGTACCGGCTCCAGGCATTCTGACGAAGTCCTTCGCCTCTTTCCGGCTTGATGAGGTACAGGATGAGCAACGGACGTGCCGCGCTCCTCACACATCGGAAACATGCGCGCTGGAGCCAACTTGAATACTATCGGCGGGCAAGCCAAACCACGCAAAGGCAAAATACTGTGGATGGGTGCAACACTCGAACGGGACAACTGTGGATTCTCGCGTCAGCCGGTTATTCGAGGTTGCATACGGGAGATGAAGCGGAAACTCCGGCCTCCTGAAGACAAGAATTGGAGGCGAGCGGTTATGGGTATCTGTCTGACGGAGGTCAGCGGACCTGCGAGAGTACCAGCACAATTCGACCGTTACCGTTGTCCGACGGGCGAAGGCCAACGCCCCGTATGGAGAGCCGTAGCCGCACGCTCCAGCCTTGCGTGACTATCGACAGGGGCCTACAATGATCCCCTCTGCCATGCCATCCAAATCCGCCAAGAAGGCCCAAGCGAAAAAGACGCGATCGACTGTACGCTCTTCCAAGATTCCCGCAACAGCCGCGAAACAAAGCCGAACGAGGCGCTCGCATGGTCCATTTGAGCGGGACGGAACAGTAGAAATTGCATCGCTTGCCCGGGCCCACGCCGCGTTGCGCCAGAGCAACGAGCGGTTCCGTACTTTTCTCGACCATGCACCCAGTCTCGCCTTTGTGAAAGGGACAGACGGTCGATATCTCTATGCGAACAGGAAGTTCGAAGAGGTGTTCGGCTTCCAGAGTGGGACTGTACTGGGCAAGACAGATGTCGAGTTGTTCCCGCGCGATCAAGCCGATCAGTTTCAGTCTTACGACCAGCAGGTTCTGGATTCGGGACAGGCCATAGAGTTTGAAGAAACGGCAGCGCATGCCGACGGCCTCCACACGAGCATCGTCGTGAAGTTTCCGTTGCGAGATGCCGTCGGTCAGATCTATGCCATCGGCGGGATCGTCACGGATATCACGGAGCGCAAACGGGTGGAGGAGGCCCTTAAAGAGAAGGAGGAACTCACGAGCGCGTTTCTGGAGAATCCTGCCACCTTGGCCTGGATGAAGGACGCCGATGGTCGATACGTCTATCTCGGTTCGAATTTCGCCTCGCGTTTTGGCATTCGCCCCGAAGACGGCGCGGGCAAGACGGACTTCGAGTTGTGGCCACGGGATATGGCCGAAAGGTATCGTGAAAATGATCTTCTAGTGTTAAGGCAGAACCTTGCTGTCGAAGTGGTCGAAGAGGCTCAGGGGCCGGATGGCGAATGCTCCTGGTGGCTCAGCTACAAATTCCCCTTTGAGGACGCATCCGGGAGACGATATGTCGGAGGCCTCGGCGTCGACATCACGGACCGCAAGCGGGCCGAGATGGAGTTGCAATTGAGCCAAGATGAGCTTCGCCAGCATCGGGGGCAACTGCAGAGCCTGACGTCGAAGCTGTTCACGGCTCAGGAACGCGAACGACAACGGATTTCGTGTGAACTGCATGATGACGTCAGTCAACGTCTGGCTGCATTGGTGCTCGATGTCGCCTCGCTGGAGCAGCAGCCTCCTCTGATGCCTGAATTCGTGGTGACGGCATTGGAGCCGATTCGAAATCAACTCGAACAGCTCGCCGATGACATTCACAGTTTGGCGTACAAACTCCATCCCTCTCTGCTGGAGCATGCGGGATTGCAACCGGCTATCGAAGATCATATCCATCAAGTCACCCAACGGATGGGGCTCCGCATTACATTGGAGGCCGAGGATCTATCCGGTTGGCTCTCCCTCGATCAGGCAACTTGTCTGTTCCGTGTCCTGCAGGAGAGTCTCCAGAATATCGTGAAGCACGCGAATGCCACTGATGTCATGGTCAGGTTGAACAGGTCGCCCAAAGGTGTCGGCCTATCCGTGACCGATAACGGCAGGGGATTTGATGGAAACGACAAGAACGGTCATCAGAAAGGGTTGGGTGTGATCAGCATGCAGGAACGACTGCGACTGCTGAATGGATTTCTGCGCATCCATTCCCGTCCGGACGAGGGCACGAAGGTCTGCGCATGGATTCCATTTCAGAAGGGAGCGTCATGAGTCGTCCTCGCATCCTGATGGCGGATGACCATTCCATGGTGCTGGCGGGACTCCGGAAGCTTGTCGAAACTGAAGGTGAGGTCGTCGGCACGGTCGAGAATGGCCGGGATTTGGTGGAAGAGGCGAAGAAACTCCGGCCGGACATCATTCTCTTGGACATCTCCTTGCCGTTGCTCAATGGGTTGGACGCCGCCCGTCAGATCAGGAAGCTGGTGCCGGAGTGTAAGCTGATCTTCCTCACGATGCACGCGACTCCAACTTATGCGATGGAGGCCTTCAAAGCGGGGGCTTCGGGCTATCTGATCAAGCGGTCCGCCCCGTCAGAGCTCAATCAAGCGATTCGGGCCGTGGTCCGGGGGCAGCACTACCTGACTCCCCTCATCACGAAGGACGTGCTGGCTGCGACCCTGCAACAGTCGTCGAACGCAAATAACCCGAAACGGCCGCCTGCGACATTGACGTCGCGGCAGCGCGAGGTGCTGCAACTTATCGCGGAAGGGAAGGGGACCAAGGAAATTGCATCTATTCTCAAGATTGCCGTGAAAACCGTGGAATTTCATAAGTTTAGGATCATGGACGAGCTGGATCTGCACTCGACAGCGGAACTCACGAAACACGCCATCGCGGAAGGACTCGTCGAACTGTGAGGGTGGTCGCTTCCCAGAGGCCATAACCTTGAATGGGAATCCAGCGCTAAGGCGCGGCAGGTCGAATGATCCGGCCGCTCACCCGCTCAAATCGTTGCTACAAGCCTGTTTCCGACGCCAGTAAGTTTTCTTCGCAATCCTGGCCATTTCCCCAGTTCTCTCATGCCTGCATTCCTCCTAGGATTCACCTTCGCGAAGGCCTTGATCGAGGAGGTGTCCTATGGTGGTCTCAGCCATGATCGATCGTGTGCAGGACGCATTGGATAACCTGGGAGCCGAGTGTCCGTTAGAGGAGGTGGCGGCTCTCTGTCCCGAGCTGACGTGGAACCAGGTGTTTCTGGCGATCGACTATCTGAGCAGAACCGGTCACGTTCGTGTGCTGTTGGATCCGGGCAGGACCTACCGGGTGCAGGCCGTACATGAAAGAGCATTGCACGGAGACTCGTCGCTGTGAAGCCGTGAAACGATGCAGCGGGAAAAGGAGGGCTCAATGAACCGAGAGATGGAAGCCCCGGCAGATGCTCCGACTGCTTCGGAGTTAAGCCACATCGATTCCGCAACATCGTGTGTCCATAGCCGGATCATCGATGATGTCCTCACGAGAAACGGCAAGCGGACCGGAAAGGTCCGCTGCTGCGAATGCAAGGCCATCATCGACGACCCGTATCAAGGTCTGAAGTGACATGAGCGGGCCGCGCGGGGCTCGTCGCTTCCTCATTTCCAGGGGAGTCTTTCTTCATCGCAGGCAGAACAGTTCTGCAACGTTGTCGACACGTCGATGACTAAGTGCCACTCGCCCTCACGGTGGCCCGACTCCAACCTCCGCCACGATGCGATCACCTCTGCTTAATTGCAGAAAGTTTCTTATGTCGAGAGGAGCGAGGCCTGCGGAGCGTCACTCGCTTCGGGATTGGCCTCCAGTGCTGTAGGCGTCAATGACCTATGAACAGGAAGGATGGACTCATGCGAACGCACAAAGCGAAAGAGCCGCGACCGCGGAGGAAAACCGAGCCCGTGAACAGCGGAGAGTCGGCTGGTCCCGAGAAGGAACCTGTTCACAGTCAACCAGTCTCTCCCTGTGATGATCTGCAGGCCCGCGTTGCCACAAGGGCCTATGAGATTCACGCCGAGCGGGGATTTCGATCCGGCCATGCGCTCGACGATTGGCTGGAAGCGGAGCGCGAAATCATCAGTCTCGAATG
>DATGEA010000423.1:0-18902 GCA_035310605.1 Nitrospira sp. | reverse complement strand
CAGAATCCGACCGGTTTCCTCCGCCATGCCGAAGCGTCCCGCGTCGATTTCGTCATCGACTTCCTCCGACGTATGCCCCATGAGCGCCAATTCGAAGTCGTGAATGATGCCCGCGCCGTTCATGGCGACGGCGGTGACGATGCCCTGCTGCATCAAGTCGACAAGGATGGGTGTGAGACCGACTTTGACGACGTGCGCGCCGATTCCGACGATCACAGGCCGTCCCTTTCGGTGGGCCGTGACGATCGCTTTGGCGACCGCGCGGAGGGTCTTGACGGCGAGAATGTCCGGCAGGCCGCGATAGAACTGACTGAAGCTACTGCCGCGCCGACAGGGCCTGGCGAAATCGGAGACGCGTACTTTGCTATGGCGTTTCTTGAGCGGATAGGTCTTGAGATCCGTCACGTTGATCGGAGGGATCAGGCTGCGAGTGATGACGGGAGGTCGTGTCCGGTCAGGAGGCTTTGCCAAGGAGCTGTTCCTCAGTCAGTTCACACAAAACGTGACCCAACGTGATGTGGCTTTCCTGGATGCGGGCCGTCACCTTGGAAGGAACGACAAACGGGAAATCAACCAGTGCGGCAAGCTTGCCGCCGGTTCCCCCGGTCCAGGCCACCGTGACGAGCCCGCAGGCCTTCGCGGCTTCCACGCCCTTGAGTACGTTGGCAGAATTTCCGCTCGTGCTGATCGCGATCGCGATGTCACCCTTCTGTCCGTGAGCGCGAACCTGGCGGGCGAAGAGTTCGTCGTAACCGTAGTCGTTGGCGATACAGGTGATGGCCGCGATGTCGGTGGCGAGCGCGATGGCCGGCAACGGGGCGCGTTCCCGTTTGTACCGGCCCACGAATTCGGCAGCGATGTGGGCGGCGTCGGTCGCGCTGCCCCCGTTCCCGAAGAGCAGCACTTTGTGGCCTTCGCGAAAGGCGGTCGCGATCAGCCTGGCGACTTCCACAATGCGGTCGGCATGCTCGCGGACGAACTGCTGCTTGACCGCGGCACTTTCAGCAAAGGCGTTGATGACGAAATCTTTCATCGCGTTCAATTCTAGGCGAGGGCTCCCATCCTGTCAAACGCGTCTGTCGAGCCGGTTACGACTTGGCCGAGACGGAGGGACCGGTCTGCCGAATGGCGTTCATGGCCACGGCGATCATCGAACCGACGTCGGAGACGCTGGCCGGAAGAATGAGCGTATTGTTCGCCTTGGCCAGCTCGCCGAATTTGGTGATGTATTGTTCGGCGACCCGCAGTTGCACCGCTTCCTGGCCTCCGGGGACTTGAATGGTCTCGGCGACCTTGCGCAACCCCTCGGCCGTGGCTTGCGCAATGGCGAGGATCGCGGCGGCCGCTCCTTCTGCTTCGTTGATCTGTTGCTGTTTCTTGGCTTCGGAGGCCTTGATGACTTGCTGCTTCTCGCCTTCGGCCTGATTGATGACGGCGTCACGCTCGCCCTCGGACGTGAGAATGACGGCCCGCTTCTCCCGCTCCGCACGCATTTGCTTTTCCATCGCGTCGAGTACGCCCTTCGGCGGGGTGATGTTCTTGATCTCGTACCGAAGCACCTTGACGCCCCAGGGGTCCGATGCCTTGTCGAGTTCATTCACCACTTGGATATTGATGTTGGTCCGTTCCTCGAAGGTCCGGTCGAGCTCGATCTTCCCGATCTCGCTCCGGAGTGTCGTCTGTGCCAGCTGGATCAGGGCAAAATGGTAATCGCTGATGCCGTAGGATGCCCGCTGGGGATTCAACACCTTGAGATACAGAATGCCATCCACCGACACCTGCACGTTGTCGCGTGTGATGCAGACTTGTTCGGGAATATCGATGGCGGTTTCCTTGAGCGAATGTCGGTACCGGATGGTGTCGATGAACGGGAGCAGAATGTGAAAGCCGGCATCCAGGGTCGCCGAGTATTTGCCCAGCCGCTCGACGATATAGGCGCTCTGTTGCGGCACAACGACCGCGGTCTTGGCGATAATATACAAGACGAGCAGGGCCAGAAAGAGCACGACGAGGGTTCCTGCAGACATGCCAACCTCCTCCATCATCGATTGTCCTTGGTAGACGAAACGATTATTCGCTTGTGATCCAGAGGGTCAAGCCCTCCACGCGGGTGACTTTCCCTCGCTGGCCTTTATGCAGACGACTGGTGCCGACATTTTTCGCCGTCCAGGTCGTGCCGCGTAGTTCCACCTTGCCGGTGTCGCCGGCCGCGAGGGCTTCCAGGGGGATCGCGGTCTCACCGACCATCGAGTCGATATCCGGCTGCCCCTTTCGTTCGTCGCTGATTCTTGCCAGGAGAGGGCCTCGAAACAGCAGCAGAGATACGACCGCAATGACGGAAAACAGCAGCCACTGCAGCCAATCGGTCTGTACCAGGTCGAGTCCGGCCAGGGTGCCGACAATCAAGGCGGCGAGGCCGAAAAAGAGAATATAGAACCCCCCCGGCGTGGTCATTTCTGCGCCGAGCAGGGCCAGGCCCAGAACCATCCAATACCACCAGATCATCGGGAAACCTCGTCGAATGGGGTGCGGATCGGAAGAGACATCGTGATGATGACGAAAGTCTAAGCGCCTTTCCGAGGACCGTCAAGCGGGAGGACGCTTGCTGAGCAGTGAATTGATCGCCTGTGAGGCCGATGATATAGTCCGCGCGCAATGGCACAGGAACAACCAGTCCAGGCGTTGGTCATCGCACTGACCGACGAGACCGCCGGCGCTGTCTATTCCATAAACCGGCTGCAGCCCGAATCGCTTTGCTTTGTTCTCTCTGAATCGGCCAAATCGATCGTGGAAACATCGCTTCAACCCAAGATCGGCCACATGCCCAGACGGTGGGATTGGGTGGTGCTCTCTGACACCGAGAGTTTCCCTTCTTGCTATCAGACGATTGCCCGGTCCCTTCCCGGTTTGCTGCGCACTTGGGGGATCCAGCCCGGATCGCTGGTCGTGGATCTGACCGGTGCAAGCCCCGCGATGGCCGGTGCGTTGGCGGTCGTCACCCTGCCTTTTTCCTCTCGAATAGTTTCCGTGAGTGCGCCAAAGGACGGACGAGAAGGGGATGCAGTGACGATTGACGGTCACGAGTGTCTCTGGCTCCACACGAATCCCTGGGACGAAGCGGCAGAGGCCATGCGCCGGGACGGGTGCGATCTCTTCAATCGAGGCGCCTACGTGGCCGCCGGTTCGATCTTTCGTCAGATTGAAACGCGGGTAAGCGGCGGGCAGAAGCCGCTCTACCGCGCCTTCGCAGATCTGGCTGACGGCTATGATCTCTGGGATCGGTTTCACTACCGTCAGGCATGGGACAAATTGAAAACCTCCGTGAAGGCCATGGAAATGGCGTCGCTGTTCGGTGGACCGCCGGGTCTGAAGTCGGTTCTGCCTTCGATCAAGGCGAATGCGGGATTTCTTGAAAAGCTCGTGCTCGATCCGGCGGGTGTAAAAGAGCTCATCGCTCTTGATCTCTTCGCCCATGCCGGCCGTCGCCTCCGTACGGCCAGTGACCCGGAAGGCGCGATGCAGTCGCTGGTCCGGGCCCTCGAGGCCTTCGCGCAGCGGCAGCTCTTCAAGCAATACAACATCAAAACCTGGGACGTGCGGCCGGAACAACTGCCGCAGGCACTCCAGGAAATCTGCCGTACCTGCTATCTCGAGGATATCGACGGCAAGTACAAACTGCCGTTACAGGCGCAATTCCGCGTGCTCGCCGGATTGGGCGATCAGATGGGGCAAGCGTTTTTGCGCGAATGGCCCACCATGAAACCGCTGCTCGATGCCGCGAATCATTCAGTCCTCGGCCACGGCTTCGAGCCGGTGAAAGCCGAGCGGGTGCAGCAATTGTATGACGTGGTGGTCAAACTGACCGGAGTCCAAGACGGCTCGCTGCCGAGGTTTCCGACGATGAATCTGTAGAAGCTATCAGCAATCAGCCGTCAGCTATCGGGTCTGAGGCTGAAAGCTCACCCCTGAGAGCCGACAGTTTTATGGAAATTAGAATCTACTACGAAGACACCGACTGCGGAGGCGTGGTCTACTACGCCAACTACCTCAAATACTTCGAACGGGCCAGGACACACTATCTCGAGGAGCGGGGGTTGTCGGTGGCAAAATTGATCGCCGAAGGCACCGTCTTTGTCGTAGTGCATGCCGAAGTGAATTACTGTTCGCCCGCGCGATACGGTGACTCGTTGGTGATCCATACTTCTGTCAAAGATCTGAGGTCGGCATCCCTCACGTTTACCCATGTGGTGAAGGAGAAAGTCAGGGGCCGTGTCGTCGTGGAAGGGTCGGCCCGATTGGCAGCCACAAATGGCGAGGGCAGGGTGAAGCGCCTCGACAAGTCGATCATAAGCGCGCTACAGTCCGGTCCCGGGAGGACTTTACATGGATAAGCTTGGAACTTGGCTGGCGATCACCGGCGTCGCCATCGGATTTCTCGTGCTCGGCTGGCTGCTCTTTTCGGAAGGGCCAAAGAACAAGAACAAGAAACCATAATCACTGCGGTTTCTCCCCGCGGGTGCATTCCCCTCATTGCCCTTCCTCTTGTTGTAGCCTGTGACGAGGCAACTGACTCCTCAAGCTCCGCTTCGATGATTTGGAGATGCCTTTCGGTTGCTTGTGGGGATGCAGACCCTTATCTCCATAACGGCGGTGAAGCTTGAGGTCGCTGCCGGGTCGTTCTTCCAGTGCCCGGCAGAGTTCGCATGAAGCTGGTCCGTCTTTGGCGCTGATCTCCGGTGACAAAGGTGTCGTGGGCAAGGAAGAGGACGGTGCAGTGGACTGCTGAGCGCGGCCTGTGTTCACCGGCATTGTCAGGGCGATGGCCAGGCTGGTTGTCAAACAGGCGATGGCAACTGCCGAAGACTGGCGCATGACGACTGAAACAGAGCAGGGTTCGTGCCAATTCCAAACTCCATGAGTTGACAACCGAGAAAACCGCATGCTGGAATAGCCGCGGGATTGAGGCGAGAGGCACGAGGCTAAAGGCAATAGACCCGTACCGTTCCCATCGCCGATTGCCCCTCACCGATTTGTATTACCCGTTTGGAGGTTATCATGGAAATGTTTGGCCGGGTTGGATTAGTCGAGGTCCCGATTCTGATCGCCCCCGATCAGAAGGTCTGGATGGATAAGATGATCAAGGAAGGTAAGATCGCCATTCCCCCAGGGGGGACGCTGGAAAAAGGTTCGCTCTATTCGATGTTTATCCGCATGCTCCTGCACAATGCGATGGAAGAGCAGAAGAGGCAGGAGGCGCTGGATGCCGAGGACGAGGACGACGAATAAGGAAGCTGTTGAAAACACCCGCCGGCGTCGTTCTCGCGGCGTTTAGACCCTCGACGTACAGGCTTACGCGAAGGCAAAGTGCCTATATCCGCTCGCATGTGATCGAAGCGAGCGGCTCAAGCAAAGCTTGGAATGTACCTCTTCGGGTCCTCACTTGCTGCGGCCTCGCCGAACGGCTGTTTTGAACAGCTTCTAGGTAAGCCCGTAGTTGTATCCAAATCAATTCGTCCTGTATCTGCTTCGATAAAGAAACTAGAGGGCCTTGAAGGCAGAATACGCGGCGCGGATGGTTTTCTCGATATCGGCGGATGTGTGAGCGGTCGAGAGAAATGCCGCTTCGAATTGGGAAGGGGCGAGATATACGCCCTGGTCGAGCATCCGGTGGAAGAACTGCCCGTAGCGTTTCGTGTCCGACAGCTTCGCGCTGTTCCAATCCACGACAGGACCCGGCGTGAAGAACGACGTGAGCATGGAGCCCACTCTGGTTTGGGTCAGCGGGATACCGGCCTTTTGGGCGGCCTCGCCGATCCCCTGCGCCAAAGCGGCCGCGCGCTCGTCAAGCTTCCTGTAGGTGCCTCTGGATCGTAACTGTTTGAGCGTGGCCAACCCCGCCGTCACCGCCAGCGGATTTCCCGACAACGTGCCGGCCTGATATACCGGACCTGACGGGGCGATCAGGTCCATGATGTCGTTTCGTCCACCGTAAGCACCAACCGGTAATCCTCCGCCGATGATTTTTCCCAACACGGTCAGGTCCGGATTGATGCCGTAGAGAGCCTGGGCTCCTCCGTAGCTCACGCGGAATCCGGAAATGACTTCGTCGAAAATCAGAAGGATATCGTGCTCGGTTGTCAGCCGGCGGAGTGCCTGCAGGAAATCAGGGGCAGGCGGGACGACCCCCATGTTGCCGGCAATCGGCTCCAGGATGATACAAGCCAGCTGCCTCCCATGTTCCTTGACGATCTGTTGAACGGCTCGAATATCATTATAGGGAGCTGTGAGCGTATGTTTCGCAAAATCCGCCGGTACACCGAGCGAATCGGGGATTCCCAGCGTGGCCAGCCCCGAACCGGCCTTCGCCAGCAGGTAGTCGCTATGGCCGTGGTAACAGCCTTCAAACTTCAAGATATTGTCTCGCCGGGTAAATCCCCGTGCGACGCGAATCGCGCTCATCACCGCTTCGGTTCCTGAACTGACCAGCCGGACCTTTTCCATCGAAGGAAAAGCCGCATGGATCTGGCGAGCCAACTCGACTTCCAGTTCCGTCGGGGCTCCGTAGCTTGTGCCCTGCCCCGCGGCCTTCTTAATAGCCCCGATGACGGGAGCCGGCGCATGCCCCAGGATCATTGGTCCCCAAGAGAGGACATAATCAATGTAGGTATTTCCATCGACATCGTAGAGGCGGGAGCCCTTCGCCCGCTTGATGAATCGAGGCTGTCCTCCAACGGACCGGAACGCGCGAACGGGACTGTTCACACCGCCTGGAATCAGTTGTTGGGCATCAGCGAAGAGCTTGGCGGATTTGGTGGTTTTCATAACGGGGGCGCACCCTAACATGCAGTGCGAGAATTGGTCAAGGAAGCGAGATGAGCCGCAGATTGCCTCACGTGAGGTCCAAAAGTGTCGAATTAGATACTATCTTCATCACTTTTTGATACAGCGTCAGGAATGTGTGATAAGAATCTTTCTTGAAGTGCCAGGAATTATTAGTCTCCTCATTCCGATGTGGATTCGGCCTGACACTTGCGTATCCAATTCGTTTAGATTTATGAAACCAAGAAGTTATCCACAGTTCGAGGATTAAGAATGAAGATTGTCTGCTCCTGGTGCCGGAAGGAAGGGAAGCCTGAATTCGTCGGCGAAAAGGCTCCCTTGGACGATGCCCGGGAGACTCATGGCATCTGCGTGATCCACCGTGATCAGGTACAAGCCCATTGGCGGGCTTCGCTTCAGATGACGGCAGTTGCGGGAACGAAGGCTCAATCGACTTCCGCACTTTTTCGGTGGAGCGGCTTGCTCAATCTCACCAAAAAAATGCGCTCGTAGGGGGCGCATCCCCCCGGCCGCTCTCGCAGTTAGGCACCCGGCTTTCCCTGGAACATTTTGAGCAGCTGATCAAGGCCTCCCGCTTCAATTTTCCCGTTGGGCGTCAATTGATCCACAAGGTTCGGCAGCAGGCTGGAGAGTTGCGAGCTGGCAGCCTCGGGTGAAAGTCCTGCCTTGCCGGCGAGTTGGCTGAGCAGATCCCCGCCAAAGACCTGTTTCACCTGATCCGCAGAGATCGGCAGGTTCTTGCCGGTACTGACCCAGGAATTGACGACGTCGCCCAGGCCGTTCTTCTGGAAGGCTTGGACCAGTCCCGCCAGGCCTCCTACGCTGCTGTTCGGGAGAGCAACCCTGCAACGGCCTGCAATAAAGGGTTCCGCGGGCTCTGGCCGCCCATCATATCTGCAACCCCTTTTCCTATTTGATCCATCAGTCCCATCGTCAAGTCCTTTTCTTCCGGCGTGAGGAGCCTTGTCGGCGAGCCTGCTGTCGCGTTCCCTGCGCTCCGGACGGCTGTACCGCGATTTCCTGGAGGTCCCACTGAGCTCGCTTGGATTTGTCCCGTTCCGAGACGGCCAGCAAGACATGGAAAGGGGTTGCCCGTTTTGTTCCCATGCCGGCGCGTCCGGATCCCCACTCCTCTCCGGCGTCGCTCATTACTTCGAGGAACGTCTCATAGTCCTCTTCATCGTCGCAAAGCACCTGTTCCGCTTCGGTGAGGAGCAGCACGTACCCTTTGGCCGGCAGCCATTCGAGATCGGCCAGGCATTCTTCGAGGGCGTCCCAGTTGTGGCCGAAGTAGTCGGGAAAATCCAATGAGCGCGCAAACTCAGAAAACAGTCCGGATGGCGTGCGGCACTTGCTGCCGCGAAGGACTTTCGAGACAAATCCTTCCGGCGTCTTGACCAGCGACTCCGCTCGCTGCCCCGCCTTCAGCACCAGCAGGGATGTCCAGGGCGCTTTGGCCGACTGAAGATGAGTGGCGAGTGAGAGGTGTGGTGTTCGATCGGCCATGGTGGTTCAGTTCAACGGAATGAAGCTTCGGTAATGGTCACCGGTGTAATAAGCCTTTCCGGTTTCTTGCTCGATCACGATGCGTTCCGCGTCACGGGGACGGCCGGGGGTCTTCCGATTGACATCGTATTCCCGATAACGGCCACGCGGAAGCCGGCGTTCTCGGTTTTGAAAAGTCCGACCCCCGATGTAGCCGGCAAGCGGCCTTCCATCTCGCTGCTGGATCTGCGCCAACAGGTCATAGGCCTTTGGCGGTGCAACCTGCTCAATCGGCTGCCGCGATCCGGTGGGGCCCTGTTTCCCCGTTACCGGTGACGAGAGGAGCCTCCCTGCGGCGGCGGGCTCAGCGGTTTGTGACCAGGGGCCCTCGCTCCGTGATCCAAACGAAACGACCGCCGACAGGCTACAGAGTACAACAATCCCGATCGTCCAACGACACGGCATCACGATCCGGCGTGCCCGCGAGCACAGAGTTGACGACCTGTGACAAGACAGCGATGAAAACCCTAGCACGTGGTCTTGAAACAGGTCAACGTCGAGCGACGGCGTGCAAGTCTGTGCGGTATGATTTCAAGAAGGGCGTTTGGTAGAATGTGTCTCTTGCTTGAGTAGGCGACGGCCGGAGCTGTTGTCCTCGTTCGTGCCGAGACACCTTCCGCCGACGAGGCCTCATCGCGAAACACCATCGATTACAGGTGACGATCTTGCCTTCACGTAGGTTGTCGGGCGTACGCTCCCGGTCCATATTCCGCATCGCCTGTCTCACGTTCTGCCTGTTGGGCATGAACAATGCCGCCCTGTTCGCTCAAACCGGATCACTCGAGCATTCTCCTGCCGACATCGTGAAGAAGTATTTTGCCCTCGATCAAAAAGGGGCTAAACTCGATTCGCTCTCCTTCGAAGCATTGGCTCCTTACAGGGATTGGCAGGAGGAACCGGCCTGGGGCCGCGTGGTGGTCATCCGAGGGTTTTCCGTGGCCGAGCACTATCGTCAGTGGGAGGTCATCGACCGGCTGGAAGTCGTCATTCCGGTCACGTTCGAGGTGATCGGCTCGGTGTATCTGGAAACCGCCGGGTTTGTTCCGGAATCCTCGGTTGAAGAAATCCGCGTGCGCGTCAAATCCGTGCGGAACCGATGGAGGATCGTCGAACCGATGCTGCCTCCGTATGTCGGGCAGAAGCGGATGGTGAATTTCGTGCGGGAGGCGTGGGTGAAAGAAACCGATCCTGCCAAACGGGAGAGCCTCGCCCTGTTGATAGACGAGTTACGAAAGGCGAAGTGATGGGAAAGACGCCGGTCGAGTTGATGATCTTCGATCTGGATGGGACCCTGATCGAATCGAAGTGGGACATCGCCGCGTCCGTCAATCTGACGCTCGAGGAACTGGGGCTCCCCCGGCGGCCGCTCGAAGAGATTTTCGGCTTCGTCGGCGACGGAGTGAAAAAACTGCTGCGACTGGCGGTGGGGGATAACGATCGCGTCAGCTTCGAGGATGCGTTGCAGGTGTTTCGGGGGCATTACCTGGCCCATTGCCTGGATCGGACGACGTTCTACCCCGGCGTGGAGAACGCCCTCACCCACTTCACGGACAAGCGCAAGGCCGTGGCGACCAACAAGGCGATCGAATATACGCACGTGATTCTTCAAGGGCTGGGCGCACATCATTTCCAGTTCGTCGTCGGCGGCGACAACGGGTTCGGCTTGAAGCCGGAGCCCGGCATGTTGTTGCATATCATGGAGCGCCTGAACGTTCCGAAAGAACGAACCGTATTGGTGGGGGACAGCACGAACGATATCAACGGCGGCCACAACGCCGGGATTCGTGTCTGTGCCGTCGGCTACGGCATGGGCAATCGGGAGAAAATGGCCGCCTGCCGGCCTGACTGGTTTATTGAACGACCGGAGCAATTGATGGAGATTTTCGAATGACCACAGCAACGCTGTTCGTATCTCGTAATGCGTATCTCGCGAAAACACGAATTGGATCTGCGCGTCCCGCGTCCCGCATCCCGGCCCTGATCGTTGCCATGGTTCTCAGTCTCGGGGTCGATTCCAACCCGGTGTTTGCGGCGGCGTCCGGCTTGGCGGATCGGGTGATCGAGCATAAATTGGCGAACGGCTTGACCGTGTTGATGGTCGAACGGCATCAGACCCCGGTTGTATCGATCAACATGACGTTCGGCGTCGGCGGCGTCAACGAGCAGGCAGGGCAAACCGGTCTCGCCCATCTCTATGAGCACATGGCGTTCAAAGGCACGAGAACGATCGGGACAAAAGATTACGGCAAAGAGAAACCCGTGTTGGACGAACTCCATCGCGTAGGAACCGAGCTTGAGCAACGGCAGCGGGACCTGGCCAGGCGCAGTCCGGAGATGCCGGCCGACGCGAGCGAGCAGGCGGCGATCGACACCTTGCAGAAACGATTCAAGGAACTGCAAGACCAGGCCGTTCAATATGTCGTCGGCAACGAAATGGCCCTGCTTTATCAGCGTCACGGGGGTGTCGGGCTGAATGCCGCCACCGGGAAAGACCTCACGCGCTACATGATCAGTCTGCCGTCCAACCGGTTGCCGTTCTGGGCGGCAATCGAAGCCGACCGCATGGCCAATCCGGTGCTGCGCGAGTTTTACAAGGAGCGCGGCGTGGTGATGGAAGAACGGCGGTTGCGGAACGACGACAGCCCGACCGGTCTGCTGTTCGAAACCTTTACCTCGGCGGCGTTCCGCGCCCATCCCTACGGCATTCCGACGATTGGTTGGGAATCGGACATTCTGTCGTTGACGCCGGCTGCGACGGAGGCGTTCTTCAAAACCTATTATGGTCCCGGCCGCGCGACCATCGGTATCGTCGGCGATATCAATCCCGACGAAGTCATCGCGCTCATCGAGCGCACGTTCGGGAAGATCCCGGCCGCGCCGCCGCCGCCGCAAATCGTGACGACCGAGCCTCCGCAGCGAGGCGAACGGCGCGTCGAAATCGAATTTGACGCCGAACCCTCGCTCGCGATCGGTTTCCACAAACCGGGACTCGGCCATCCGGACGACTATGTCTTCGACGTGATCGACGAGATCCTCACCGAAGGGCTGACCTCCCGGCTGTATACGAAGCTGGTTCGGGACGGCCGGCTCGCAGCTTCGGTCAATTCCGATGCCAATTATCCCGGGGTCCGCGCGCCGAACCTATTCGTCCTGAACGCCACGCCGTTGGCCCCCCACACAACCGCGGAAGTCGAGGCCGCCATTCTCGCTGAATTGGACCGGCTCAAGACCGAGCCGGTGTCGGCCAAGGAACTTGAGAAGGTGCTGAACAATCTCGATGCCAACATGGTCCGGGCGCTGCGGTCCAATAGCGGACTGGCCTCGCAGCTCGCGCTGTACCAGACTGTGGCGGGAGATTGGCGCTATGTGCTCAAGGCTCGCGACAGGGTGGCTGCGGTCACACCGGCCGATATTCAGCGCGTGGCGACGCAATATTTTACGAAATCGAATCGAACGGTTGCGACGTTGGTCAAGAAAGCCGCCGAGAAACAGGTCGCGACGGTTGCTCCGAGCGAGGTAGGGCGATGAACGGCGTAAGACGTGAGGTGTCAGGCGTGAAAGGAACGAATGTGGTGATGGGTATGCTCGTCGGCCTGCTGCTCTGTGTGTCCACGATGGCCTGCGCCGGTGACATGGTGCTGGGGGATCCGAGAACGATGACGTTCAAACCGGTCGAATTTGCGCCGCCCGAACCGGACCGTGTCGTGCTCGAAAACGGAATGGTGGTGTACCTGCTGGAGGATCATGAATTGCCGTTGATCAACCTCTCGGCCACGATTCGTACGGGGGGTTGGCTCGAACCGGCGGACAAGATCGGGCTGGCGGGATTGACCGGATCGGTCATGCGGACTGGCGGGGGCGGGGAATTAACCGCCGAACAGGTCGATGAGGAGCTGGAGCAGCTCGCCGGAGACGTCAGCATCTCGATCGGGAGACAGGCGGGGTCAGCCTCGCTCGATATCCTGAGCAAAGACCTGCGACGCGGGTTGCAGATTTTCGCCGGTCTGCTGCGTCAGCCGGCCTTCGAGCCGGCCCGTGTCGAGTTGACCAAGCTGCAGGCGATCGAAGGGATCAGACGCCGTCAGGACAATCCCGGGTCGATCGTCGGCCGGGAATTCGTCAAGCAATTGTATGGACCGGAGCATCCGACCGCCCGCGAAAGCACGATCGCATCGATCACGCGGATCACCCGCGACGACCTCGTGGCGTTTCATCAAAGGACGGTCCATCCCAACGGCATCATCCTGGGGGTAACCGGGGATTTCGAGAAGGCGGCGATGCTGACGTTGCTGCGCGAAACGTTCGGCGACTGGAAGAAGGGCGACGTGCCGGACCTGAAGATTGCCGACGTGCCGGAGGCGGCAGGAGGGCGTTCGATCGTCCGTTTCGTCAACAAAGAGACGTCGCAGACACATCTGCGTGTGGGCCACCTGACCCTCAAAGAGAACGATCCGGATTATGTTCCTCTGGCCATCGCGAACGACATTCTCGGAGGCAGCTCGTTCCGCAGCCGTCTGTTTAACGACGTGCGGACCAAGCGGGGCCTGGCCTATTCGGTCGGCAGCCGGCTCAGTGCCGGCATGCATGATCAAGGTGTCTGGCTGATGCGGGCGGAAACGAAGCTCCCCTCCACGCAGGAGGTCATCAGCCGGTTTGTCGCCAACTTGGAGCGGATGCGGACCGAGCTGGTGACGGACGAGGAACTGGCGGAAGCGAAAGAAGCCTATGTGAACTCCTTCGTCTTCTCCTTTACCAGCCCTTCGGCGATCGTCAATCGTTTCATCGAGCTGGAATATGACGGCCTGCCCAAGAACTTCTTGCAACAAATCCGCGACCGCGTTGTGACCCTTACGAAAGAGGACATCCTGGCTGCGGCGAAAAAGCACTTTCACCCGGATCGCCTCACGATCGTGGCGGTAGGGCCCGGCGAGGCCTTGCCAAAAATGTTGTCAGGCTTCGGCGACGTGAAGGAAATTAAGGTAGCTGTGGAACGATAAGAAGGGCTCGGCGCAGTCTCCATTGAAAGAGCCGGATTGGGGGAGATTCGCCGTGCCCGCCGCCGAGTGCCGAGGGCTTCTTTATGCCGCTCGAAGACGACTTGTGCGACATCATCAAGAAGGCGCGCGGCGGACTGAAGCTGACCGTCGGCGAGGTGGCGCGCCTGACGGGCCTTCCCGGCGCCGACATCAGCGCGCTCGAACGGGGCGATCAGCTGCGCGATCGCGCGGAACTTCGCGCGCTCGCGACAGCACTCGGGCTGCGTCTCGCGCCGCTCGAGCAGATCGTCATGGACAAGTGGCTCCCTCATCCTCTTCCGTCGACGCCGGGTATCGAGACCGTCCATGGAGAAATCAGCGGTTATGCCGTCAAAGGCTATATCGTCCATGATTCCGGCGAGGCGGTCCTGATCGATACAGCCTACAATGCCGAGACTATGCTGGAAATCCTGGAGGCCCGTCGCCTCCGTTTAGTCGGAATCTGTCTCACACACGGCCATGCGGACCATGCAGAGGGCATTGAGCACATTGTCAAACGGTGGCCGGTGCCGATCTATCTCGGAGCAGACGATCTCACCTTGTTACATTGGAAGCCGTCGGACAGCCAGGTCGCCGCTCCCGACCATGGACGGACTATTGGAGTCGGCCGATTGACCCTCCGCTGTCTTGCCACCCCCGGTCATACGCCGGGCGGGGTTTGTTATACCGTCGAGATGCCGTGGGGGATGGTGGGTTTCGTCGGCGATACGATCTTTGCCGGCTCGATCGGGCGATCCAATCCCTTTCAGCTGTATCACACCCATCTGGATTCCGTGGGGCGCCAAGTCTTGACCCTGCCGCAGGACTGCCTGCTGTTACCGGGCCATGGCCCGGGGACGACTGTCGGGGAGGAACTCATACACAATCCGTTTTACCGCACGCAGTGACGGGGGGCGCATGAACCGTACCATTCGCGATGAGGAGCAGCCGGTTCGCGACGGCCAAGGCCCGAACCTCTCGGAACGGGCTTCCTCCGAGAGCCGGGTCGATCCCCCGCTCGATGACGAGGAAGATGAAGAATCGTCGTTTTCACGCTGGACGTTGCCGCTTGCGCTTTTCCTCCTGACGGTTTTCACGACATTATGGGCCGGCGCCTACCAGGCCTATAGCGGACCGATCCGCGGACCGGTCATGTTTCTTTGGGAACATCCGGACATGTTATGGCGCGGGATTCCCTTCGCCGGCACGCTCCTCTTCATCCTCGTCACACATGAACTCGGTCATTTTGTCTTGTCAAAGATCCATCGCGTCCCTGCCTCGCTGCCGTTGTTTATTCCGGGACCGCCGCATTTCATCGGGACGTTCGGCGCGATCATCCGCATCCGGGGGCCGATCATGAAGCGACGCGCGTTGTTCGATATCGGCGTGGCCGGCCCGTTGGCCGGTTTCGCCGTCGCCGTCGTCGCACTGATCGTCGGATTGAATCTCTCGACCGTGGTCGAGCGTACAGCCACCTACGGGTTGCAACTTGGCGAGCCGCTGTTGTTGAAGTTCATGGCCTGGCTGATCATCGGTTCCTTGCCGCCGGAGGCCGATGTGCTGCTCCATCCGATCGCGTTCGCAGCCTGGTTCGGTCTCTTCGTCACCTCGTTGAATCTCATTCCGATCGGCCAGCTCGACGGCGGTCACGTGGCCTATGCGCTATGGGGCAATCGCCAGCGAACGATGGCCTTCGCGATCGTCCCGCTGCTGATCGTGTTGGGGTTCGTCGGCTGGCCCGGGTGGTTTATTTGGGCCTTCCTGGCCGGCATCTGGGGATTCGGGCATCCTCCCGTCATGGATCCGCATGTCCCGCTGGGGCCGGGCAGAACCGGCGTCGGCTGGCTCGCGCTTGCGGTGTTTGTGCTCACCTTTGCACCGGTTCCATTCTCCTTCCACTAGCAGGCCCTTGTCCCGGCTCAACATCCCCGAACGTTCAGAGGATGTTCTTGCCCGATTCTCTCCTCAGCCCGACAGTGTCAGCATGATTGCAGCTGTGCAGCGATGCCCGAAATGCCGGGCCGAACTGCGGGACGGAGAAGACGCATGCGCGAAGTGCGGCATCATCTTCGCCAAGTGCCGGCCGCTGGATGTTCGATCCTGGCCGTCCCGGACGAGTCCCTCCGTCACTGAACGGCCCTGGATTCGTGTTGCCAGGCAATGGTTGATCGAATCAGACGACAGGGCGGACTCGATCACCTTTGTCGGCCGCGCCGGCATCTTCGCCCTGCTGCTCTGGTGGGGCTGGAATTTGATCGTCTCCCCGATGGAAAGCAATGCCGCCGGCGAATCCTTCCTCCATCTCATCAATCTCTCCTTCCATGAGGCAGGTCATCTGATCTTCATGCCGTTCGGCCGGTTCATGATGTTCCTCGGAGGGAGCCTCGGGCAGATCCTGATGCCGATCGTCTGTCTCGTGACCTTCCTCATCAAAACTCGCGATCCGTTCGGCGCGTCGGTGGCTTTGTGGTGGGCGGCGGAGAGCTTCATGGACCTGGCGCCCTACATCAACGATGCGCGGACGCTGGATCTCATGCTCCTGGGCGGAGTGACGGGGAATGAGGCCGACGGGCACGACTGGGAAAACATTCTGAGCATGCTGGGCTGGCTCGAGTACGACCATCGGTTGGCGTACCTTGTGTACGACGTTGGTATGGTCCTCATGCTCGCCTCCTTCGCCTGGGGCGGCGTGATACTCCTCCGACAGGCCCGGCGCCTTTCGAGGTAAGATGCCCCGCTTGCGCGACCGGGCAAAGTCTCATACGATAGGCGCCTGCTCTGACGGGGAGGAGCGTCGATGGGAGGACTACGACTCGCAGTGTCTCTGCTCCTGGCGACCGGACTGCCGGCTCTCGCGGACGTCGCTCCGGCGGCGGATGCAGCTGCTTCGTCGAGATTCACTCTCGTGTTGGATGGAGCAGGGGTCAAGGACAACAGCACCGGACTGATTTGGGAACAGGAGCCGGACCGGGAGCACGACGTCTGGAGTCGCTCCGTCGCCCGTTGCTTGACCAAGGAAATCGGCGGGCGGAAGGGCTGGCGCGCACCTTCGGTCGATGAGCTGAAGACCTTGATCGATCCCTCCCAACAGGATCCCGCCTTGCCGGCGGGACATCCCTTCTCGAACATCAAGTCCGAGATCTATTGGACCTCCACACCGCATCCCACCGACGACATCGTGGCCTGGCAGATCAGCTTCTTCAGCGGCGAACCAGTGACCGATCAGAAGTCCGGCACGCGCCGCATGTGGTGCCTGCTGGAAGAGTCTCGCAAGTAGAAGATCCGATCACGCTCTTGCATCAGTCTCCCCATAATAGACTGTGCTCTGCTCGAGCGTCTTGACTCCTTCTTGATAGGCCGCTCTCGAATTTTGACACCGTTTTTACAAACTCAGTGGTAGATGAGTAGCAATCTCTTTAAACCATGCGGGGGAATCATGGACGCTCTCTATCTCGGCATTGCTCTGTGCTTCTTCGCACTCTCAGGCTGGTTGCTTCACGCTCTGGATCGACTCTAAGAGGAAAGACGAGATGATATTGCTTGCCGGCATGCTCGCGCTCGGGCTCCTGATTTACTTGATGGTGGCCTTGCTGAAACCGGAGTGGTTCTAATGACCCTGAATGCCTTCATCCAGATCGGGCTCTACTTTACGGTCTTGCTAGCATTGGTCAAGCCGGTAGGGTGGTATATGGCACGGGTTTACGAAGGCCAAACCTGTGGGCTAGACCGCGTGGTGGGCTCACTAGAGCGGCTTGTGTATCGTCTCTGCGGAGTGCGTGAAACCGAGGAGATGGACTGGAAGACGTACGGAATCGCCATGCTGGTATTCAACGCGGTGGGGCTGCTCGCGCTGTATGCGTTGCAGCGACTCCAAGCATTCCTGCCGTTGAACCCGGCGGGTCTGGGAGCCGTCACGACCGATTTGGCCTTTAACACGGCTACCAGCTTCGTGACGAATACCAACTGGCAGGCCTACGGAGGGGAAACGACACTGGGCTACCTGACGCAGATGATGGGGCTCACCGTGCAAAATTTTGTGTCCGCTGCAACCGGCACGGCGATCTTGATTGCGTTGATCAGGGGCTTGGCGCGACGGAGCGCCCTGACCATCGGAAACTTCTGGGTCGATCTCACCCGAAGCACGCTGTACATCCTCCTGCCGCTGGCCATGCTCTTGTCCCTGCTATCGGTGTCTCAAGGCGTCGTCCAGACGCTCGCGTCATACCAGACCGTCACATTGCTCCAGCCGGTCATCTCTGTGAGGCCAATGATGGATGCGAATGGCCAGCCGGTGTTGGATGAACAGGGCAAGCCGAAGACAGAATCTGCAACGGCAACCGAACAGGTACTCGCGGTCGGACCGGCAGCCTCCCAGATTGCGATCAAGCAGCTCGGGACCAACGGAGGCGGATTCTTCAACGTCAATTCCGCACATCCGTTCGAGAACCCGACACCATGGTCGAATTTCCTACAGCTGTTGGCGATCCTGCTTGTCCCGGCGGCGCTCTGCTACACCTTCGGGATGATGGTCGGAGATACGCGTCAGGGGTGGGCGATCCTTGCGGCAATGACTATTCTTCTGATCAGTTTCATTCCTCTGGGGCTGTGGGCTGAGCAGAACGGGAATCCGGCCTTCAATGCGAGCGATATCGATCAACTTCCCAGCGCGGGACAAGCCGGCGGGAACATGGAAGGCAAAGAGACGCGATTCGGCATCGCCAGCTCCGTCCTGTGGTCTGCTGCGACGACCGCCGCCTCAAACGGCTCTGTGAATTCGATGCACGATTCGTATACCCCTTTGGGCGGACTCGTGCCGCTGTTCCTGATGCAGTTCGGAGAAGTAGTGTTTGGAGGGGTCGGCTCGGGTCTCTACGGCATGATCGTCTTCGCCATCATTGCTGTTTTCGTCGCCGGACTGATGGTTGGGAGGACACCTGAATACCTTGGGAAGAAAATTGAACCCTATGAAATGAAGATGGCCTCATTGCTGATTCTGGTCATGCCCATGATCGTACTCGGGCTGACGGCGCTCGCGGTCAGCACCAATGCCGGAGTCTCTTCATTGTTGAATCCGGGAGCGCATGGTTTCAGCGAGATCCTGTATGCATTCAGCTCCCAAGGCAACAACAACGGGAGCGCCTTTGCCGGTCTAAACGTGAACACCCCGTTCTACAATCTCACCGGCGGGATGGCCATGCTGATGTCCCGATTCTGGTTGGCCATCCCAACGTTAGCGCTCGCGGGGTCGCTGGCTCGAAAAAAGACCGTGCCAGCGGGACCGGGCACGTTGCCGACTCACACCCCGCTCTTTGTAGGATTGTTGATCGGAGTGGTGGTGATGGTTGGCGCCTTGACATTTGTTCCGGCCTTGGCATTAGGGCCGGTCGTAGAACACTTGATGATGGTGGGTCGCTAGCCACAGAGCAGAGGAACACACATGGCGACATCTACCGAAGCCCGGCCGCTCTTCGATCCAGCGCTTGTCCGACAGGCGATGTCCGA
>DATGEA010000422.1:0-2209 GCA_035310605.1 Nitrospira sp. | reverse complement strand
ATTCCGATGCCCGGCATGCGGTGGTTTGATCAGCGTCAAGTACGAACGCCCGGCCGAGAGGAAGGTCTATTGCAAGTGCGGAAAGACTTCCTTTGAATGGCGGTAGTCTTTGAGGCTAAGGAAGAATAAGAGTTTCAGGAATCTTTTTGCCTCGTCCGCGCGCGCGGGGGGACCGATCAGGCCGCCTTGACACCGAGATCACAGGTTGGGAAGGGGAGAATTCGGCAATCTGAAAACTCGCGACTCATCGGTGTCAAAATCCTCGTTTTCAACGCCAATGAGGCTGGTCAATTTCTTGGGACAATTGAAAATCCTAGAGTCGGTTCAAAAAGAAAAGTATTCGATCCAATTGTCGCCCTCTCGGACCACATTTCGTTCATCGTCCGTCCGAACGGTGTTCACACGGAGGTCCCAGATGCAAACGCTTTACGTTGTTCGGTTGTTACGCTGTGCGTGCCTGCTAGCCGGTTTATCTTTTCAGGATGCCGAGAGCTCCACGCTCAGCGATATCCGCGTCGAGGTCCCGATTGCTGTTACCTCCCGGTCTAACCCCGCGGCGACAAACCATAGTCGATCCCAGACCGCCATAGAAATCGCTGCCGTCGTAAACGGCAAACAGCTTCGAGTCAAAGCTGACGGCCAGTGCCAACATGAACCGAATGGGTTCATTTACGGTTCGCAAGCCTCGCTTTGGACCGTGGAATCCACCGATCGGAAAAGCCCCCTCCAGCGCCTGAGCCTGACCGTGTGGCAATTAAAGCGTGAGGGTGCTACTCAAATGTCCCTGGATCTCCAGACCGACACCGGTTCGCATCGGATTGCGACCGTCAAAGGCGGCAAGATTGTGGGATCAGGCACGGTGATGTTCCGACCCGAAGAGTCGGGCGGACGGTTCGAAATCCACGGTAAGGATGCAGGGGGTAACACAATTGAGGTCAACATCGCGTGTCCGAGTTTTAGCAACATCGTTGCCGAGGGCGGCTGACAGTGCCGCGTGTGGGCCACGATCCGAGAAGGTTGCCGATATGCGCGGAACTTGGACGGACATGAGAGGATGCCATGAGAATTCTGTTAGCTGACACTCCGAGGACGCCTACGCTCTTCATGCGCCGAATGCTTACCCTGTTCGCGGCAATCTGGATTTTGCTGACGACCGCAGCGTCTGCCGATTGTCCCAATGGCGTGCGCGACGCGACTGATCAAGAGAAGGAGACGGCCGTTCGAGTCTTGACGGCGCTACGGGACGCCTTCCCAGCGCCTGCTGGTTGGAAGGTGACGAAAGATACGGGGGCCGGGGCACCGCGCAACTTCTGCAAGGGAGACGATGTCTTGAGGCTCTGGTTCACGCGCACATTGACGCGTGTGGATGGCATGAAGGAGCGAACGGTTGAGTATAACCGCAGACTGACGGAAGCAAAACGCTTGACGCCCGAGGAGCAACAGCAGGTGGCGGAGCTCGATAAGGAGATCGGTGAATTGTCCAAACAGATGGGGGTCCCCCGGTCGGCCTTGAAGAAACGGAACCTCGACAAGGACGCGCGAGCCCAACTCGAGGCCGAGCTCAAACGGTTGGGCGACGAGATGTTCGCTCTGCGTCGGCGCCGCCAGGCTCTCGCCAACCCATGGCTGAAAGAGGGGTCGCGAAAGAAAAGCTACGAGGACGCGCTCAGCGAGGCGACCCGAGACCTTCGTCAGGATACCGAGATCGTCGTGAAAGTGGCCATGAACGATATTTTTGCGCCGATGAAGGATGCGGAGCGCATTGACATCCCCGGCTTTCCAGTCGCCTACCGGACCGCACCTCGGCAGGAGATCCCGGAAGCGTTCACCGAAGGCACGACGACCGTCTTGTTCGGGCAGACGCGTCCGCGTCCCTTCGGTCCTCCGGGTTCGTTGGACCCCATCATCGAGCCGGGCGATTCCAGTAAGCCACGGACCTTTTCAGTATCCATCCAGGCGGACAAAGAGCGGGCCAGGCAGATGATCGAGGCTGTAAATGAATCGCTCCAAGCCCTGACACGGTAACGACAGTCCAAGAAAGGAGCAGCCGTTCGAAGACCCCCTAGTTTTTCAAAAATGTATCTGAATTGGTATTTCTCAGCATTGATCTAACCCTGGACACTAGAGGGGCCAAGTGAGAGGTCATTCAGCGGCGTCTATGGTGGCCCGACATCAAACGTGGCCTAGACTTGGGCGGTCAGTGCAATTG
>DATGEA010000421.1:0-2659 GCA_035310605.1 Nitrospira sp. | reverse complement strand
TTGTCAGCCAAACAGTGGCGTCCGGGACACCCTGCGACCACGAAGGAATGGCAAACACGATCAAACTTGCGCACAGAAGACGACGAAATTGGCTCATTAGATGTATTTTCCTCTTTTGCCTGGCGGTGCAAACGTATATCACTGTGCCAAGGCATAATTGATGGAATTAAAGACAATCGATTGTTAAAAGGACAATCCACACTTCCTCAATGAATTGCCCACAATGAAAGCAGAGCTCAAGCGAATTGTCAAGGAAACACTCATTGCTCTCTGGTCGAAATTACCTCAACACACGCCACCTGTTTTCTGGTGCATGCTAAACCGTTGGGGAGGATCCATCTACAGTGTGGAGTGGGCCGGAAACTCGCAGCGTGATTTAACGTTACGTGATTTCGAGTAGAAAGTGCTTGCTCGAGCAACCACCATTCTTCCGGTTAGATTTCGTGCAATGTTGAAGCGTAATGGTCAACGAGAACGGAGGGGATTGCAGTAAGAGGTAGTCGGAGACAGGTATATTGCCATTCGGATTTACCTTTCAGGAAAGGGAGTTACACCGGCGCGTGCCCGCTTCATCTGCCGTGCGCGTTACGACTCGACGCTAGTAGCGGCCGTTTCGGCTCGCTCTTCGGTCACGTCGTCTTTCCGAGCTAACGGCGGTATTTGCCTTCAGACTCCGGGTTTTTCAGGGCCTGCTAACTCTCCACTGGCACAAAACTTCGGGTAGACCAAATGATCGAAAGCGCAGCACAGCTACTCCCGAGGGAACCACTCGATCGTGCATCCGTTCAAACAGGTTGGTGGCGCGACTGCAGGGCGAGCCTCAAATATACGAAGGTTTTCTGTCGAAGTGCGCTCGATTACCCCTGCGATCCGATGTCCGGCATGGTCGTGGAGAAAGAAATGCCAATTCTCGGACCGGTCATTGATAGCAGGATCGATTTCAAGGTGGATACCGCTTTCGCTTTCGAAAAGAAAAGAGAACTTGTCAAGAGGAATTGCCAGTCCTACGCCGCGCGCTTTGAGGTATGCCTCTTTGAGGGTCCAAAGCGAGAGTGCGCGGAGGAGCCTCTCCTCTACGGGCAGGGCCATAAGCTGCGCGCGCTCCGCAACTGAGAAGATCTCAGGAGCGAGATTCAGCATCATTTCGGCACGTTCAAAGGGCTCAACGTCCACTCCTACTTCAGACGATTCGGCGACGAGGCAAACCACCAAGTCGACGCAATTCGACGCATTAAAGCGCAGAGAGCAATCGGGATCAACGGCAGGTTTGCCGTATCGGTTGGTGGTGAACCACCACGCCTGCGGAGGCACGGAGCGTCCATAAGAAAGGGCGCTGCGCACAAGGGCACGCGTGGTCACCGATTCACGACGATGTCTGTCAAACTTGAAGCGCTCCGAGCGAGCCAGTTCCTGCTCATTGAGAATTGCAGCGCACTGCGCTGCTGCGTTGTCGTTTAGCAGATCGTCAGGGTAAGCGATCCAAAGCTGGAGTGGCATGCTATCCATAGTCCAGGCAAAAGTCTGGAGTGACAGGTTTGGGGCTGTCCACCGGTAACCAGATAGCCCCGAACCTCGTCCTTTCTCGTTGCGCGTTAGATATCGCGGTATTGTGGCGATGTTGCTATATTGTCATAAAAATAGCCTAGAGCCTGTTATTTACTTTCGTGCGGGCGGCACTGGGGCCATTTTTTTGAGTTCAAGGAGCGAGGAGCGACGCAAAGTCTCACTGAGCACGAGAATCTGGATCATGATCGGAACTGTCCTGCTCACGGCTGCAAAACCCGGCCTAGAAGTATCTGGTGATCATTGCCTCTTCCTGATTTTCGACGTGTTGTTCTCGTTCGTTTCCTTCGGACGACGTTCGAAAGTGTCGACGGTTCCCACCGGGTCCAGTTGATCCCGCGCGTTTGAGTCCAGTTTCACCCTGCGTCATCCAATGAATATCTCAAGGAGGTTCCGATATGTCTCTCGGTACCGAAAGACTCAAAGAAGAAGTTTCATCCTGGCCGGGGATTTCGGTGCGCCCGTATCGGTTTGCGGTACGGGAGTATCGACTCGGTCAGGCGGAAATCGGCGACGTCCATTTCTGGGGAGGTGTGGACATTCCGTTTCCACGCCCCATTCATCACTTCCTGCTTGCGCACAATATCGCTGAACAGCACCGCTGGGTCCCGGATTCCGGCTGGACAACCTTCCAAATCCGCCACAGCGAGGATGTCGAACACGCGATCTGGTTGATGCGGCTGTCCTATATCCGCTATGCCCTCAAGTCTGCGGCCGATCCAGATTGTCTTCTCGAGAAGGAAGACGAACGTCTTCACCTTCACCCCGAACTCAAATCAATGTTGACCCGTTCGATTCCGGTGCGTGCATCTGCGGTGCAAGGCCTGACATCCATTCCATAGCAATTCGTCTTGACAAACAGGACGACTGAACGTCGCCCGATGCGACCCGAGGTCACCGTCGAAGGAGATTCACTCGCATAGGGGTCACGGGCGCGCAGCCAGTTCTCTCCCATTGCGCCCCCATTGGGGGGCTAGGCGCCATAGCCATCTAATAACCTTTCCATGCGCCGGCCCATACGCTTCTCGATTGAGAGACATCTCATTCGCGATACGTCTGCATGTCACTGCTAGTCCCGAATCTCTGTTTTGCCGAC
>DATGEA010000420.1:0-9159 GCA_035310605.1 Nitrospira sp. | reverse complement strand
GGCTGCTGTCATCAAGGGGGCAATTCTGTCTACTGCCCTCCCGACCGGATCGCTCAGCGGCAAAACAGCGACCGGGGGGCGGTTGAACATCAGTGCGGCTCTTTGTTCTCCGTCATGCCCGTGACGGAGAGGCGGGGATCGCTGCACAAGACTTGGGTGGATAGGATAAGGGGTCTGTCCCCCTAAAAGTGATCCCCGAATAGATCCTGCGTTGTATTTCTTTTGATTCTCTCCCGAATCATTTTCGATTCGAGTTATCGAAGCGATCCCATCTGACACGTCGACGAATAAATAGTTGTATTATCCCGTTGTGGCGAACAACGACAGCAAATGTCGGACGTATACGGGCAACTGGCTCTCCTAACCAGCCCTTGTCATCGCTTTTCTATTCTATGAACCACCAATTCGTGTGGAACCCTGAATAACAATTCGATTGCGCCATAAAGATTAAATCGGGCACACAGCTTGCTCGGTCGTATCCTCATAGAGCTTACCGTCCTAACTCTGCGGGTGTGATTTAGCCGGTGGAACGACCGGAGAAGGAGAGGCAAAGCATGAGACGGTCAGGTTACGTATGCGGGTTGCTTTCTGTGGCTGCTCTCTCTCTGACGTTATCAGTGTATCCAGCGCAGGCAGAGATGTATGTCGCAGGCCAGGTAGGCTTAACCGTTCCGAACGATTTCTCCAACGTGGAAGGCACCGGTAGTAATTCGGGGGTCAGCATTTCTGATGTGAGTCTCAAGAATTCGATCATGTATGGTGCGAAACTTGGATACTATTTTGAATCTATGAAGTGGCTTGGGGTCGAAACGGAAGTGTTCAACACCACCCCGCATTTGAAACAGCAGGACGTCACAGCCAGTTTCGGCGGAGCGACGCTAACTACAAATCTCCCAGGCCAGTACGTTCGCGTGTTGACGTGGGCGCCAATAAATGTTGTGGTGCGTTATCAGATGGGTCAATTGGAGCCGTATGCCGGTGTCGGGCTGGGGCTTTTCTTTGCAAGGACCAAAGATGCAGCCACTGGTGAAACTTCTTCCTCGAATGCAAGGCCCGGTCTCAATACACAGGTTGGTGTGCGGTACCTAGTCACCAAGAACTTTTCACTGTTCACTGAGTGGAAATACAACCGTGTGAGCCTGAACTTTGATGAATCCTCTCCGACTCAAGCAGCGGGTGGCATTAAAGGCGATTACAGCGCGCATCATTTCGTCTTTGGCGTCGGATATCACTTCTAATTGAGCAGATTCCGCTTGGGAAGCTCCCTAGGGGGCTCCACTTTGTGGCTGACTCGCGCATACCTCCTGGGGTCGGCCACAAAGTCTCTCTATTGTTCAAACTACCCCTCGTGGGCGACCCTGGGTATGTGAATGCTGCCAAGCAGACCGGAGGATGCCGGCCGGAGCCGTTTTCTAAAGAGCCGGACGAGGCTCGCCTGCTTCAATGCGGATCCTGGCATCCACGATCCTGCAGCCTTGCGCATCAGACAAAGCGAAAACCGGATTGAGATCGAGTTCGCTGATCTCGGGAACGTTTTCAACGAGGTGGGAAACCCGCAGCAGGACGTTCTCGATCGCTTTGATATCGGCAGCCGGCCGACCTCGGTAGCCCTGCAGCAATCGATAGCCCTTAATCTCCCGCACCATCTCAGACGCGTCGCGGTCGGTAAGCGGAACAACGCGAAACTGCACGTCGCCGAGGATTTCCACGTGGATGCCGCCCAGGCCAAAAGCAATCAACGGGCCGAAAAGCGGATCGCGGCTCATGCCGACCATGACATCCACGCCGCCTGACAGCATCGGTTGCACGAGCACTCCTTCCATCGCGTCCGGCTTCTGATCCTGGACGAGCCGGGATCGGATGGACTCGAATGCTGCGCGCACGGCTTTCTCGTCTGCGAGGTTCAAGCGGACTCCACCCATCTCGGTCTTATGTACGATCCGGTGCGATGCAAGTTTCACTGCCACGGGAAATCCTATTCCTCGCGCCAGCGTGACGGCCTCCTCCGCGGTCGCGGCCACCGAACCTTGCGCGAGAGGCAACTTCATAGCCGTAAGCATCGCATGAGTTTCGGAGGTGCCGAGCCAGCCCGGCCCACGCTCGGCCAGGGCTCTTGCACAAATAGACCTGGCCTTTGACAGATCGACATCTGTGTAGTCCGGCACCTCCCCGGCCGATTGCCGCCTCCAGGTATCATAGGTCACGGTGCGGGCGAGGATAAGGGCCGGTATCTCAGGGTGCGAGTAGGTGGGAATGGTTTCCCCATCGGCCGTGAACGTTCGTTCCAGATCACCTTCCGCCATCCAGCAGATATACACCGGTTTATGCTTCCCGATGGCCTGCCGACCAGCACGGATTCCACGGATGATTCCCGCTGCCACGGGAGGATTGTCTTCCGCTCTGACCGACACGTGCAGGATGATGAGGGTATCGATTTCATCCGCCTTGAGCAGGGTCTCGACGGCCCGCGCATGCTGTTCCTCCGTCGCAAAGCCGATCACGTCTACCGGATTCCTCAGCGCCGCGGTGCGCGGGAGGAATGATGAAAGAGCGGCCAGGGTTCGATCTGAAAGCACCGGCATGCGGAGTCCTTCAGCGGCACACGTGTCGGCACAGAGCACTCCCGGGCCGCCTGAGTTGGTCAGGATGCCCACGCTGCGACCGGCAGGGCGCTGTTGATTCGACAGGCCTGTGGCCAGCGCCAATAGCTCACCGAGCGTCTTCGCGCGGATCACGCCGCATTGCCTGAAGAGCGCCTCAACCGCCGTCTCATTCGTCGCCAGCGCAGCGGTGTGCGATCCGGCTGCAGACTGTCCGGCAGCCGTCCGGCCAGCTTTGAAGACAACGATCGGTTTGTGTCTGCCGACGCGCTCGGCAATCCGCCTGAACCGCAGAGGATCGGCGATCGTTTCGAGATACAGAAGTATCACGTCGGTGGCTGGGTCCTGCTCCCAGTACTCCAGAAGATCATTGACGGACACGTCCGCATGGTTGCCGACACTGACGAAGCTGGAGAGGCCGAGATTCAAGCGTCGAGCTGCCGTTACGACGGCAATCCCCATTCCCCCGCTTTCGGACGCGATGGCGACCCGACCGGCGGGAGGGAAGATCGGCGTATAGGTCGCGTTGAGACGCACGGCGGGATCGAGATTCATCAGACCGAAGCAATTCGGTCCGATCAGGCGAATTCGATGCCGGCGGATTTTCTCTTGGAGTTGCTGTTCGAGTGAGGTCCCCGCGCCGCCCGTTTCGGCGAATCCTGCCGTGATGAGGACGACGGCCCGGACGTTTGTGGCGGCGCAGTCGTCGATGATCGAAAGGACCAGTTGAGGCGGTACGGCGATGACGGCAAGATCAACAGGCTCGGGAACGGCGGCCAGCGAAGGGAAGACCCGAAGCCCCGCGATCTCGGTCGCATGCGGATTGACCGGGATGATCGTGCCGGCAAACCGGCTTCCCTGAAGGGATTCGAGCAGCCGGTAGCCGATGTTGGTTTGTTGGCGTGACGCCCCGATGACCGCGACGGAACGGGGATGGAAAAACGGCTTCAGCGAGTTCACGACGGAGGATTCGAGCATCGCGTCATTCCTGGAGGCTGCTGCTCTCCGCTCTTGAGCGGCCACTATCAGATAAGCCACTTGGGCTGAAGAAGCAAGACGGTGCCCAGCCCGATCATCACCAGTCCGCTGATCAGCTTCAGCCATCGGCCTTCCCGTTCCTGAAGTCTATAGTGGCTCATCGTGATGACGCCGATCGCAAGCACGAGAACATCGTCCAGCATATAGGCCAAATTATAGAGGGCCAGGTATCCGTAGTAGGCCCACCGGTCAAGCTGTCGCATTGTCAGAATGCGGGTGTAGAGAGCGGGCAATCCCGCGGTGCATAACAACTCGACCACTTGCACCAGCACGGCGAGGATCACGGTCCCGATGAGTGCGGCGATGATGTTCTCGGCCAGGATGATGCGTCGCATCCTCGCATACAGGCCGGGCTTGGCCGTCTCGGGGATGCTGAGAGAGATTCCACGCTGGAATGCGAAGAAGTCTTTGATGTTGATCACTCCGGCCAGCCCCGCAATGCTTCCCAAAATCAGTTCTGTGACGCGGGAGAAGCCGATCAATAAGAACACGTTGAGCCACGCTGCCATGAAGGCAAAGTACGCGATGCCCTCCACGGCCACGAAGGTCCCGGCAATCAACAACATCTTGGGCCGATTGGCCAGGCCCGCTAACAAAGACAACATGAAGAGCAGGACCCACATCGAGCAAGGGTTAAATCCGTCCAGGAGTCCGATCACGATGGTAAACAACGGAAGGCCCAGGTCCCTGATGCGTAACTCGCCGAACCATCGCGTGTGAACACTTTCGACTGGCGCCTGAGCGACGCCGCCCGGTGGAGGTTGGTCAAGCAGGGCACGGATCTCTGCGCCGGTTGTGTCGGCCGAGCGGAATCCGACGATCAGTTCTGTTCCGATCAGAAAAGTGGGGACGCCGCTGGTGGCGATTCCATGTTCGGCGGTCAGGCTCGCGAGCCGTTGCCGTGCCGCTGCGTCTTCAGCGACATCGAAGATGGCGATCCGCAGTGACGGGCACTCGCGCCGGAGTTCGTCGAGGAAGATTTTCGCGGCTTCGCAATGAGGGCATCCAGCGCGAACAAAGACTTCAAGATCGGGGACCGGCTCGCCGGCTTGCACCCATCCCCCGTTTCCAAGGATCAGCAGGAGCAGGCAGATGCCGATCGTACGAGCGACCCTCCCCGTACCTTGGTGCGGACGGAACACAATATGGCGCTAGCTGACCGCGTCGAAGGGTGCGACGGCTCTGATGTACGAGAGCACGTCCAGGATCTGCTCGTCTGACAGCTTGCCGCGAAAGCCGTGCATGGGCGTAAACAGCGCGCCATTGGTAATCGTTACGAGCAATTCCCAATCGGTCTTTGCCCGTGATACCTGCGATTGCAGATTGGCCGGCCGGACGATCAGATCCCCGCTGTCCGGACCTTTGCCGTCCAGATTACTTCCATGACATCGGAGACAATGCTGTTCATAGACCGCTTTTCCGGCCTTGGGGTTGCCACGCGCGGTTTGCGCGGAAACCCAGGAGGAGGCGGCGAAGACGGACAGGATGGCGGCGACGATGATGATGTTCATGCTTGGTCCTTTCAACGTACGACAAGAATAGGGCACATGACCTGATGGACGATCGCGTGAGACGCGCTCCCCAGAAGGAAACGCTCAACCCCCTTTCGACCGTGCGAAGCCACGACAACGAGATCCATGTCCTTCGCCTGTTCCGCCACCGCGACAGCCACTTCCCCCGTGACGACGCGGGTACTGATGCTGTACCGGCTTCCCATCAGTTCGGTTCCCACGGTCTTGACGAGATCCTCCGCATACGACTTGGCGCTCTCCGTCCAGGACTCATAGCCGACGACATTGTACGGCTCGGCCAGCCGGATCGGTACGACCACGCTGAGCACGCAGAGCTCGACGGGATTGGCGAAGGGGAAGACCATCAACCACTGTTTGATCCGCTCGGCGTCTTCCCGCCCTTCGACTGCGACCAGGACCCGTTGAGTCGGGCTGGCGGCGCCTTTGACAATCAAGGTCGGACGGGTGGCGTGCATGAGCACGCGATGGGAGACGCTTCCAAGAAAGAGCTCCGTGACGCGATTGTGCCCTCGCGCGCCCACGGCGACGAGATCGGCGTCGACGTCATCCGCCGTCTTGAGGATAATCGCGGCCGGGCTGCCGATCTCGTTGACTTGGTGGACGGAGTCGGAATCAAAGGGAAGCATGTTTGAGGCGCGCGCCAGGACCTGCCGTCCCGCATCGACGAGAGCCTTGCGGAAATCGTCGTAGCCTTGCAGATTGGCCGCCTGTGCGACGATGGGGTAGGCGAAGATGCCGAGGTCGACTCCGTGGACCAGGGTCAGTTCCGTCGGGCGGTAAATATTGAGCACCTGTTGCACGGTGGCGAAGGATTGCTCGGACCAGTCGACGCCGACAACAATTTTCATGGATCCCTCATTTCAACCGCCGGCCGGCACGCGATGGGCACAGATGGCTTTCAACGTTTTCACGACATCCTCGACCGGGAGGTCCGGCACGCTCCTACCTCTGTGTTCACCGGCTGCCAGTACCAGGTCGTTCATCGACAGCATACCCTGTAATACCCCCTCGTCGTCCACCACGGGCAGGCGCCGGACCTTGCCCCGTTCCATGAGATCCAGCGCCGTACGGATGTCGTCATCGAGGTGGCAGGTGATCGCCTTGCCCGAGGAGGTTTCCCAGACCGTGATGGCCGAGGGGGGCCGGTTCCTGGTAGATGATGCCATGCAAATGTCCCGATCCGTAACCACGCCCAGCACCCGGCCCTCGAGGTTCAGGATCGGCAACACTCCGCAGTCGCTGTCCCACATCATCTTGGCCGCAGCCGCCAGATTCGTGTCCGGCCCGCAGCACTGCGCCTCACGGGTCATGATGTCCCTGACCTGCACGGTGGCCACTCCTTCTCCGTCATTGCCGGTTTGATCACCGGCGGCGGATCAACGCCCCCAGTTCACGCGTATAAAGTCTTCATCCTGATTGTAGTGGAGATGCAATTCCCCCTGATACGCATGCTTGAGGGCTTCACCGATCCGGCGGGGGAGGTGCGTATCCGTCGTCGAAATCACCAGCCCCTCGGGCCGGCGTTCGATGCCCATGATGCGCGACAGCGGGTGGTCTTTCATCTCTCGTGCTTCCGCATTTCTGATGACCCCTTGCACCTGCTCGTGCTGCTGCTCCTTGAAGTTCCCCGTGATCGTCACGAGACCTTTGGGGTACTTGTCGCGAATGCGAAAGCAGGCCGGGCATATGCTCGACTTCGCCCCGACCGGCGCGGGCCCCCAGGTCCACCGTCCCTTATGAAAGAGCGCGCCGCATCCGCTGCAGATCGTCGGTTCCTTCAGCTTGCCCCGTTGCTTGTACGTATCGTGCTGGTACTCTTGAACCATGCGATCCCGTCGAGCCCCGCGCCCTGCCTGCCCTTTTGCCGCCATGCTGATCCCTTTCCTTGTCCGTTAGGTCTTGGATGAGTGAGTGCGCTCCATCCGTTCGCGAAGCGACTCGTCCGCCAGATTCAAATACTCTAAAACATCGCGATCTTCAACCTGGGTAAAGTCGACATAGTGGTTGCCGACCGCCCAGAAGGGCTCCGGAGTCGCCAACACGATGAGCTCGTCGACAACGCTCCGCGCCTTCGCGATGGTGTCTGCCGGCCCGACGGGAATGGCCGCCACCAGACGCGCAGGGGTCTGCCGGCGTATGGCTTCCACGGACGCGAAGAACGTAGCTCCTGTGGCGATTCCGTCGTCCACAACGATGACCACTCGGTCTTTCAGAGGCAGGGGATGCCGCCCTTGCCGGTACAGCTGCTGCCGGCGCTTGATCTCCTGCTTCTGGACGGCCACTAAGTCTTTGACATCCTCGTGCGTGAGGCGAAACTCCGACACGGCGTCGGGGTTCAGATAGATGTTTCCGGTTTCGCTCACGGCACCCAACGCATACTCGGGATTCTCCGGCGCCCCGATTTTCCGGGTAATGAACACATCCAGAGGCAGATGGAGGGCGATGCTCAACTGGTAGCCGAGAGCGACGCCGCCCCGCGGCAGCGCCAGTATCACGCCGCCGGGGGCATCCCGATACTTGTGCAGCTTGGCGGCCAGCTGACGTCCTGCTTCTTCACGGTTCTGAAAGACCACCAACAACCCCGTCTGTCAGGTTTGTCCGGTTTGTCTAGTTCATTTGGTTTATCTGGTTCATAGTCCAGCAACCAGAGAGACCAAACGGACCAGATAGACTTCTCAACCTACATAAGCCCGCTGGTGATTCCGACGCCGATCAGGAACATGGCGGCCAGCACCAGCATCGCGATCAACCACCAGAGGTGACGGTGCGGCGCGCTCGTTCCGTTGTCCCAATGAATGTTCCAGGGAAGATCGAGGTAATGCGGGTGACGAATCATGACAACCTCCCTTCCAGGAAGATCAAGGCTAAGGTTCAGACTTAGAACAGCGCAACTGATCCGTTTCGCCACGACCTGCGCCTCAACCTTGACCCCTTGTCCTCAGGCAATCTTGACCTCGATCGCCTTCGGTTTCGCCTTTTCCGATTTCGGCAAATGCACCTTGAGCACGCCATCCTTGTACTCCGCGCTGACCTTTGTTCCGTCGGCATCCTCCGGCAGGGTGAAACTCCGCACGAAGCTGCCATAGGCGCGTTCGACACGATGGTACTTCTTCCCCTTCTCTTCCTTCTCGTATTTCCGCTCGCCGCTGATCGTGAGCACGTCGTCGTGGACGTTCAGTTTGATGTCTTCCTTCTTCATCTCCGGAATCTCGGCCTTGACGATGTACTCCTTCTCGTCTTCAGTAATGTCCACGAGCGGAGACCAATCGGCGATCGCCATGGCTTCCTCCTTCTCGCCCTCTGCCTTCCTCGGCACATGTCCGAAAAAACTCGAGAGACGTTTCTCCATCTCTTCCAGTTCTTTCACCGGGCTCCAGCGTGCCATCGGGTCCCATCTGCTCAGTGCACTCATGACTCGTTCCTCCCTGCAATGAGTTAGTATGTAATGAAAGCAGTGGTGATTGCGTCCATCCCCGGACTGACGCTGTAGGACCGGGGCGCTTGCTGCCTTCGTACTAACCGGTTGAACTGCATCGGCGATGCCACGATTGGATCAGGCCAACACTGATGCGGAGTCTTTCACAGATTCAAGGAGTTGGGAGCGGTACTTGGACCGGGCTGGGGTCGGTCGGCTGCCGAGCTGTCGCGTTACAGGGCAGCTCGCTTCCGGGTACTGTGGAATCTTTCAACAACAATAGAAGCCGGCAAGCGATTCCTGCTGAAGCAGGAAAGAGGTGAAGCCACATAATCAAAGCTTGCCGCTCTTGTGCAGTCATTTGAAGGGTGTCATTCCAGTGCGCAGCAGTAAGACGCGAGCCGAAAGGGCGCACTTCCATTCCGGTGCCGGCGGAGGCACGGCTCCGTGAACGAGCCCGACGAATGGGAAGCGCGGGGCAGTCAGGCGCGGAAAAGTCGCCTGGCTGCTCGGAAGCGTTTCAGCCGGTCGGTTGGTATGAGTCCCACTCAAGAGCGGTTCTCTTGTCTCCTGA
>DATGEA010000419.1:0-9254 GCA_035310605.1 Nitrospira sp. | reverse complement strand
CACGCCAGCGGTGTCACGGAAAATCTGACCACGAGCGGCGGCTGTCTCCACGGCACCCATTCGGTGCACGTCGGCATGGAACTCATGCTGTTGTTGATTCCTGCCGATCAGCGGGCGCTGCTGATCAAGAAAGCCACGGTCCGTTGGGCCAACGAACACCGTTTCGGTGTTGAATTGGACGAAGCGGATTGCGGAGCGGTCGGCGAACTGGAAGAGGAAGATTTTGAGCGCCAGCAGGGGCCGCTCTCCATCTTGACCCACTGATTCAGCCCGTGCACCACCTCTCTAGCGGCGTGGGGTCGCGTTGCCCGCCCCGTGCGGTTGCATCGCACGGAACCTTCCGCTAAGTTAGCCGGATGCTTCAGTGGCCCGTTCGCCAGATCGTGCTTGCCGTCGCGACCGGGGTTCTCCTTCCCCTCTGCTTCCCCAAATTCGATCTCGGGCTGCTTGCCTGGGTGGCGCTGATTCCCCTTCATATCGCGGTGGACGGCGCCCGCCGTTCGCAGGCCTTCTGGCTCGGCTGGCTCTCCGGGATGATCGGCTTTACCGGGATCATGTCCTGGGTGGTGACGGCGATGCATACCTACGGCAAGGTGCCGCTGATCGTGAGCTACGCCATCCTGCTGCTGCTCACGGCCTACCTCGGTTTCTTCGTCGCGATCTACAGCGCCGGGCTGGTGTGGTTCCGCATGCTCGTGCCGCGCTACGGGCTGTTTGCCGCGCCCTGTCTCTGGGTGACGATGGAAATGTTCCGCACCTATTTGTTGAGCGGACTCCCCTGGTCGCTCCTCGGCTACTCTCAATATCGCCAGCTCGACGTGATTCAGATTGCGGATCATCTGGGTGTGTACGGCGTCTCGTTCCTGATCGTGCTGACCAACGTCGCGCTGGCGGAATTGTATCTCTGGCTGATGCCGCTGTTTCGCGGATTCCGTCCCGCCAGGCTTCCCTGGGAACTGGTGACGACGTCGGCAATGCTGATCGGCCTGTCCTGGGCCTATAGCACCTCGTTGATCGTCGGTGAAGGCATTCAGCCGCCCAAGTCCACGTTGCGGGTCGGGGTGGTCCAGCCGAACATCGACCAGGCCGTGAAGTGGGATACGGCATACCGCGAGGAAACGCTTCGACGCTACGATCGACTCATGGGCTCCCTGAAGCCAGGGAGCGATCTCGTCATCTGGCCGGAGGCGGCCACGCCGTTCGTGTTCGAACGGGAGCCGATTTATCAACTTCAACTGATCGCGATGGCAAATCGGACCGCAGCGCCGCTGCTGTTCGGAAGTCCCGCGGTCCGGTTTGATGCCGACCGCAAACCCTTCCTCCTGAACAGCGCCTATCTGCTGTCTCCCGACGGACAGATGCTGGGACGCTATGACAAACAGCATCTGGTCCCGTTCGGCGAATACATTCCGCTGAAATCGTCGGTGCTCTTCTTTCTCGAAAAGCTCGTGGAAGGGATCGGTGATTTCGAGGCCGGACCCGGGCCGACGATTCTCTCGTTTCAGCCGAAACAGTCGCGCGAGGGGGGCAGCCCGCGTCCCGTCAAGTTCAGCGTGGCGATCTGCTATGAAGTCATCTTTCCCGATCTCGTCCGGCGGATGGCGGCCAGCGGTGCGGAGTTTCTGGTGACGATCACCAACGACGCCTGGTTCGGAGAGTCGTCCGCTCCGTCGCAGCATTTTTCGATGGTGGTGTTCCGCTCGGTGGAAAACCATCTGGCCTTTGCCCGGGCGGCGAACACGGGCATCTCCGGGTTCATCGACCCCTTCGGCCGCATCATCGAGGCCTCGCCGATCTTCACCGAGGCGGCGTTGCAGGCCACGATTCCGGTACGCCAATCGCATACCTTTTACAGCCGGCACGGGGATGTCTTTGCTTACGGCTGTATGATAATCTCGTTTATATTGTGCCTGTTCGGTCTCTTCGGCACGAAAGGGCCCGAACCGGACGCCGTTCCGGTGACCCCCTTCTAAAGGGAAAGGATTCCTCGATGTTGGACGAAATACGCATCCGTGTGCGCACTGTCGGTGAACAGGTGTCCGAACTTCGGGGGCATCTTTGACCTCGCCCGCATGACCGCCGAACTGGAAGAACTCGAAGCCAAAATGGGCCAGCCGGATTTCTGGAACGACGCGCGCGCGGCGGCGGCTGTGAGCCGCAAAAAAGTGGGGCTCGAACGGGAACTCCAACAGTGGCGCGACATCGAAGCGAAACTCAGCGACGTGACCGCCCTGCTGGAACTGGCCCAGGAAAGCGGCGACACCGATCTTGAACGCGAGCTCGGCACCGAACTCGACCGCTTCGAACCTCTGCTGGCAACGCTCCGCGTGGAGCACCTGTTGTCCGGCGAACTCGATCAGAACAACGCGATCATGGCGATTCATCCGGGCGCCGGCGGAACGGAGTCCCAGGATTGGGCCCAGATGCTGCTGCGCATGTACGTCCGCTGGGCCGAGAGCAAGAAGTTCAGGGTGGAAACGCTCGATCTCCTGGCGGGGGACGAAGCCGGCATCAAGAGCGCGACGATTTCCATTACGGGCCCCTATGCCTATGGATACCTCAAGGCCGAAGCGGGGGTGCACCGTCTCGTGCGCATTTCCCCTTTCGATGCGAACAAACGGCGGCACACCTCGTTTGCCTCCGTCTTTGTCTATCCGGAAGTGAGCGAAGACGTCGATGTGGCAGTCGAAGACAAGGATCTGAGAATCGACACCTTCCGCGCCGGCGGCGCCGGCGGACAAAACGTGAACAAGGTGGAGACCGCGATCCGCATCACGCACCTGCCGAGCGGTATCGTGGTGCAGTGCCAGAACGAGCGTTCACAATTGCAGAACCGCAACGGCGCGATGAAGATCTTGAAGGCGCGCCTCTTCGAGCTGGAACAGAAGAAGAAAGAGGCCGAGTTCAACGCGATCGTCGGCGAGAAAAAAGACATCGCCTGGGGCAGCCAGATCCGTTCCTATGTGTTCCAGCCCTATCAGATGGTGAAGGACCACCGGACAGGCTATGAAGTGGGGCAGGTCGCCGCCGTCATGGACGGCGACGTGGACGGGTTTATCGAAGCGTACTTAAAAGGGAGGATGGCGAAAGGTGCGGGGCACGAGGCGATGGATGAATCGTCCCTCTAGCTTCTCGCCACAAGCCTGTTGCCTATCGATATGGACGAACTGAACGAACAGCGGCAGCAACGGATCAAGAAGCTCGATCAACTGCGCGAAGCCGGCGTGGCGCCCTACGGCACCCGCTTCGAAGTCAAAGACCGGGCGGGACAACTCATCAAGCTTCACGGCGAGAAGCGGAAAGAGACGCTGGAGCAGGAGAAGATTCCTTGCACCTTCGCCGGGCGCGTCGTCGCGCTTCGCCGCTTCGGGAAGGCCGCCTTCGCCGTGCTGCAGGACGGATCGGACCGTCTGCAAACCTATCTGAAGAAGGATCTGCTGTCGGAGCAGGCCTACAAGGTCGCCGAGCAGCTCGATCTGGGCGACTGGATCGGGGTCAGCGGCATCCTGTTCCGCACCAAGACCAACGAGTTCACCGTCGAAGTGCACGAACTGACATTCCTGAGCAAGGCGCTGCGCCCCCTTCCGGAGAAGTGGCACGGGTTGACGGACGTCGAAACCCGCTATCGGCAGCGCTACGTCGATTTGATCGCCAATCCGGACGTGCACGGCATTTTTGCGACGCGGAGCCGGATCATCTCCGGCATCCGGTCGTTTCTGATCGAGCGCGGCTTCCTCGAAGTGGAAACCCCGATGATGCATCCGATTCCCGGGGGCGCGGCGGCGAAGCCCTTCGTGACCCATCACAACGCGCTCGGCGTGGACCTGTTCCTCCGCATCGCGCCAGAATTGTATTTGAAGCGGCTGATTGTCGGCGGGTTCCCGCGCGTGTTCGAAATCAACCGCAACTTCCGGAACGAAGGCATCTCGACCATTCACAACCCGGAATTCACGATGCTGGAGTTCTATGTCTCGTATGCGGATTATCACGACCTGATCATCCTCACGGAAGAGCTGATCTCCTCATTGGCGCAGCAGACCCTCGGGAAGACGGTCATTGAGTATCAGGGCCAGGAAATCAACCTGACCCCGCCCTGGCGGCGCTGGTCCTATCATCAGGCGATTCTGGAAGTGAACAAGCTGGATGCCTCGGTGCTACACGACCGGGACAAAGCGGTCGCCGCGGCCAAGCAGCTGAACGTGCCGGTCGATCCGAAGTGGCCGCTCTTCAACATCATCAACGAGATCTTCGAAGAGACGGTGGAGCCCAGCCTGCAGCAGCCGACGTTCATTACCGACTACCCGATCGAAATCTCTCCGCTCGCGAGGCGGAAAGATGCCGACCCTGCGCTGACCGACCGCTTCGAGCTCTACATCGCCGGACGCGAAATCGCCAACGCCTTTTCGGAGTTGAACGATCCCCTGGATCAGCGCGAACGATTCGAAGGCCAGGCGGCTCAGCGTGCCGCCGGAGACGAAGAAGCGCATCTGGTGGACGAAGACTTCCTGCGCGCCCTGGAGTATGGCATGCCGCCGACCGCCGGCGAAGGCATCGGGATCGACCGCTTGATCATGCTCTTCACGAACCAGGGTTCGATCCGCGACGTCGTCCTCTTCCCGCAGCTCAGGCCGGAAAAATGACGTTACACCCGAGCTCGAACATATTTCAGAATGTTCAAACGCGTCGTCCGGCAAGGCCGCAGCGAGTGAGAAGCCGAGGCGTGCTCTTTGTGTCACGTCGAGGCTTTGAACGATGCGAGAACGACGCTGGCAGCGCGTTTCAACATTCTGCCGGGCCGGAGAAATAGGAATATCGTGACCCTCCCCTACGAAATCTTCGTCGGCCTACGCTACCTGCGCGCCAAGCGACGCAACCGCACGATCTCGTTGAACACGTTCGTCTCGATCGCCGGAATTACGCTGGGCGTCGCGGCCTTGATCGGAACGGTCGGAATCATGACGGGGTTCAAAGAAGATATTCAGGCTAAGATTCTGGGCACGACCGCCCATATCATCGTACAGGACCGGATCAAAGACGGCATGGGCGACTACGACGCCACCGCAAAACAGGTCGAGGCCGTGCCGGACGTGGTCGCCGCGACGCCCTTCATCCTGAAACAGGTGATGCTCACGACCCAGGGCAGTGCGCAGGGGGTGGTCATCCGCGGCATCGATCCCGAGCGGGAGGGAAAGGTGACCGAGCTGGCCAGGAATCTGGCATCGGGGCAGCTGGCGGACCTGAAGAAACCGGTTCTCGTCAATCTCCCGCCGGTGGATAATCCCGGCGGTCCGCCGCAACCGGCGGAAAAGCCCGCCATCATTCTGGGGAAGGAACTGGCCCTCCGGCTCGGCGCCTTCGTCGGCGACACGGTGACCGTGGTCTCCCCCGTCGGACCGATCAGCGCCATGGGCATGGTGCCGAAGATCCGCATTTTTGCCGTGAGCGGGATCTTTCAGTCCGGCATGTACGAATACGATTCGTCCCTCGCCTACATCGATCTTGCGGAGGCCCAGAAGTTCTTCAACATGGGTGAGACCGTGACGGGGATCGAAATCAAGGTTACCGACGTGTTTCGCGCGTCCGAAATCGCGCGGCGCGTAGAACAGGCGCTCGGATTCAGCTACGGCGCGAGAGACTGGATGCAGATGAACCGTAATCTGTTCTCCGCGCTCAAGCTGGAGAAGACGATGATGTTCCTGCTGCTGGTGCTGATCACCATCGTGGCGTCGTTCAACATCGTGAGCACGTTGACGATGATCGTGACGGAGAAACAGAAAGAGATCGCCATCCTCAAAGCGATGGGAGCGACCAGGAAAAGCATTCGCCGGATCTTCATGCTGAACGGGTTGATCATCGGCCTGTCCGGGACCGCGATCGGGATTCCGTTGGGCTATGCCTTTCTCTGGCTGATCCAGACCTTTTGGACCTTCGATCCGACGGTCTACTACATCTCAAGAATTCCCGTCCATGTCCTGGCCGAAGACGTCCTCCTGGTCGCGGGCTCGGCGATCCTGATCAGCTTTGCCGCGACGGTCTATCCGTCCCTGCAGGCCGCGAAGCTCGAACCGGTGGCGGCGCTGCGCTATGAATAGCCAACAAGCGACCAGCCGACAGCTCTCCGCGGTCAGCGATGAGCTTCGGCTGACGGCTGAACGCTGAAAGCGATGCGATGATTATCGTCACCGATCTCCATAAATCGTTCCCCATGGGCGAACAGACTCTGGACGTGCTCAAGGGGATCGATCTCACCATCGAACGGGGGGAACTGATCGCTGTGGTGGGAGCCTCCGGCGCCGGCAAGAGCACGCTGCTCCATATTCTGGGGTTGCTCGACCGTCCGACCAAGGGGACGGTCCGGTTCGAGGGCCAGGATCTGTTTCAGCTGTCCGAGCCGGCCCAGGCGGAGTTCCGGAACCGCCGCATCGGGTTCGTCTTTCAATTTCACCATCTGCTTCCTGAATTCACGGCGCTGGAGAACGCCTGCATGCCGGCGCTGATCCAACGCCGGCAACCGGAGGAGGTCGAGCGCGAGGCCGTCGCCATCCTCACGGATGTGGGACTCGGCGCGCGCCTGCATCACAAGCCGGGCGAGCTATCAGGCGGCGAGCAACAACGCGTTGCGGTGGCGCGGGCCCTGCTCCAGAAGCCGGACCTCGTCCTGGCTGACGAGCCCACCGGCAATCTCGATACGCATACCGGCGAGGCGCTGTTCGGGCTCATGCGCGAGCTGAATAAAGCCCGCGGCACCACGTTCGTGATCGTCACCCACAACGATAAGCTGTCCGCTCAGGCCGACCGGATCGTACATATGCAGGACGGGCAGATCCTCCGGTCAGAATCTTGAACCAGTGCGCTTCTCACCTGCTTGAACCACCGGGAAAACCTTGACGGGAGCCGATTCATCCAATACACTCACCAAAATCCCTGAATCCTCAAGGAACTGTCGTGTGATATCTGTTCAAACGCTTCTCCGCTCGCTCGCAGCCCTGATGGTCCTGGCCCTCCCTGGGCAGACTCTGGCCGTGGAATTCGTCACTGTGGGTCCCCGCGCCATGGGAATGGGCGGCGCCGGCGTCGCCGTCACGACGGACTCGCTGGCCACCTACTGGAATCCGGCCGGCTTGGCGATGACCCAGACGGTGGATATTCGTATTCAAGGCGGCGCACAGGCCATCGACCGGTTGGGTCTCGCCGACGCCGTTCATGATTTTGAAAATTTTAACGTGAACGACACCTCGGCCGGCAACTTGGCCAGAGCCCAGGATATTGCGAATCGCATTAATCGGCCGGGGGCCACGGCCTCGTTGAACGGGTCCGCAGGCCTCTACATCAAGGGGCATTTGGGTGAACATGCGTTGGGATTCAGCGTCGCGGACGTCGCGACCGGCGGGGGATTTGTGTCCTCTCCCGTACAAGCCACTCAGCCGGGAGGAGCGGGCACTCCGATCAACCTTACCGGACAAATGGCCCTTCGTGGACTCGAGGTCAGACAAGCCACCTTTTCGTACGCCTACGCGTTTGCCGACAAAACTTTTTCAATCGGAGTGACCGGGAAAATCCTTCAAGGTGCCGCTTACAACGGGACCACCACGCTCACCGGTGGAACCGACGTTTCCATACACGACAATTTTGGAAAAGCCGCGATCTCAACAGCCTTCGGCATCGATGTGGGAGCCATTTATCGGCCATCCTCCTGGCTGCGCTTCGGTGTCGTGGCCAAAGACCTCAACCAGCCGACGTTTGACACTCCGGGCGGAGGCGAAGTGAAGCTGGAGCCGCAAGTGCGAGGCGGCGTGGCCGTCAATCCCTATTCGACCTTGACGTTAACCGCCGACGTGGATGCAACATCGAACAAAACCTTTGTCCCGGGGGTGAAGAGCCAGCTCTTGAGCCTTGGCGCGGAACAGACCATCTTGTCCGAGTTTCTCTCTTTTCGGGTCGGAGCCTTCAAGAATATGCAGGATGCCAGCACCCCGTTTACACCCACTGCGGGAATCGGCCTACGAGTTTTTGCCCTCCGTATAGACCTGGGCGGCGGATATGATTTCCGCGAGAAGGGGGCGCTGGCGTCCGGTTCTATTTCTCTGACCTTCTAGCCACTATCTTCTTTTCTAATGGTATACTGAAGCGATGCGAGTAAGATTGCACAACTGGTTAGGCGTATCCGCCTGTCTTATTCCTTTGCTGGTTGCGGGCTGCGGCGGTCTTCAAGAAGTCTGGGAAGGTCCCGGCGCGAAGATGTTCCGCCCGCAGGCGATCGCCGTATTGCCGCCGATGGCGAGCCAATACGACAGCGCGCGGGAAGACATTCAAGACGTGCTGTCGGGTGCGCTCACGAAGACCGCGAGGGTCGAGCGGGTGGTCAGTCCGGAAAGCGTGACGGATATTTTCCAGGCCTCGAAGGAGGCCTTCGACTCGCTCGTGTTTTACTTTTCACGGCTGGAGATGACGGGACAATCCGACAAGGATTCCGCCATCAAGCTGGGGAAGTCGCTGAACGTGGATTCGTTCATCGTCGTGCGGGTGAATTCCTGGGAGTACGTCCGCAAGGAAGGCGACAACGTCGGCCGCGTCGGACTCAGCCTGCGCCTGATCGATGCGACGACCGGTACGACGGTCTGGAAGGCGCGGCACGAAAAGTCCAGCAGCTATATGTTCTTCAGACCGAATCTGAAAGATGTGGCGAAAGAACTGGCCGCCGAAATGATCGCTTACATGCCCCCGCAGGGAAAGCAATAGGCCCTCCCCGTCTCACTCCAGTCACTCGTCATCGTTCCTCACAGCACCGCCAGACCGGCTGAAGCCGTTCGCTAGTTCGCGGTCACTGATGACAGGGATCTAGCGGCTTGGTGCGTGGCCGGCAGCCATGGCGCTTTTCAGCGAGCGGACGAATCCTGCCACCTGCCCTACCATGCCGGACTGTTGCTGATGAGCGGCGATGCGCTTGACGATCGCGCTGCCGACGATGACGCCGTCTGCGACGGCCGAGACCTGGGCGGCATCCTCCGGCGTGGCCACGCCGAATCCCACCGCAACGGGAGTCTTCGAGACTTTCCGGATCTTCTCCACGTTCCGGGCGACTTCCGCCACATTGCTGAGCTTGGCGCCGGTGATGCCGGTGAGTGACACGTAATAGACGAATCCCTTCGACTGCCGGGCCACGAAGGTGCGCCGTTCGGCGGTGCTGGTCGGAGCGAGCAGGAAAATCAGTTGCAGCCCCGATGTCTCCGCCGGCCCCTTCAGCGGACCGGCTT
>DATGEA010000418.1:0-9215 GCA_035310605.1 Nitrospira sp. | reverse complement strand
TCCAGGGTATCTATGACAGAGTGGGCTGACTGCTTATTTCGTCAAGTCTTTCGACTATGCAGCTGCGTAACCGCTGTGTGTCTGTTGAACTTTCATTCTGAGCTATCGATGGCCCAAGGGCCAACCGAAACCACCGCGAGTCTTATCGCCTTAAAAACATACCTGAACGAAGAATGCGATGTAGCCGCAGTAAAGAGTGCGGTCTGCGGAGTCAAGCGATTGATTACCTATAAGAATGATGCGGCTCTGAAGAAGAGGCTTCTGCAAATATTGACGGACGATTCTGACCAAGAAACTTTGCAGATGGCCAAGAAGGTTGTGGACCAACAATGGGAGGTCTTCCAAAGGGTTGCCAAGAAGAGTGATCGGCACTCCGGCCCCCAAGGATCGGGCACTACTGGAGCAGCCACAAGCACCATGACCAAGGAGGCTTATTCCAAGCACCATTTGGATCGCATCTTGCGTATCTACGAAGAAAAGGCAGCCATGGGTCTGGCAACCATCGACCCTGAGGAAGCCAGCCGAGCGCTCACTGAGGCGGCTCAACGGGGAGACCAAGCTTTGGCGGACATACTCAGATTTGCCTTGGTTCATCATCCTTAGGAGAGGTCCTACATTTTTTGCATGGCGCGACAAAAGAGCAATTATTCACCGACTGAGCTCATAGCTTACCGAGGAGCGACGCATCACACCACGAAAGGAGTCAGCTATGTCGACAAGGTTGAGGTTCATGATAGCGAATTGCGCTGTGGCATTGGCACTTACGCCACTTGCCACTTTTGCGCAAACGATCACGGTCCAGGTTAATACATGTGCTCCGATGACAGGGAGCGGGACAGTGAATATTGCAACCACTTGCGGAAGTGTAACGATTAGCAACGCGCCAGGAGCGACGGCAAGAGTCCGTGCCCTTAGCGATGGCACGACCGATCGGCTGGTCCTAGAAAACGCCGTGGTGACGACCTCGGCGCCGGTCACGAATTTTCCAATTACCTTCTCGGCCCCGTTGGCTGCACTGCCGTCAGCGCCCCCAGACGCGTGGTACTACGCCGAGGGAACCGGCAGTTTGCCCGGATCGGGTTCAATTACCTTTCAAGGCTGGCTGAATCCCACTGGGACATGGGACCAAGTGGGAGTTAATGACAGCTTCACAGCCGGCACGTTACATAGCTTCTCGCCCTCGTCTGGCTTTACAACCAATCAATCTTATTCCAACATGAACAACCCTCGGAGTGTAAAAGGAGCAGTGTCTTTTACCCTCAATAACACAAGTGACCAACTCCTGATCACCTCGCTTCTGGTTCGAAATGGCGCAAAGCCAGACTCGGCGGAAGAGAAGACAGAAGTCTGTTCCAAAGTACAATGTGATAAATGCATCCCTCGATCCACGCAGGGGTTCATGTGCCGACAGTTTAACGTTGGCTGCGAGCCATGCGTCAAGGATGACGCTGATTGCCCGGAATGAAATTTTGCGAATACTTGAAACCTAGCCATTCGCAAATGAGCAGCGCGTGCGATAGTTTCAGGGCCTGAACGACGATTATGAATCAATGAATCTCAGAGGACTTGCCGGCTACGCAACGGGTTAACAGTCAACCCGCTGCGTGCCATGTTTACAGGCGAAACGAGTATTGCGATGACCGTGATCCCTGAAGGACGAGAAATAATATCATCGACTCAACCTCGGGAAGTGAGAGGGTTGTTCTGATGTACAATTTACGCCCCACCAGAGACAACCTGCTTTTTATAGTCGCGGTCAGCATCTCGGTTTTCTCGAGTATTTCTGTGGACGCATCAGCTCAGACCGCTCCCATCACCTCCTCTGGTCTGAACACCCAGGTGAGCGCTCCGATCGCGGTTGGGACACAAACCCAATACAACATCACCGGCGGCACTAGACCGGGAGGCGGAACGAATCTGTTTTATAGTTTTGGGAACTTCAACGTCCCGAATAATAACATCGCCAACTTTCTAAACGGGGTATCGTTCGACGTCAACGGCAACTCGCTCGCAGCTGGCTTACAAACCTCCAACATTTTGGCTCGCGTGACCGCGGGCAATCTCTCCAGCATCTACGGCACCATTCAAACTACCGGCTTTGGAAATGCCAACCTGTTCCTCATGAATCCCGCCGGGTTCCTGTTTGGACCGAATGCCACGATCAACGTAGGTGGCATGGTCGCCTTCACCACTGCAGATTATCTTCGGCTTGCCGACGGAGTACGGTTCAACGCCATCCCTGACGCAACTGCCGATGCTCTTCTTTCCACGGCGCCCGTAGCAGCTTATGGTTTCTTAGGGTCAAACCCGGGAGCGATTACCGTTCAAGGCAGCCAACTCTCGGTGACAGACGGAGCGGGCCTCTCGCTCGTTGGTGGCAACATCACGATTCAATCCGGCACACCAGAAGGGGGGACTGCGCAGCCTGCTCGCCTCTCGGCACCAAACGGCAAGATTCAACTGGCCAGCGCCGCCTCTCCCGGAGAGTTCGATGCCGCCACACTCCAGCCACTGCCGAATGTGGACGGCGCATCGTTCACTTCCTTCGGGTCTGTCTCGCTAGCACCAGGCTCAAATATCAACGTCAGCGGTTCGAACACGGTCTCGATTCGAGGCGGGCAATTCGTTCTCTCGGTGAACGATGCAGTCCTCAGCACGTCTCAGACCGCCGGCCCGCCCGAAACAATCTCACTTAGCCTGGGCAGCTCGATCATCTCGTCGAACGCGGGAACAGACCCTGGAGCTGACGTGCAGCTCATCGCCTCGAACCTCCAGATGGACGGTGCCATAATACAAAGCCTGACGTCCGGTGACGGCCCTGGCGGAGCAATTTCCATAGACGCGCACTCCCTCAATATGGCGAACGAAGCCAGAATTGACAGCCGTGCTACAGGGTTCGGCCCTGGCGGACCAATCAACATCACTGCGTCCTCGGTTGACATCAATGGTGCCCAGATTTTTTCTTCTGTGATGCCCCCTGACTTCGTCGCAGATCGGACCGATGGGCCACCGATCACACTCAACGTCGACAATCTGAATATTCGAGGAGGGGGGTCAATTGCTGCGGAGAGCACAGATGTTTTCGCCGCGCTACAACCGATTGTCTCAGGAATTATCACGATCAACGCTACAGGTACCGTTACGGTCTCCGGTAGCATTCCGTTCCGTCCAGGAAGCCGCATAGAAAGTCGCACCGACGGTGGTGCTGTGGGTGACATCGTCATCAACACCAAGAACCTGCTCGTGACTGATGGAGCCAGAATCAACAGCGACGCCTCCTTCGGACTGGCTGGGCAGATCCTGATCAACGCCAGCGACTCCGTGACCGTCTCTGATGGTGGAAAGATACGCATGGATACGAGTTTCAGCGGTGGTGGGCTCGGGCTCATCGACATCGGCGCCCACAATATCGAAATCAATCAAGCCATTATCCAAACACAAACAGTGGGGGAAGGCGACGCGGGAGCAGTTCACTTACACGGGGAAAACATTACCCTTGCTGGTGGTCAGATCAATACCCTGACCGAGGCAGGCTTGGGCCGAGGAGGAGACGTTAGGCTTGATGCGACAAACAAGATCTCTATCAGGGGGCAATTTGCTGGGAACGCGATTGACAATCCAGGTCCTGCTGGCATTTTTACGACAACAGCGCTCTTCGATGGTGCAGCTGGCAATATCTCAATCAAAGCAGGGAGGGTAGAAATTTCGGATGGAGCAAGGATCAGTAGCAACACCATCGGCGGAGGGAACGCAGGGAACATTTTGGTCAAGGCCGACTCAGTCAGCATCACGAATGGCGCCCAAATCACGAGCAGCAGCGCGATCGGCGAATTTGGAGAAATCCCCAGCGGCGGCGCCGGCAACGTCACGATCCAAGGTTTGGCGAGCCCTGCTCAATTCGTCCTCATCGACGGCGCCGGCAGCGGCATCTTCACCGACACGCAAGGTACCGGCGCAGGCGGGAATATTTTCGTCAATGCCAATACCGTCATGCTGCAAAACGGCGGCACGCTGTCAGCCGCCACCTCCGGCACTGAGGCCAATGCCACGGGTGGATCGGTAACGGTTGCCGCAACGGGTCAGGTTTGGATGAGAGGCGGTGCCTCAGTCACGGCCAGCAGCACAGGCCCAGCAGATGCCGGCAACATCTCGATCAATGCCGGTCAGCAGCTTGATATGCACGACAGCTCGATTAAGACCGAAGCCGCTCAGGCGAGCGGAGGGAATATCGATATCCGGGCCGTCGATCGCGTCAGTCTGGTGAACAGTACGATCAGCACCTCGGTGCTTGGCGGTAGCGGCGGCGGCGGGAACATCACCATCGATCCAACGCTCATCTCGCTGCAGAACAACAGCAATATCCTGGCTCAGGCGGTGCTGGGCAACGGCGGCAATATTCAACTGATCGCAAATTTATTGCTGGTCGATCCCAGCAGCGTCATCAGCGCCTCCTCCGAATTCGGACAGAGCGGGACGATTCAAGGCCCGACCTCAAATTTAGCCGGTACGGTCTCTGCGCTCCCCTCCTCCACCCGCCAGGGTCAGGCATTGCAGGCCCAACGCTGCGCGGTGCTCAGCGGTAGAGGATCAAGCAGCTTCATCATCGCCGGGCGCGACCAGGTTCCGACGGAGCCGGGGGGCTGGATGGTCAGCTCGATCGACGCACTCGCGACAGGCGAGGGGTCAGTGGCACGAGGCAAGGGGGAAGGTTTGTCTGGTTCGTCTGGTTCGTCTGGTTCGTCTGGTTTGTCTGGTTCGTCTGGTTCGTTTGGTGCGTTTGGTCCGAAGAACGAGCTCGACCAAACAAACCAGATAGACCAAATAGACCAGATGGACCAGAGTGACCACACAAACCTGCCTCCCGTGCTGTCGCTCCGCCGGCTCACCCCGGCGGGTTTCTTAACGCAACGCTTTGCCGAAGGAGAACCCATTGGGTGCCGATCGTGACCATTGACCTTGGGGCGGTGCACTCTTCCCGTGCTCGACTGAGTCAGCGTATCGGCTTTATCGTTGGAGTGGCCATGCTGTGCATGCTCGTCGATTCCTCCGCCCGGGCACAGGGTCTTCCCTCGCCGTTCGATCCGACCGGTCGATCGGGTGAACCGCCTGCGCCGCTGAAGAAAGAGTTCAAGCCTCCGCCTCCCCCCCCCAGCCCCGTCCTGCCTCCTGTCCCTCGCCCGCCAGAAGAAGACGGTGCGAAACAGCTGGGTCAGGTGCGGGTGTTTGTCCGGGAGATCTTCGTTACGGGAAGCACCGTTTTCTCTGAGGCCGAGCTCGCCGAAGTCACCGGCCCGTTCAAGAACCGCACGCTCACGACTGAGGATCTGGAGCGGCTGCGCCTGTCGCTCACTTTGCTCTACGTCAATCGCGGGTACATCACCTCAGGCGCCGTCATTCCGGATCAGGATGTCCAGGCCGGGGTCATCTCGCTCCACATCATCGAGGGCAGTCTGACCCGCATCGATGTGGAAGGGACAAACTGGTTCCGCACCGCCTATTTGCGGGATCGCATCGAGCGCGGAGCCGACACACCCTTGGCCATCAACCCGCTGCAAGAGCGGCTGCAACTGCTGCAGCAGGACCCCCGCATCGAGCATGTGAACGCCGAACTGCGTCCCGGCGATCGCCGGGGGGAAAGCGTGCTGAATCTTCGCGTGAAGGAAGCGTCTCCCTGGAAGGCCTGGATCGATCTGAACAACTACCAAACGCCCGTCGTCGGGGCCGAACGAGGCCTGGCCACGATCGCGCATCAGAACGTGACCGGGAATGGCGACGCCTTCAGCTTTACCTATGGCCGTTCGCGAGGGGTCAATCCTATCATCGATACGTCCTATAGCCTGCCCCTCAACCGGTACGACACAACCTTCATCGCTTCCTATCGGCGGAACGACTTCCTGGTTGTCAGCCAGCCATTCCGCTCCCTCGATCTCAACGCAGAATCCGAAATCATCGGCTTCACGTTGCGCCAACCAATCTACCGGTCCGTGTCCGATGAGTTCGCGGTCGCCCTTACCGGAGAACGACTCTATAACAAGATCACGTCGTCGGTTCCCGGGGTGTCGGAACTCTTTATCCCTGGATCCTCAACGACCGGCGTCAACGCGGTGAGCGCGTTGCGATTCGCGCAGGAATACGTGCACCGGACCTCGACCTCCGTCATCGCGGCCCGTTCACGTTTTTCGATGGGCTTGAACGTCCTCGGGGCCACGATCAACTCCGGGCCTGTTCCCGACAGCCAGTTCTTCTCCTGGTTGGGACAGGTCCAGGGCGTCAGGCGATTCGACAACTTCTGGGGCATGCAACTCCTCGGACAGATGAGCCTCCAATTGGCGAACGACAGGCTCTTTCCCCTAGAACAATTGCCGGTCGGCGGACGGTTCAGCGTGCGTGGCTATCGCGAGAACACGCTGATCCGGGACAACGCATTTCTGGCCTCTGTCGAGTCGCGGTTTCCGCTCATGAGTTATGCGACCGGAGAGCCACTCTTGCAGTTCGCCCAATTTGTGGATTTCGGTCGGGCCTGGAGTGCCAAAGGGGGGACACCGGAACCCGATGTTCTTGCCAGCGCCGGCCTCGGCTTGCGCTGGAATATCCTCCCCAAGGAACGAGCCAGAGTTGAAGTCTATTGGGGTCATCCGCTCAACTTTAATAACGTCCATCGACCAGACAGCAGTAACCCGTCGTACGACAACTTGCAGGACAACGGCGTGCATATGCAGATCGTGATCCAGGTGCTCTGAGCCCGTTCGCATCGGGCATGGTTCAAAGGCTGGTGTCGCCATGACATTCCTCAACATGAATAGATCAACCGATCGGCAACCAGGTATTCGTCGTCTTCTTTTGTTGATCAGCGCTCTGCTGGTGAGTTCGTCTCTTCAGCTCTCCCCCACTCCGTCGGTGGCCGTATCTGATCCCGATCCATCGGTCCTGATGACACAAGGTCAGGAAGCGTATCAACGCGGCGCGTTTGAGGACGCACTGGCCAAGTGGAAGGAAGCGGCACAGCGTTACGAATCACACGGCGACCGTCACGGCCATAGCCAGGCTCTGGTCTCCGGCGCCCAGGCGGCTCAGGCGATCGGCCACACCACGCAGGCATTGCAAATGCTTGAGTTAGCCTGGGGGCTTGCTCAACAAGATTCCGATATGATGTGGCGCGCGACGGTGCTGGCTCATCTGGGGCGCAGCTATCTCGTCGCGCAGCAGCTGGAAGCGGCTGCCGCTTATCTCACCCAGGCACAGGAAGCCGCACGGGACCAGAGGGTGCCTGCCCTGAGCGCCTCCATCCGGCACGACCAGGGTGTGCTTGCGGCACTGAGAAAGCAGGATCAGGACGCGCTCGCCGCCTTCACCGAAACCATCGAGATGGCACAGGACGCGGGATTGCCGCTCATCGCGCTCCGTGCCAGGATCAATGCGGCGCGCACGGCGTTACGGCTGAACCAGCCCGAGGCCTCCCGGCAATGGCTTGATGAAGCCTTGAACCAACTCACCGCCATGGCACCCTCTCATGAGAAAGCCGTGGGATTGATGAACGTCGGCCTTCTGTACCATCGACTGGCTCCTGTGCTGTCAGAAATTCGAGATCCCCTGCTGCTTCGGGCCGCCGGGACGTTGCAAGAATCGGCCACGGTGGCTGAATCGATCAAGGACGGCCGGACGCTTTCCTATGCGGTCGGGCATCTCGGGCATCTCTATGAATCGGAGTCCCGCCTCGATGAGGCGCTGCAGCTCACCAGGCGGGCCATCTTCACCGCGCAATCGGTCGATGCACCGGAATCCCTGTACCGCTGGCAATGGCAATTGGGACGACTCCTGGTTGCTTCCGGCCAGCTGGACGAAGCGATCGCTTCGTATCGGCAAGCCATCACCACGCTCCAACCGATCCGCCAGGAAGTCGCCATGGCTTCATCGGAGTCGTCTCTCTCCGACCCGCAACCGGTGCGGCCGCTCTTCTTCGAACTGTCCGACCTGTTGCTCCAACGCGCCTCTCTCACCGAAGATCCCCCGCTCGTCGAAGGCTACGTGCTGGCGGCTCGCGATACCATCGAGGCCTACAAGGCTGCGGAGCTTCGTGACTATTTCCGGGATGAATGCGTCGATGCCCTCCAGGCGAGAGTCACCAAATTTGACAGTCTCTCCCCGACCACGGCCATTGTGTACCCCATACTCTTTCCGACTCGCGTGGAACTGGTGGTCAGTTTACCGACCGGGCTCACCCGAAGAGCCATCCCCGTGTCGGCCGACGTGGTCACAAAAGAGATCAGAGCGTTTCGCCGCACTGTCGAGAAACGCACCACGCGTGAGTATCTGCCCCACGCGCAACAGCTCTATGACTGGCTCGTGCGACCCATCGATGAGGATCTCCAGCGGTTGAAAATCACCACCTTGATCTTTGTTCCGGATAGCGCGCTTCGTACGATCCCGATGGCGGCCCTGCATGACGGCTCAGGCTTCCTTATTCAGAAATACGCGGTGGCATTGACTCCCGGCATCACCTTGACCGATCCGCATCCGTTGAATCGCGAGAAGATCCGTTTCCTGGCCAGCGGGTTGACGAAGGCCGTTCAGGGGTACCCTGCGCTTCCCTACGTCGCGGAGGAGATGAATTCGATTCACTCGCTCTATTCCGGCGATCAGCTGCTCAATCAGGACTTCCAAATCCCAAAGCTGGAACAGGAATTGCGTGCAGGACGGTACGGAATCTTACACATTGCCACACACGGCAAGTTTTCGACCGATGTGAACGATTCATTTCTCCTGACGTTCGATGGCAAGCTGACGATGAACAAGTTAGATCAATTGATCGGTCTCTTCCGTTTCCGGGACGATCCCCTGGAACTGTTGACCCTCAGTGCCTGTCAAACCGGAATCGGGGATGATCGCGCGGCACTCGGCCTGGCCGGTGTCGCAATCAAGGCGGGTGCTCGCAGCGCGCTGGCCACGCTCTGGTTCATCAACGATGAGGCCTCGGCCGCGCTGGTCTCGGAATTCTACCGTCAGCTACGGGATCCTTCCGTTTCCAAAGCCGTCGCTATTCAGCGTGCCCAAATCAAGTTGTTAGGCGATCGCGTCTATGACCATCCGGCCTACTGGTCGCCCTTCTTGCTCCTGAACAACTGGCTATAAAAGTGGTGGAGCCTGTGATACAGTTCGCCCGCATGAATCAAAACCAATTCAACAAGAGGGGGAATGCGCCAGTGCAGAGGATAGCC
>DATGEA010000417.1:0-16289 GCA_035310605.1 Nitrospira sp. | reverse complement strand
GGAGCCGGCTGCTTGCCGGCGACCACGACGTTGACGTAGTTGCGGCTGCGCAGGCAGTGATCGGTCACCGAGAGCAGGCAGTTGGCGTCGGGCGGCAAGTACACGCGGACGACCGCGGCTTTCTTGTTGACGACGTGGTCGATGAAGCCGGGGTCCTGGTGGCTGAAACCGTTGTGGTCCTGGCGCCAGACGTGGGAGGACAGGAGATAGTTGAGCGATGCGATGGGGCGACGCCAGGGGATGTGGTTGCAGACCTTCAGCCACTTGGCGTGCTGGTTGAACATCGAGTCAATGATGTGGATGAACGCCTCGTAACAGGAGAAAAACCCGTGACGCCCCGTCAGCAGGTAACCTTCCAGCCAACCCTGGCACTGATGTTCGCTCAGCATCTCCATGACCCGGCCGTCGGGGGCCAGGTGGTCGTCATACGGAAAGGTCTCGGCGATCCAGGCGCGATTGGTCACCTCCAGCACGTCCTGCCAGCGGTTCGAATTGTTCTCGTCGGGACTAAAGAGGCGGAAATTCTTACTGGCCAAGTTGAGTTTCATCACGTCGCGGAGGAACTTCCCCATGAGGCGGGTGGATTCGGCAGCGATTTCGCCTGGCTTCGTCACTTTGACGGCATAGTCTTGGAAATTCGGCAGGCGGAGGTCCTTGAGCAAGACACCACCGTTGCCATGGGGATTGGCGCTCATGCGGCGTGCCCCATTCGGCGGCACCTCCGCAAGTTCAGGCTTGAGCTTCCCGCTCTGATCGAACAACTCTTCGGGCCGATAACTTTTCATCCACTGCTCGAGAATACGGACATGGGCGGGGTTCTCGTGCATTTCGCCCATGGGCACCTGATGTGACCGCCAATAATCCTCGGTCCGCTTGCCGTCGATTTCCTTCGGGCCTGTCCAGCCCTTCGGCGTACGAAGGACGATCATGGGCCAGCGCGGCCGCTTCGGGGAGCCGTTCCGGCGCGCCTCGGCCTTGATGCGCTGAATATCCTTCATGACGTCGTCAAGCGTGGCGGCCATGAGGTGATGCATCTTGTCCGGCTCATTTCCCTCGACAAAGTAGGGCTTGTACCCGTACCCCTGGAAGAGCTGCTCCAACTCTTCGTGGCTGATGCGGGCCAGCACACAGGGATTGGCGATCTTATAGCCATTGAGATGGAGGATCGGCAGGACCACTCCGTCGGTAGCCGGATTCAGGAATTTGTTCGAATGCCAGCTCGTCGCCAGCGGTCCCGTTTCCGCCTCGCCGTCGCCGACCACGCAGGCTGCGATCAGATCAGGATTGTCGAACACCGCACCATAGGCATGGGAAAGCGCATAGCCCAATTCACCCCCCTCATGGATAGACCCGGGCGTCTCTGGGGCCACGTGGCTGGGAATGCCGCCAGGAAACGAAAACTGGGTAAACAGCCGCTTCATTCCCTCCTCGTCCTGCGAAACATTCGGATAGACTTCGCTGTAGGTCCCCTCGAGGTAGGCATTCGCCACCAACCCCGGCCCTCCATGTCCAGGCCCCGTGATATAGATCATGTTCAGATCGTGTTTCTTGATGATCCGGTTCAGATGCACGTAAATAAAATTCAATCCCGGCGTGGTCCCCCAGTGGCCCAGCAGCCGAGGCTTGATGTGTTCCTTGGTCAGAGATTTCTTCAGCAACGGGTTATCGTAGAGGTAGATCTGGCCGATTGACAGATAGTTTGCCGCCCGCCAGTAGGCGTCCATCAGTTTCCGTTCCCCGTCTGTCAGAGCGCTGCTGATCACGGTCTCTTCCAGCACCTTTTCAAGCTTTGACGGTACCTTGCGCATTCGATCCTCCTTTAGCCGCTGTTCAATCCGGGCCAGGCCCACCTCAACAGACAACGGCATCTTGATCTGGTTAGTCATCGTGCGAGTCGGAACGGTGCGCGGCTCCGACAAGGTGGCTTGGTTGGCCCTCCATCGCTTCGGTATAGATGCCGATACTGGCGGCGCCGTTACACTTGGCTCGGTGGTAAAGCGCCTCCTGCCCGGTTTTCAGATTCTCAGGCTTGCCGTGCCACGTGGCGAGGGCAGCATCTTGCAAGGCACGACCATAGGAAAAGCTCGTCTTCCAGGGTTTCCCGGCGTCGATCCTGTTAATCGCATTCAGATGCGCGGTAGCAAGCACATCACTCTGCCCGCCGGACAAGAAGACGATACCAGGTACTGCCGCCGGCACATGACGGCGCAGACAACGTACCGTGGAGGCTGCGACTTCTTGCACCGATGCTTGCTGAGGACAGGTTTTTCCAGCAATGACCATATTCGGCTTGAGCAGCATCGCTTCCAATCGTATGCACAGTTCGAAGAGTTCGTGAAAGACCGCCTCAAGCACTGCACTCGTCACCTCTTCGCAGCGTTCGATAGGATGAGAGCCATCCATCAGAACTTCCGGTTCCACAATCGGCACCAGTCCCTGCTCCTGACAGAGCGCCGCGTATCGAGCCAGCGCATGGGCGTTCGTACTGACGCTCATGGGGCTTGGAAGCCGGTCGGTGATCCGAAAGATCGCCCGCCACTTGGCGAACCGCGCTCCCATGCCGCGATACTGCTGCAGCCGTTCGCGAAGTCCATCCAGTCCTTCGGTGATGGTTTCATCCGGTGAGCCGGCCAGCGGTTTTGCACCGGTGTCCACCTTGATCCCCGGAATGATGCCTTGCTTGACGAGAACGTCGGCCAGAGAACTGCCATCGGCGCTCCTCTGCCTGATGGTTTCGTCGTACATGATGACCCCGCTGATAAACTCTCCGACTCCCGGAGTCGTGAAGAGCATCTCGCGATAGGTCCGCCGACTTTCTTCAGTGGAATGGATACTGAGCGCGTCAAAGCGCTTCGTAATGGTGCCGATCGTTTCATCAGCGGCAAGAATGCCTTTTCCATCGGTAACCATCGCTCTGGCGGTCTTCTCTAATTCGTAGTTCATTACCTCAGCACCTCCTGCCCTTGTTTCATTTGCTGTCGCCCCGGCGCAGAACCTAAGAAACAAACCTGTTCACCAGAACGATCTTCCTCGGCACTTGAGTGCAGACGCCGGCGCATTGGCCCATCTCAACCAGTGTCTGTTTGCAGCGTTCGCGATTGCGTAAATACTCTGATGCAACGAAATGAGTCGTGAGCAAGAGAAATGCCACTATGCGCTCAGAACGGAAGATTTGTATTTCGAGATATTCTGAGGCGTTAGCTTGGCTGATCTGTTTCGTGAGATAGGTCCATGGGGTGTGTAGCTACAGGTTGGAGATGAGCGTCGGGGTAAATTTCCCCAGCAGTCCGTAGTCTTCTGTGCCCGGGCCAGTCCTTTCTCTTACCGCCGTTCGAAGAATCCGTGGATCCAGAGACAAAAGATATGGCAAGAGCACCCTGGCGGGATCAGTGAGCGCGGGCGTGCTCAAGAAGGATGCGCCTTATCTCCTGGATGGCTTCCGGATGCCCCTGAACAGAATGGCCTGATTGTATGACTCTTTCAGAAACCGATTCCCTAATGTGGGCGCTTTGGTAAGCGACGATCCCGTCGCCATCCTCTTCTAACGGCTTGTTCCCGGACACAGCAATGATCGAGTGAACTTCAACGGCTGGGTTCATCGGCATCGATGACAGAATTTTCGTGAAGGGACGCGACGGGTCCATACTGTGCACGCTGCTTGGAATCTTCAGCAGCGTTGACGCCAGCTCGGGCTCGTCCCTTGCCACCGCTCGCGCGACCTCCAGCCCGGTGGATAAGATCGAAGCCGGCAGCGTCACGATATCGGCCAGCCAATGTGCAATCCCTCCGGCGGCGGCGTAACTCCCCCTGTGCGGCGTGGCCATATAGATAATGTCGCTCACGAAAGGTAGCGGTGTAAAAAAGAAGGACTGGCGAAGGATCTGCCTGGTCTCGGGCTTCACATCCAACTCGTCAATGGACTTCTTGCTCACGTGATCCCAGAACCGCGTGCCGCTGTCAATGGCGGTGAGCTTGGCCAGAAGGCCCCCTTGGCTATGTCCGATGACCACCATCTGCCGAAGCGCGGGATCCTGCCCTTCCGGATCGAACAGCTGAACGGCCTCTTGAAGGGATTGATGCAGGATCCCGGCGGTGAAGAGGATGGGGTCACCCGTGTTATAGGTAAAGATCCACAACTGGTACCGCTGTGCGATACGGGAATCCGCCATCATTTCGTTGATCAGCTCCGCCCAGCGGACGAGGCTCGACGCCGTCCCATGCACGAGCACAACGGGTATCTTCCCTCGCCGGTAGGGCTCGATCGTCCCAAGATGGCCCAACTTGGTTCGAAAGAGCGTGCGGCGAAGTCCGAAAAAGCCTCGAATCTCGAAGTCAAAGACCGGCATATCTTTCAGCGCATAAGCGATGGCCGACGTCGACTCGAACTCAAGTGGGATATCGAAACCAGAGAGGCACACGCTCCTCTGGCCATCGAGCGTATAGAGTTCCAACTTTCCGTGGACATGTCCGTCGGCAAGGCTGCGCTGTGCTTCATTGAGCCGGAGCAACGCCGTTGCAGCCACCTTGCTGCTAGGGAACACTAACTCGCTTCCTCGCTCAGCATTTGCCTCGCCTTCGCCGAGGGTCGCGATTAGCGGCGCGCCGACCCCTGGCTGACGGTATCGGTTCCGGAGACCGTAGACGTCGAACTGCACCGCAGTAAAGAATCGATCCAGCCGGTGGCCAGCCCAGGTGAATTGTTCCGGAGCCTCAATGATCAGTTCGCCGAACGGCAGCGGGTAACGTCCAGCGCGCAACGCGACTTCTTCCTCATCACTGTCGCGATTCACCACCAGACCTTTGGCCAACGCCACGTTATAGATATCCGCGACGATCCGGTTTCGGGGATCGAGCGGAATCGGCTTGAAATCGTTCGCGTCGCGATCCAGCAAGGCATAGGCATAGACCGCTGCGGCCAGAAAATGGGAGGTGGATCCCGTTTGGCGGGCATGAAGCACGGAGAGCTCAGCCAGCGCAAAGAGCCGGTCATCATCCCCTGTCGGTGCCAGCCCCTTGTGCAGCTCAGCGAGTGCGCTCGTCGGATCCTTATGGAATTTGTCGTAGAGGTTGAGCCGGAGCAGCACCTGAAGGGTAAACGATGTGGGGTGATCCGCGGAGAGCGCGTTGCCGTAGCTCGCTTGATAGGCGTCATTCAGACTCCAGCGCTTGACGCCGACGGGCGAAGCACAGGCAGTCAAAAGCAGGAGCAAACAGACCGCTAGCGCCGCGCGTCCCAACTGCCGTTCAATGCACATCATCACGTCACTCCGTTACGGCGATGCAGCAACACTTCCAATAGACTCAAACATGAGAGTCCGGCAGGGATGCGGCGGGACAACTCAAGCGCGTCATCACCTGGCGGACAATCCGCCTGACAGTAAATCCATTTATCCGCATGCGCGCAAGACAAATGCCACCATGCATCAATCTAGAAGAATGGCTCGGAAGGGTTCTGACGGTTCGGTTCATCACGTAATTTCCCAGTAGAGCTGTGAGGCGCATTGCTACAGAGCCTGACCCACCTGTTGTCGCTAAATACCCCAGGGGCGCGTGTTTTTTTCGTCGAGTCTGCGTTTTGTCTTGGGTCGGTTCTTCTCGCGTGCAGACCAATCATCGTGGTGCAATTGGCTTAAGGCTGTACGGCGGCAAGCTTCCATAACCTTCATGTGTCGATGGAGCCACTGGCACGGACCTCGCAGCGCCTACGCGTGGCAGCAGGTCGTCTGGAGTTCAGTTCACCGGAAAAGGCTCGAGCAGAATTGAAGTTCAGCCTAGCCCAAGGAGAGGGCCAGGCAGCGCTGAACCTAAGGGAGTGCCCATGATGAGAGGAAAGGTCGCCATATTGGTCGGCGGAGGCCCAGCTCCAGGCATTAACGCTGTCATCGGCGCTGCGGCAATCAGACTGCTCGCGGAAGAGCGAACCGTGATGGGCATCGAACAAGGGTTCAAGTGGCTCATGCAGGGTGACGCAACCAAGGTGACCCCGCTCACCATCGACCAGGTCAGCCGCATCCACTTTCGAGGAGGATCCATACTCAAGACAGCTCGTGCCAACCCGACCACGAAACCCATGTACCTGGACAACTGTTTGAAGAGTCTTGCGCGAGTGGGTGTCACGGACTTGATTACCATCGGCGGCGATGATACCTGCTTCTCTGCGCTCACCTTGGAACGATCTTCGGAAGGCAGCCTCCGTGTGGTTCATGTACCCAAGACCATCGACAATGACTTGGATCTGCCCCACGGCATTTCCACGTTCGGCTTTCAGACGGCTCGACACCTGGGAACCTACGCGGTCGAAAACGTCCTGGAGGATGCACGCACCACCGGCCATTGGTTCTTTGTCGTGGCGATGGGGCGTAAGTCCGGCCACCTGGCTCTCGGCATCGGGAAAGCCGCCGGGGCCACACTCACGCTCATTCCCGAAGAGTTTCCGGAACGACCGGTCCGGCTGGCGAAGGTAGTGGACATCCTCTGCGGAGCGATCATCAAGCGACTGAGCACAGGGCGGGAGGACGGCGTCGCGGTCCTCGCCGAAGGCCTTGCAGAAGTGATGGACCCGCAGGACCTCACGGAACTGGAATCGATCAGGCATGATGAGCATGGTCACATCGAGTTGGCCGATCTCGACCTGGGGCGTGTCCTCAAGGAAGCCGTGCTCAAGCAGCTGGCACCCTATGACCTCGCGCCCACCATCCGAGTTAAAGATCTGGGATTCGAGTTGCGCTGCGCGCATCCCATTCCCTTCGATATGGAATACTGTCGCGACCTGGGCTGTTGCGCCGCTGAGTTGCTGCTCAAGGGCGGCAGCGGGGCTATGGTCTCGATCGTGAACGGGCGCTTCACCCCGATCCCCTTCGATGCCATTCTCGATCCGACGACCAAGCGTGCCCGGGTTCGCATGGTGGACATTGAGTCGGAGTCCTATTTGGTGGCACGCCAGTACATGATTCGCCTCACGGAACAGGACTTCAAGCGGGAGGATCGGCTCGCTCGTTGCGCTGAGGTCGTAGGACTGACACCCGAGGCGTTCCGCGAACGGTTTTCCTCGGCGTCAAGATGATCGGCGCCGCGACCGCGCGGCAATCTTGCTGCATTCGGATTTTGCCGCAGATGCAAGCGTGATGCTGCATCGTGCTGTCGGCTACCGGGAAGCGGTGAGCTGAGGGTGCTGTCGAACTGTTGTCAAGGGAGCAGGACGCGAATGCCAAGTCTTCAATCCATCCGGCGCAAGATCGGCGCCGTCAAGAATATCCAGAAGATCACTAAAGCCATGAAGATGGTGGCTGTGGCGAAACTCAAACGAACGCAGGACCGTATCCTGGCTGCACGGCCCTATGCCCACAAGATGCGCGAGGCGATCTGCGACCTCAGCCAACGCGTCAACCGTGATGCTCACCCGCTGCTACAGAAGCGGGAAGGAAACCGGATCCTCGTGACGGTGGTCACCAGCGACCGGGGGATGTGCGGGGCATTCAACGCGAATATCCTCCGCACGGCCGTCTCAGCGCTGAAAGACTTCGAGTCCCGTGGCGCACAGGTGGAGGTCGCAGTCGTCGGTCGAAAGGGGCGAGATTTTTTTCGCCGGCGGCACTGGCCGGTACGGCGAGAGGTAGTGGATCTCTTTGAGAAGCTCTCGTTCGAGCACGGCCTGGTGATGGGCGAGGAGCTTCGCGCGCTTGAGGATTATGCCGAAGCGCGGCTTGACGGAATCTACGTCATCTACAATGAGTTTAAGTCCCCGGTCCAACAACGCGTCGTGGTCGAACAGCTCCTGCCGATCGACTGGTTCTATGAAATCACCACCGTCAGGGACCTGGACCGCTCCGGTGGAATCGCCCCCGGAGCCTACCTCTACGAGCCGAGCGAGGACGAATTGCTGAAAGCGCTCCTGCACCGGAATTTTCATGTCCAAGCCTATCGGATTCTGCTGGAATCCTCGGCCGCCGAGCAGGGAGCCCGTATGGTTGCCATGGACGGCGCGACGAGGAACGCCGGTGAACTCATCAAGAAGCTCACGGGTTCTTACAACAAATCGAGGCAAGATGCGATTACCAAAGAACTGTTGGACATCATCAACGCGGCCGAAGCGCTGAAATAACCGTGCCCGTCTGCACTTGATGCTCTTTTGCTCGATTCCTCTGATATCTCCGATATGGCGCTTCGAGATATGCCACAGGGTAGACATCATGTCGTTGCCCCAAAATGCCTCACCATCCAACGAAGGCTTTCAAACGTGCCGCAGCACCGCTGGCATAATTACGTGCTGTTACGTTGAGTTGCATCTGGCGACTGGTTGCCTTCTTCACCACCCTCGCATGGCATACACAATGCAGCCCTTACGTCACGGACCTCATCACGACAAGTTATTACACGGTGTGGTGAGCGACTCGCCGCTGTCTAAGAAGAAGAAGCCATGAACATACTTTTCTGTTACAGCGCCTTCAGAAACCTCAAACTCAGGCTCGTCGAGACTGAAGGCGCGATCTCGTGCAGGGGGGGATCGGCATTGCTTTCAGCTAATCTGTTTGCCTTCCTCGTCGTGCTGACGTTCCAAGGCTGCAAACAGGAAGCTGCGTCGACTCCAGCCAATCCGGTCCCGGAAGTCGAGGTCGTGGAAGTGGTTCAGAAGGACATTCCAATTTATTCAGAATGGGTCGGCACGACAGAAGGCCATGTGAATGCCAAAATCCGGGCACAGGTTACCGGCTATTTGCTGAGACGGCCCTATGTCGAAGGTGCTTTCGTGAAAAAAGGCGATCTGCTGTTCGAACTCGACCCCAGCAAGTTCCAGGTGTCGTTCGAGCAGGCCAAAGGTGATCTGGCCAAAGCGCAGGCCCAGCTCATGAAAGCAAAGCTTGATGTCGAGCGTGATAAACCGCTCGCGAAACAGGGTGCAATCAGCCAAAAGGAACTGGACGATTCGATTCAGGCTTATGAAGCGGCCAAGGGTATTAGCGCCTCTGCCAAGGCAGCAGTCGAGCAGGCGAAGCTCAATCTTGAATGGACCAAAGTCACAGCGCCGATCGACGGCGTAGCCGGTATCGCACAGGCACAGATCGGTGATCTTGTCGATCCGAATACAGTCCTGACGTCTATTTCAACCCTTGACCCGATCCGTGTCTATTTCTCCGCCAGCGAACAGGAATACATGGCTGCCGCCGAAAAAATCAGCCTGCGCTATGAAGAACGCTCCAGAGATACCCGGTCCGCCGAAAACCGCCCGGCAAACATCGAAATGATCCTAAGTGATGGCACACTCTACCCGCACAATGGAAGATTTTTTCTCGCCGATCGGCAGGTGGACGTGAAGACCGGAACTATTCGTATCGCAGCATTATTCCCGAACCCCGGCAACATTCTTCGGCCAGGTCAATTCGCGCGGGTCCGCGCCGTGACAAGGACAAGGGAGAAGGCCTTACTCGTCCCCCAGCGGGCGGTCACTGAAATGCAAGGTACCTATCAGGTGCATGTCGTCACAGAGAACAACACCGTGGAAATCCGGGCTGCCAAGGTCGGAGAGCGTGCCGGACACCTGTGGGTCATCGATGAAGGAGTGAAGGCGGGCGAACGTGTCGTGGTCGAAGGACTACAAAAGCTCAAAGCCGGCATGACCGTGAATACCAAAACCTATCAGGGATCAGCAGAGGCGAAAGATAGTTGAAGCAGGCGCCATCCGGTGATGGGCTCCTGTCCGGCTGATTCCTCAGTCTCTATGGCCAGATTCTTTATCAACCGCCCGATCGTCGCCATGGTGATTTCGATCATCATGGTCATCCTCGGGCTCATCGCCATGGTTCAGCTCCCTGTCGCGCAGTTTCCAAACATTGCCCCTCCCGAGATCATGCTCCAGGCCACCTATGTCGGGGCGGACGCGGTCACCCTCGAACAGTCGGTTGCCACTCCGATCGAACAGCAGATGAGCGGCGTGGACAACATGCTCTACATGTATTCGGTCAACGCGAGCAACGGTCAGATGACGCTTCGCGTGGATTTCGACATCGCGACCAAACCGAACGACGATCAGATCCTGTCGCAAATGCGCTACGCACAGGCCGAATCCCAGCTGCCGTCTGATGTACGGAATTACGGGGTCACCATCAAGAAATCGACGACGAGTCCCCTCGCGCTATTCTCTCTCTACTCCCCGAAGGGCACCTACGACGCGACGTTCTTGGCCAACTATGCCTACGTCAACATCAACGATCCCATGACTCGGGTGCCCGGCATCGGTCAGGTGCAGATCTTCGGATCCGGCCAGTACGCGATGAGGTTCTGGGTGAGACCCGACCAACTCGCCAAGCTCGGCATCACCGTGACGGAGATCTTGAATGCCATCAAGGCCCAGAACACGGTGAACCCGGCCGGCCAGATCGGCGCCGAGCCGGTTCCGCCAGGGCAGGAGTTCACCTACAGTGTCCGTGCCCAGGGGCGTCTGCAAAGCGAAGAAGAGTTCGCCAATATCGTGATCCGGGCAAACCCGGACGGATCTATGGTGCGCTTGAAGGACGTGGCCCGGATCCAGCTTGGCGCACAGATGTACAACATCCTCGGCCGGATGAACGGGAACCCGTCAGCAATCATCGCCGTATACCAGCTTCCGGGGTCCAACGCGATCGACACGATGGATGCGGCCACAAAGCTGATGGAAGAGATGAAAGCGCGATTTCCGCAAGACCTGGATTACGTGATTTCACTCGATACGACACGCTCTGTGAGAGAGGGCGTCAAGGAGATCGTGCGGACCCTCTTCGAAGCGCTGGCCCTCGTGATCATCGTGGTCTACATCTTTCTCCAGGGCTGGCGGGCCACCTTGATCCCATTGCTGGCCGTGCCGGTCTCGCTGATCGGCACCTTCGCCTTCTTTCCCCTGCTGGGGTTTTCGATCAACACGTTGTCGTTGTTCGGCCTCGTTCTGGCCATCGGCTTGGTCGTGGACGATGCCATCGTGGTCGTCGAGGCGGTCGAGCACCACATCGAACGGGGCCTCTCGCCCAAAGAAGCAAGCCTCAGGGCCATGGAGCAGGTGTCCGGGCCGGTTGTGGCCATCGGCCTGATTCTGGCAGCCGTATTCGTGCCGACCGCATTCATCCCGGGCATTACCGGGAGGCTCTACCAGCAGTTCGCCGTGACCATCGCCGTGTCCGTAGTGATCTCGGCCTTCAATGCGCTGACCCTCAGCCCGGCCCTTTCGGCGCTCTTGTTGCGGCCCAGGAAGCAGACCAGAGGTCCGCTCGGGATCTTCTTCAGCTGGTTCAACAGATGGTTCGGACGCACGACTGACGGCTACGTGAGTATTTGCGGTCACTTGATTCGTAAGGCCGGCTTCTCACTGCTCTTTCTGGTCTCGGTTGCCGTGGCATCGGGTCTAATCGGCGCACAGTTGCCAACCGGTTTCCTCCCCACGGAGGATCAGGGCTATGTGTACCTCAACGTCCAGCTCCCGGAGGCTTCATCGCTTCAGCGAACAGAGGAGGTCTGTAGGAAGATCGAAGTCCTCCTCAAGCAGACGCCCGGCGTGCAATATGTTTCGACCATCGTCGGATACAGCCTGTTGAGTACGGTGAGCACTACGTACAATGCCTTCTTTTTCGTCACGCTCGCCCCCTGGGAGGAGCGCACGAAACCTGACGAGCAACTCCTTGCAATTTTCCACAACGTCAACCAACAACTCGCCGCGTTGCCGGAAGCCAGAGCGTTCATCTTCCCGCCGCCGGCGATTCCTGGTGTCGGCACTTCAGGCGGCGTCACTTTCATCCTGGAAGACCGCCTCGGGAAGGACATCCGATTTCTCGCGGAGAATACTCAGCGGTTCTTGGAAGCGGCTCGCACGCGCCCGGAGATCGCGAGGATCGATACCACCTTCATCCCCGATGTGCCTCAACTGTTCGCGAACGTGGATCGCGAGAAGGTGCTCAAGCAGGGGGTGAATCTTTCAGACGTGTACCAGACGCTGCAGGCATTCATGGGCGGGGCCATGGTGAATTACTTTAACCGGTTCGGGCGGGTCTGGCAGGTGTATGTCCAGGCGGAGGGCGAGTTCCGCACCAGGGCGGAGAACGTCGGGCAGTTCTATGTGCGCAACGCCGACGGCGACATGGTCCCGCTTTCCACGCTCGTGACCATGAAGCCGTTCCACGGACCCGAGTTCACCATGCGGTACAACGAGTATCGCTCTGCACAACTGCTCGTGGGGGCAGCCCCGGGTTTCACATCAGGCCAGGCGATGAAGGCATTGGAAGAAGTGTTTGAGGAAACGATGCCCGGCGGCATGGGGTACGACTATCTGGGCATGTCGTTCCAGGAAAAGGTGGCCGCCGAAGGCGTGCCGGCGAGCGTGATTTTCGGCTTCTCGCTCCTGTTCGTCTTTCTCATTCTCGCAGCACAGTATGAAAGCTGGGCCTTGCCCTTCAGCGTGCTCCTCGGCACCCCGGTCGCCGTCTTCGGCGCATTCGGTGCCTTGTGGCTTCTTAAGCTGGTCGCGCCTCAAGCGAGTGAAAACGACGTGTTCACTCAGATCGGCCTCGTGATGCTCATCGGACTCGCCGCCAAGAACGCGATCCTCATCGTGGAGTTCGCAAAGGTCGAGTTCGAAGGAGGAAAGTCCATCATGGATGCAGCCCTGGCAGGGGCCCAAGTGCGTCTGCGCCCCATCTTGATGACGGCCTTTGCATTCATCTTCGGCGTGCTTCCGCTGGTCTTCGCCACGGGAGCGGGGGCGCATGGGAGAATCCTGCTGGGTATCACCGTGTTCGGCGGAATGCTCGCTGCGAGCGTGATCGGCATCTTCCTAATTCCAGTCACGTTCTACATCGTTGAGAAGGTTGTCCATCGAGGGGAGCCTGCGCGTAAGCAGATCGATCCCGCTCTCCAGCCAGTCACACCACTGGGAAGCGGTGACGGAGAACCTGCCCACCCAGCTCGAGGAGCGAAAGGACTGCCGGCCCATGCTGGTGAAGGCGGAGGTCACTAAGATGAATCCTTCAGGCGTATCCATCTCCAGCCGTTCGAAAGTTGAAGGGCGCGGCAGGACACGTGTCGCCTCACTCCCGCTTCTGGTGATCATGATGATCGTCGTGGGATCAGTGCTGACCTCCTGCAAAATGGGCCCCGATTACACCAGGCCGGAAACTCCAAAGAGTGATTCCTGGCGTATGACGGCCGCGACCGCCGAGTCCTTCGCCAATCTGCCCTGGTGGGAACTGCTGAAGGATCAGGAGCTCCACAAATTGGTGCGTGCCGCAATCGAAGAAAACCTGGATCTGCGTATCGCCGCCGCCAACATCGAGGAGTTTCGGGCCCAGCTCGTGATCGCCAAATTCGACCTGGCCCCGTCGCTAGGGTATTCGGGAACTGCCTTCGGCCTTCGGAACACGAACAGCAACGTGATTCCGGTCGGTGGACCGGGCGTCCCGATCGGGAGCGACTCCGGAGGCCTGACCCTCGGATTCGAAAGTGCCTCAGCCGGCCTCAAGTGGGAGGTCGATTTATGGGGGCGTCTCCGACGGTCCATCGAAGCAGCCCAGGCGCAATTCCTGTCGCAGGAGGAACATCAGCGAGCGGTGGTTCTCGGCCTGGTCAGCAACGTGGCAGAGGCCTATTTCGACCTTCGGGGCCTGGACTACGAGGTGGAGATCGCCAAACGCACACTGAAAGCATGGGAAGAAACCGTCCGGCTGTCCGATCTGCGATACAAACATGGTGACGTCTCCAAACTTGATCTCGATCGGTTCGAGGCGGAACGGGCCGGAACTGCGGCTCAGCTGGCGGACCTTGAGCGGCAGGTGATTCAGACAGAAAACCGTTTGAGCATCCTGCTCGGCCGAAAACCGGAAGTAGTTTCCAGAGGTCTTCATCTCACCGATCAGCCCATCCCGCCAACGGTACCCCCCGGGCTCCCCTCGGACCTGCTTCAGCGGCGCCCGGACATACTGGAAGTGGAGCAGAAACTGGTAGCGGCGACCGCCAATATCGGGGTCGCCCAGGCGTACCGGTTTCCCCAATTGGCCCTCACCGGCTCGGCCGGGGGAGCCGGGTTTCAGGTGTCCGGATCATCGGTGGGCCCGTTCGCCGTCTTCAACGGTTCTGCTTCCTTGAGCGGTCCGCTCCTCAACGCGACGGCGCTGGGGTATCAGGTGCAGCTGACAGAGGCCCAGGCCGAGGCTGCATTGGCTCAGTACAAAAAGACGGTGCTGACCGCGTTCAAGGAGGTGGAAGACTCACTCATTGCCGTCCAGAAAGCCGGGGAACAGCGCACGGCGCAGGAGATGCAAGTGGCGGCACTGCAATCCGCCTTTCGCTTCTCTGATCTGCGGTACCAGGGTGGGCGCGCCAGTTACCTTGATGTCCTTACGGCCCAACGGAGTCTCTTCGAAGCGGAACTCGGGCTCGCCCGAACACGCCGTACCCAGCTCAAATCGGTCGTCCAGCTTTACAAGGCCTTGGGCGGCGGCTGGTCAGTGGCGGCCACATCCGAAGCAGAGATGCGACCTGCTGCACGCTCACAAGACAAGAGTCACGAGTGACGACTGAGCAGACTTCTCCTTCTGCTTTAGCAGTGCGGCCTTGTTGGTCTACCAGCGTGTTCCCCGAATGACAAAGTCGATGTTCACCATAAAATGAATACAGGGCACAATTTTTGTCACGGTTCAGTCACGGTTTGCGTCACAACTCCCAATTTACCTTATCATCATCCATCACCACACAAACAGTAGTAACCCATTGAACACACGGAGACTTCGTCCCGATCGTTCGCTCCTGAACGTTATCAGTCGCTATACCTGTAGCTGAGACTACGGATCTGGGCCTATTCGATTCACTCCTGTCGGGCGCACCACTCATTCATAAGCTTCTCTTCTCTCCGCTACTTCCTGCTCCCCGTGGTCACGGTTCTGGTCACAGTGAGAAAGAGTTCCTCGAATTACGGCCTCCTAAAAATGACCGGGTGCAAGGTGCGCATACCGAGGTTTGTCTGAATATCACGGTGGCCGAGGATGTCATTCACAACGATGAAATCCAACTCCTGCCATGCCCCACGACTCCTGGATAGCGATCGATATAAATTGTTCCTGATGTCCGCGAGATGAAAACCAGGTGGCTCTCCTAGCGATCGCAGTATAGTAATTGCATGTCAAGACATGTAGGCAAGCTAGGAGTTGTGCCAGTGCCGACTTAGCCTTCAGCCTGACTGAATGGTATAAAGTACTGTCGACTCACATGACATTTTTCCGAGAAGTCTCCTTCCAGCCTCACAGGTGGTTGAATACGTCTAGGGCAAGACAGACACTCGTCTGCTCGCGGCAGACGCCCGACACTTAACTGTTCCTATGGGGGAGGGTTCATCGCTGTCAATTTGAAGGACGGAACAGAGTATCCACGATCACCTGTCTACATCAGACTGTTACGTTCACTCCTTACTGCGCTCAGGGGGAACAGGAATGCGATGCATAGAATGTTTCTATGAGAATCCTGCCGGTGCCCAGTGGTGTAAGTATTGCGGTACCACGCTTCTGACGGAGGCGGAACCTGCCTCGGCGGAACATCTCCCGGTCAAACGAACGCATCATCGAAGAGGATTCTTTTCCTTCGGAACGCTGATCAGCCCGACGTTCATACAACTCTCCTATATCATCGGCGCGGCCGTCATCACGGTTGCCGGTATTCTCATGGTCGTCCTGGTCCTCACAGGCGTTGCCCCGGAATACACGGACACGAGCCGGGATGTTCTTCTCTTTGGAGGGCTGACACTCCTCGGCGTAGGCAATATCGTCTGGAGGGTGTTGTGCGAGATGACCATCCTGTTCTTTCGCATGCATGAGGCAGTGGTGAGCCTGGACGACAGCGCACGTGCCCTCATTGCATTACTGGCGACGAGAAAGTGAAGCATGTTCCTTTGTGGATTGTACGGCAATGAGGGTGCGTAAGAGCTTCACCTGGCAATGCCGCTTCAAGACGGTGCCAGTGGAATCATGCCGCGATCGGATGGTTCAGAACCTTACGGCCGACCTGCCGAATTCGTACGATCCACCTGGTTGACTCATCAGGCACACCCCCATGTTCTCCTGGGCTTTTGTTTGATTTGAGCCCGCTTGTGCTTGCGGATGTTCCTCGATGGTCGCGGTAATCTCTTCATAGGCGCCGTTCCGGAAGAGACGCAGGGTAACGATGTCCCCGATCGAGAGTGTCTTGAGCACCGCCGCATACTGCTCCGGAGTGGCAATCTCCAGACCATTCACCGACATAACGATGTCGCCACCCAGGACCCACGGCTCCCCGTTAATGACCACGTT